>JAZPZZ010000174.1:0-6191 GCA_045544935.1 Oscillospiraceae bacterium | reverse complement strand
CGCCCCTCGCGCCGACCAACCGAAGGGCGATAAGCGCGAGTACCCCTTTCAGAATGTCGAAAAAAATTTTTTTTGACATTCTGAGGAATTGACGTGTCATGAATCGAATGGTAAAATGCTATAATAAGATGTATTATAATCATTCATAACGGGAGGGTGATGAAACATGCAGGCCGATCGCACACAGCTGTATGCCGATCTGCGTCAGCTTGTGTTTCATGCCGGAGAGCAGTTCCCGCAGACCCAGTTTTTCCTGAGCCAGGACCCGGAATTCCCGTTTGTCACGGGGCAGGGCCTGCTCGAGGCCTGCGGCCAGTTCGGAAGCTGGATCTCCCGCCGCGGCCAGACCGGATGCCACGTCGCGCTGCTGGGGCCCAACTGCGCCGCCTGGCTCACGTGCTTCTTCGCCGTGATCAGCAGCGGCTGCGCCGTCGTCCCGCTCTATTACGGCTCGCCGCTTTCCGACCAGGCGTACTGTCTTCAAAAGTCCGACAGCGCCATCCTCCTCTATGACAAGAGCTGCGAGAAGGACGCCGTCGCCCTGCGCGAAGACCTGCCGGGGCTCGAGATCTTCGAGCTGCACGCGCTGCTCTATGACCTCGATTCCGTCGGCGCGGCCACGTTCCCGCCCCTGCAGCCGGAGGATCTCTGCGCGCTCTATTTCACCAGCGGCACCACCGAGCAGAGCCGCTGCGTCATGCTGACGCACCGCAACCTCGGCGCGATGGTCTCCGCCGCCATGCCCATCCTGCCGCTCTCGGCGAAGGACACGGGCCTGAGCGTCATGCCGCCGAGCCACACCTTCGAGATGATGACGAACATCGTCGGCGCGCTGCACTGCGGCGGCACGCTCTATATCAACCAGAGCCTCCGCTCTGTCAAGGCAAATCTGAAAAAATACCAGCCCACCATCATCGTCACGGTGCCGCTCCTGCTGTATACGATCAAGAAGGAGATCCTCGCGCAGGCCAGGCGCCGCGGCAAAATCGAGCAGCTGCAAAAGGCCATGCGCATCAGCCTCAAGTTCCGCCGGCGCGGGATCGACATTTCGCACAGGCTGTTCGGCGAGGTGTATGAGACGCTCGGAAAGAATCTCCGTTACTTTGTCTGCGGCGGCGCCGCGCTCGATCCGGAGCTGATTACGTTTTTCGACAGCCTGGGCATCACCGTCCTGCAGGGCTACGGCATCACGGAGTGCTCGCCGATCGTGGCCTGCAACACGCCCGAGCACAATCGCCCCGGCTCGATCGGCCGCGTGTTTCCCAGCTGCGAGGTGCGGATCATCGAGGGCGAAATCTGCGTGCGCGGCGAGAGCGTTTCCGCCGGGTATTATCACGATCCCGAATCCACCGCCGCGGCCTATCAGGACGGCTGGTTCCACACCGGCGACCTCGGCCATTTTGACGACGACGGATATCTCTACTACGACGGACGGTGCAAAAACCTCATCGTCCTCTCCAACGGCCAGAACGTCTCTCCCGAGGCGCTCGAGCAGAAGCTCTACCGCGTGGAAGGCATTCTCGACGCGGTGGTTTATGAACGAAACGGCTGCATCACCGCCGAGGTCTGGGCCGATCCGCAGCGGTTTCCGGATCGGGAGAGCCTCTGGCTCGCGATCAGCGGCGTCAACCGCACCGTGAGCGCCTATCAGCAGATCGGCGATCTCGTGATGCGCACCGAGCCCTTTGAAAAGACCGCGACACAGAAAATCAAACGCTATGAACGGCGAAAGGAGAACCCCTCATGGAAGAAAGACTGAAAGAAATTCTGGCCGAAGCTGCCGACGTGAACCCTGAAACGATCCAGTCCGACACCCGGCTGATTGCCGATCTCGGTCTGACGTCCTTTGACTTCGCGGACATTGCCGCGCAGGCGGAGGAGGAGTTCAACATCCGCATCCCGGATGAAGCCATTACCAAGATTGAGACGTTCAACGATGTGCTCTGTCTCGTGCAGGAGGGTCATATCGAATGTCTCTGACGCTGCAGCGGGATCTGGACCGCCGCAACGTCGCCTTTGACCACGATTTCATCTTCAAGACGCGCAGTTTTGATTTCAAATCGCTCATCACGCGCTATCGGGGCACGAACTGTGTGCCTGCGGAGCACGGTGTGATCGTCACCGCATGGCAGAAGAGCATCTACCGCTTCGGCGGCATTCCGCTCGAGGAGACCATCGTCGCCACGATTCTCGTGCGCTGGGATGGTACCGTCCATGGCGTGAGCCTCGACCGGAACAGCCACGGCGGTCTCGGCAGACTGTGCGATTTTCAGCATCTCGAGCGCTGCATGGGCCGCATCCTGCGCGGCAGGCCCTTCGGGGAATTCTGCCGTGTCTGCCCCACGGCGGGGGAGGCGCAGTGCCTGCACCTGTTCGAGGTGCTCAGCTCCGCCTCCAGCTTCTATGCCCATCTGCGCGCGCAGGGCCGCACGAGCGGCTCCGAGGAGGAGCTGCTGCGCATCTGCCCGAAGCGCGACTGCATCGAGACCGTGGACGAGCACTGGGTGCTCGGCGAGGAGCGCAGGGCCGTCGCGACGCTCCGCCACATTGTGCCGCCCAAAACGGCGTTCAGGTGCATGCCGAGCGAGCTTCACAGCCGGATGCGGATCGACTATGACGGCCAGACGGTGCTGGATGAGGCTATCGATACGGCCAGCTTCACGGAGGTCTATTGCCAGCTGAACCGCGTTCTCGCGAAATTCAGCCGCATCGAGAAAGCGTGCTTCGAGGTCAAGGGCCGCATGCGGTTTACCAACGCCACGGCGTTCACCGGCCTCATGCTGCTCGCGCTGGCCAGCGAGTCTATGCTGGCGCTGCGGGCCATCCGCATTGTGCTGATGCTCGATGATCTGCAGCAGATCGGCGCGCGCGACCGGTGCATTGCCTTCGGCGCGATCCAGAATCTCTACAAATGAAAAACAGCAGGAAGTCGTTTTGACTTCCTGCTGTTTTTTGCTTTATGGATTGTTCTCCTCCGGCGGCGTGTCCGGCGGTTTCGTCGGGTCCGGCGCTTTGGTTGCGGCCGGTGTTGCCGTCGGGGTCGGCGTCGGCGTCGCGATGACGAGGTTGCCGAAGATGCCGGTCGGCTTGCCGATCTCCGGCGTCGGGAACGCCTTGTACGGCAGATTCGCGTGAACCTGCGACATGATGTTGCCCCAGATCTGCGCGGCGGGGTTGCCGTAGACCACGATCTTCTCGTTCGTGTCATAGCCGGTCCAGACCGCGGCCACGTAGTACGGCGTGAAGCCGACGAACCAGCGGTCATAGTCCGCGGTCGTCGTGCCGGTCTTGCCGGCGACGGGCATGTTCGACAGGCGCGCCTCCGTGCCGGTGCCGGCGTTGACGGCGTTGAAGAGCATGTCCGCGATGTTCCACGCCACGTTCTGCTTGAACGCGGTGATTGTGCGGGCAGGGTTCTCCAGCACCACGTTTCCGGCGGAATCCGTCACGTAGTTGAAGGTTCTCGCGTAGGTAAAGGTGCCGTCGTTGACGAACGCGCTGTAGGCCTGCGCCATCTCACGCACGGTGATGCCGTTGGTGAGCTGGCCGAGGGAGAGCGGCGCGTAGTCGCAGTCGGCGTCCACGAGACTCGTTACGCCCAGCTTCTCCTTCAGGAACTGGAAGGAGACCTGCGGGGTGAGCTTGTCGAGAATCTGCGCCGAAACGGTGTTCAGCGAGCTCTGCAGGCCGCGGCGGATGGTGATGACGCCATAGTTGCCGCCGCCGGAGTTTTTCGGATACCAGCTCGTGCCCTTGAGCTTGATGTTCGGGGAGTCGTTGACCAGCGTGTTCTGCGTGATGAGGCCGAGCTCCATCGCCGGACCGTAGACCGCGATGGGCTTGATGGACGATCCGGGCGGACGCTGCGACTGCGTCGCGCGGTTCGTGCCGAAGTTGATCGTCTTCGGGCCGGTGCCGCCGCAGAGCGCGGGAATCTCGCCCGTGTAGGGGTCGAGAATCACGATGGCGGACTCAAACTGCTGGCCCGAGGCGCTCGTGCCGACGGGCAGCTTGCTCAGATCGGTGTAGTAGGAATCGACGATCGACTGGATCTGCGGATCGTAGCAGGAGTAGACCTGATAGCCGCCCTGATAGAGCAGCTGCTTGGCCGTGTCGCGGCTGATGCTGCGGTCGGCCATGAGCGCGCGGATGACGTCGTCGATGACGGTCTCGGCGTAGTAGCTGTATACCGTGTTGGTCGACGTCTCCGTCTCCGTGTGCACGAAGGCGGGCTCCTCCGCCACGGCGGCGTCGTGCTGCTCCTTCGTGATGAACTCCAGCTCATACATCTTGTCGAGCACGGTGATGCGGCGGGCGTTGTTGTTCTCCGCGCTGATGAAGGGGTCGTACTTCGAGGGATTGTTCGTGATGCTCACGATGCTCGCGCATTCCGAGAGCGTCAGGTCCTTCGGGGCCTTGTTGAAGTAGGTCTCCGCGGCGGTGTAGATGCCGTAGGAGCCCTCGCCGAAGTAGATCACGTTCAGATACCACTCCATGATCTCTTCCTTGCTGTAGTTCTTCTCGAGCTGCAGCGCCTGGAAGATCTCCAGCAGCTTGCGCTGCACGGTGATATCGTCCTGATGCGTGAGGTTTTTGATGAGCTGCTGTGTGATCGTGGAGCCGCCGAAGTCGTTGCGCATGCCGAGGAACATGTTCACAAACGCGCCCGTCGTGCGGTACCAGTCCACACCCTTATGCTGATAAAAGCGCTGGTCCTCGATCGAGACCGCCGCGTGCATCAGATCCTCGGGGATTTCGTCATAATCCACCCAGACGCGCTTCTCCAGACTGGAGAGGCCGACGAGCTTCTGCCAGCCGCCGTTTGCGTCCTGATAGAGGATCGAGCTCGAGAGCGAGACGGTGAAGTCCTCCAGCTGGACGTCCAGCTCGGTGGACAGGCAGGTCTTGACGTAGTAAGCGAAGATGCACATGAACAGCAGTGCCGTCACGATGAAGATCAGAAAGATCGTGCCGATGGTGCGCAGGATCGACCCGGCGACGCTTGCCGTCGCGCTGGCCGTCCCGTCAGCCACGGAGCGGACCTTGCTTTTCTTGCTTCTGGATGCCATCGGTGTGCAGACACCTCCCTTGCGTAAAAATGCCAGGATACTCATGATAGTATACCACAGATTGTCAACGCCGCACAACCGCTTTTGCCCGAATTCCGGAAATATGAATCGCAAATTCAGAAATTGTAAAGACTAAGCCTTGAGAGAGGTGTGATCTGTCATGCGAAATCCGGTTTTCAAAGCGTCTGCGGTCGGTGTGCTCGTCGTTTTCGCGCTCGTCTGCGCGGTTTTGTGCGCCCGCAGCTTTCGGCGTCCGGCGGCGGCGCCTGTGAGCTATGACGGCTTGTCGGCGCAGTTTGTTCTCCGGGATTACCGGGGCTATGTGAGCGTGTTCGCTCCGTCGCAGCCGCGCGAGCCGGTGCAGATCACCGCCATCCGCACCGATTCGCTGCGCCGGGCCGATCAGCGCCTTCTGGAGGGCGGTCTCACGGTCGGCAGCCGCGAGCAGCTCGTTCTGCTGCTGGAGGACTTCAGCGGATGAATTCTGAATTCTTCTGAATTCTCTTGCTTTCTGCGTTCGTATGCGGTAAAATGAAACCACAGAAAACAGAAAAAGGAGACTGCGTTATGGACGAAGATCTCGGCATGGACCTGTTGACCATCGAGGACGAAAATGGCGAAACCTTCGATCTGGAGGTGCTCGGCTCGTTCGAGGTGAATGGTCAGGAATATATGGCGGCGCTCCCCGCCGATATGGAGGAGACCGATCCCGATTACGGCATCATTCTGCTCCGCATCGAAGAGGAGGACGGCATGGAGGTCTACGCCTCCATCGACGATGACGACGAGCTGGATCTGGTCTATGAGACCTATATGCAGATCCTCGAGTCGGAAGAGGAAGAGGACTGATCCGAGTCCTGCGGTGTGCGTGGAGCAAGGTTTGCTTAGATCCCATTTAGACCCACATCTCTTATAAGGGACGCCGGATAAACTCCCGCTGAGGATTGCAGGCCTCCCGGAGCGGCTTGTACCGTCTTTGGATGTTGGAAGCAAGGATCCAGTGGGGAGGCGACCCACCTGCTCTTCGTGCAGGTTATATTTGGGATCACACGGCATCGCGGGTTAGGGCTGTCGGTTTTTACCGGCAGCCCTTTTTATGCAAATAGAGAGCCCGCGATACCG
>JAZPZZ010000173.1:0-6014 GCA_045544935.1 Oscillospiraceae bacterium | reverse complement strand
CCAGCCCGTGATGCTCGTGCCGAGAATGGAGCCGAGGATCACGGGGATGGCCTGCCGCAGCTTCATCATGCCGGAGTTTACGAAGCCGACGACCATCACGCTCGTCGCGCAGGAGGATTGAATGACAGCGGTCACGCCTGTGCCGAGCAGCACGCCGCGCAGCTGCGTGCTCGACAGGCGGTAGAGAATCGGCTCCAGCTTGTCGCCGGATACGGACTTCAGCCCGTCGCCCATCAGCGACATGCCGAAAAGGAACAGCGCCACACCGCTCAGCAGAGCGATGATTTCTGAAACACCCATACCGGGAATCTCCTTTCTCTCTTTGCATACATAAATAAGTTTACCCACGCAATGTAAAATCCGTCACCGACGGTATGTTAAATCTATGTAAAATCACTGGAAAATGCCTCCGTACTATGGTACTCTCTGTTTGAGGTGAATCTGATGATCTATCTTCTGGAGGATGACGACAGCATTCGAAAGCTTGTCATCTATGCGCTGGAGAGCCAGCAGTTCCCGGCGGAGGGCTTCTCCGAGGCCGAATCGTTCTGGGCAGCCATGGCGCAGCAGACGCCCGCGCTGATCCTGCTCGATATCATGCTCCCCGGCGAGGACGGCATCTCCGTGCTGCACCGCCTGCGCGCAGACCCGGTCACGGCGAACGTGCCCGTCATTATGATGACGGCGAAGAATACGGAATACGACCGCGTGCAGGGGCTCGATGCCGGCGCGGACGACTATATCTCCAAGCCCTTCGGCATGATGGAGCTCGTCGCGCGCGTCCGCGCGGTTTTGCGCCGCACCGAGCCCAGCCGCGAGAGCGTCGAATACCGCGTGGGAGAGCTCTATGTCTGTCCGGACCGGCACGAGGCGCGCATCGGCGGCAAACAGGTCCAGCTGACGTATAAGGAATTTCTGCTCCTGTGCACGCTGCTGGAAAATCAGGGCCGCGTGCTCACGCGCGAGGTGCTCATGGATAAGGTCTGGGGGCTCAGCGCCGAGCGGGAAAACCGCACCCTCGATGTGCACATCCGCACCTTGCGCCAGAAGCTCGGCCCCGTCGGCAGCCGCATCCAGACCGTGCGCGGCGTGGGCTATCGGCTGGAGGACCGCGAGGGATGAGCCGGTCCATCTTCCGCACAAGCCTGCTCGTCGGCCTGCTGGTGCTGGTCTTCACGACCGCGGTGTTTTTCGTCCTGCGCTATTCGCAGGCGCAGGATGAGACCTATGCCGCCCTCCGGCAGGAGGCGGTCTATGCCGAGCAGGGCGTCCTGCTCTGCGGGGAGGACTATCTCCGCTCCCTCGGCAGCATCAACCGCGTCACATGGATCCGGCCGGACGGCAGCGTGATCTATGATAACGAGTTTCCGAACGAGTCGAATCAGCTCGCCTGCCCCGAGGTGCAGGCGGCGCTCTCCGCTGGCGAGGGGCAGGGCATCCGCCAAAGCGGCAGCAGCGGCGTGCAGACCATGTACGTCGCCCGCCTCTGTGCCGACGGCACCGTTCTGCGCCTGAGCCGCCCGCTCTCCGCCGTGCGCACGGCCATCGTCTCCGTCACGCCGGCCCTCTGGGTCGTCGTGCTCGCGGCGCTGCTGAGCCTGATTGTGGCCTTTCAGGCGTCCAAGCGCATCGTCCGCCCGATCAACGAGATGGACCTCGACCATGCCGACGCCGCCGCGCCCTATCCGGAGCTCACGCCGCTCCTGGAGCGCATCCAGGAGCAGAAGCGCACCATCGCGCAGCAGAACGCCGAGCGCGAGACCCTGCGCAAGGAGTTTTCCGCCAACGTCTCGCACGAGCTCAAGACGCCGCTCACGTCCATCTCCGGCTTTGCCGAGCTCATGGCGCAGGGCGCCGTGCCGGCGGAAAAGGTGCGCGAGTTCTCCGCCGATATCTACCGCGAGTCCCAGCGCCTGATCGACCTTGTGAACG
This sequence comes from Oscillospiraceae bacterium, assembly GCA_045544935.1. Classification (GTDB taxonomy): domain Bacteria; phylum Bacillota; class Clostridia; order Oscillospirales; family Oscillospiraceae; genus CAG-103. The sequence continues at coordinate 4,082 of JAZPZZ010000173.1, read as the reverse complement.
ATATCATCCACCTCTCCCGCCTCGACGAGGAGGGCTTCGAGCCCGAGCGCGAGACCGTCGATCTCTATGACCTCGCCGCGGACACGATCGACTCTCTCCGCGAAACCGCCGCGAAGCAAAACGTCTCCTTCCGACTGGAGGGGGACCACGTCTGCGTGCAGGGCGTCTGGCGCCTGCTCGGAGAGATTCTCTATAACCTCTGCGACAATGCCGTCAAGTATAACCGCCCCGGCGGCGGCGTCACGGTGACGGTTTCAGAGCAGGGCGGCGCCGCCGTCCTCTCCGTCGCCGATACCGGCATCGGCATCCCGCCGGAGCACCAGAGCCGCGTCTTCGAGCGGTTCTACCGCGTGGACAAGAGCCATTCCAAATCCATCGGCGGCACCGGCCTCGGCCTCTCCATCGTCAAGCACGGCGCGCAGTTTCACAACGCCGCCATCGCGCTCGAGAGCGAGCCGGAACAAGGCACCACCATCACGCTGACCTTCCCAAAATAAAAAGAGACCGGAAGCGGTCTCTTTTTTGTAGGGGACGGCGTCCTCAACGTCCCGGCAGTATGCACCATTTTTTCACTTTTTCCCCGGCGAACTCGACCGCACTCCACGTAGAGGGCGACGACCTCGGCGCCCCGCAGCCTCGCAGAGTTCGCGCAACGCGCGAAATCATCAAATCCGTTTTTCCGGCGACATGCGCGGCGGAAAAACTCCCTAAGGCGCAGCGTTACGCAAGCCCTCGCGCCGACCAACCGAGGCAAAGCCGAGGGCGATGGCGCGCGAGCAGTACAAAGGAGTGCCTGTTTTGCAGGCTCTCCTTTGAGTTGCGTTATCCCCAAATGGTGTTCAGCCAGTTCGCGCGGTTCTGAATCCATCTGAGATTCGCGCGCGCGGCGTCGGCGGTGTAGCTGTCCTTGCGGTTCATGTCCGCCGCATACTGATCGATCAGCGCGTTCTCCTCGGCGATGCACTGTGCCACGCCGCCGGGTCCGCCGATCTCCTTCCAGCGCTGCTTCACAATGTCGCGGAACCAGCCCTGCTTGTAGAGCACGATGAACCACGGGTTCGAGCGATCGCCGTACTGGCTGATGAAGCTCGAGGAGCGGAACGCGCTGGCAAAGAGGCTGCCCGTCGCGCTGCCGGAGCAGGTCCATTCAAAGTCCCACGGCGCGGTGAAGGTGAGCTTCGGGCACTTGCTGCCCGCGGAGAAGTCCACGCACATGTAGAAGCTGCCCTCGCCGCAGTCGAAGTCGCACATGATCTCATAGAGGATGTACAAATCCGCCATCGAGCGCACGTCCGCCACGGCGCTGATGCAGTCCTTCGCGTTCGTGAAGGAGGACTTCACCACGTTGTAGTTGGCGTCAAACGTCAGATAATTGCCCTTCTCGCAGGCCTGATAGACGATCTGGAACACGCCGCGGATGTACTTGGCGATGAAGTCCACCTGCGCCTGGCTGAAGGTGTCGCTCTTCACGGAATAGTCGTTGCCGCGGAAGGTGCGCGTCGTGCCGTTTACGTCCGTCACGGTCGCGCCCTCGTAGTTCATGCGGAAGCACGGCTCCTCGGAGTAGTTGTCGATCTCCACGAGATAGCCCACGCGCACGTCCGTGTTGCCGTCCTCGGGCTCGGCCACGTTCACGCGGTTTTTGTTCACCTGCTGCTGCTCGCAGAGGAGATAGACGCCCATGTACTTTCCGTTCATGAACAGATTCACGTACCGGCCGTCGGAGCAGTAATAGCCGTCCCGGTCGACGATCATGCGGCCCATGCGCAGCGCAATGCCGTTTTTCAGAGAGTCGACCGTGCCGCCGTTGTTAATGAGCAGCACCCAGCTTTTGCACTTCGCGCCGTCGTTGAGGCCGAGCAGATTCACCTTGCTGTCGAATTTGATCCGGTAGGGAACCTGATGCGTGCGAATCATGCTCACGTTGCCGTAGTAGCTCGCGGAGTTGCCGCGCACGCGCACGCCGCCCGCCGCGTTCGTCACGGCCTGGCTGTTCGGCACGTTGTAGGTGCTCACTTTGCAGTTTACATAATTTTCTCTGCTCAACACCTCCGCGCCGCCGGTGTCGATGTTCAGCACAGGGATGGAGGTGCTTGTGCTGCTCTTAAACTGGCTCGGCAGCACGGCGAACGGCTCCGTGGACCAGCCCTGCCGGAGGATCTTCTCCAGATTTTCCTTGCGGATGACGGAGGAGCCCGTCGCGTTGTAAACGCGGATCACGGGATAGCGATACCAGCCCTGCGTCTCCATCTCGGCGAGCTTCTCGGCGGGGAACTCCCTGCTCGTCCCGTCGGGATAGTAGAGCGTGATCGTGTCCGTGAGGACCACGGTCTTGCGCGCGTTCGGGTCCGCCATGCGGATGAGAATGGCCGCGGCCTCGGAGCGGAGGATCGACTGATTGGGCTTGGCCTCGCCCGTGGCGTCATATCCGGTCAGAATGCCCGCGCGGAAGAGGCGGTACATCGCGTTGTGGTGGGGGTCTGCCAGATGCACGTCCGGAATTGATCCCTCCGGGATCTCGTTGATCACCGGCAGCGCCTCGTCCGGGAAGGCGTTGGAGAGGATCATGGAGAAAAACGCGCGCGAAATCGGCTTGTCATAGTCCGAGCGCGCCTTGTCCAGAATGCCGTTTTGCAGCACATAGTCCACATAGACCTGATACCACGGCTTGCCCTGCGTGAAGCGCTCGCTCCCGGTCTGGTAGATGCTGTGCATTCTCGCCGCGAGCGTGATGGCCTCGGCGACGGTCAGCTTTCCCGTCGGCGCGAAGGTCGTGTTCGTCATGCCGCGCAGCAGCCCGAAGCTCGTGGCCTTTGCCACGCTCTCGTAGTACCACGCCTTCTGCGGCACGTCGATGAAGCGGCCGTCATAGGGCGCCTTCTCCCTGAAATTCTGCAGTCCGGCGTCCGCCAGAGCGGTCGAAGCGAGCAGCGCCGCCAGCAGCAGAACCGCGATGATGGTGGTCAGAGCTTTTTTCATGAGATCCTTCCTCTCCTCGCTGTTTGATTCATTTTAACATAGCAAAAATCGACACGCAACCGCATTTTGTCCTGTTTTTCTGCCTTTTTTCCCCGGTTGCGCCCGCTGCAAACCGCCGGTTGACAAATTGCAAAGCCTGCTGTATGGTGTTTGCGGGGATGCCGCGGTATGATGTGGCCATCCGAACACGAAAGGAAGATCACCATGATCCTTGCCGACAAAATCATCGACCTCAGAAAGAAAAACGGATGGTCGCAGGAGGAGCTCGCCGAGAAGCTCGGCGTCAGCCGCCAGAGCATCTCCAAGTGGGAAGGCGCGCAGTCCGTGCCCGATATGAACCGCATCCTCGCCATGTCCGATCTCTTCGGCGTCAGCACCGATTATTTATTAAAGGATTCTCTGGAGGCAAGCCAATCCGAAGAGATCCCCACGGACAAAGGCTTTGATGAACCGCTCCGCCGCGTGGAGATGGAGGAGGCGAACGACTTTCTGCAGACGCGCATCGTGGCCTCCGCGCGCATCGCCCTCGGCGTGGCGCTCTGCATCCTCTCGCCGATCGTGCTCATCCTGCTCGAGGTCGCGCAGGAATACGGCCTGATCGCGCTCACGGAGAACCAGGCCACCGGCATCGGCGCCGTCGTGCTGTTTCTGTGCATCGGCGCGGCGCTGCCGCTGTTCATCACGAGCGGCATCCGCCTCGGCCGGTTTGACGCGCTCGAAAAGCAGGCGCTCGACACGGCCTACGGCGTCGACGGCATGGTCCGCGAGCGCCGCGATCAGTATGCGCCGACCCACACCCGTCTGCTCGTGCTCGGCATCGTGCTCTGCGTGCTCTCGGTGCTGCCGATCTTCCTCATGCTCCTGTTTTTCGGGGATGAGAATGACTTTGCCATGGCCTCCGGCGCGGCGGCGCTGCTCGCCGTCGTGGCGGCCGGCGTCTATCTGATCGTGCGCACCTGCGTCCGTCAGGCGGGCTACAGCATCCTCCTGCAGGACGGCGAGTACAGCCCCGTCCGCAAGGCGGAAAACCGCCGCAATGAGCCCATCGCCGCCGTCTACTGGGCCCTTGCCCTCGCGATCTACCTCGCCTGGAGCTTCATCAC
>JAZPZZ010000172.1:0-4064 GCA_045544935.1 Oscillospiraceae bacterium | reverse complement strand
TCGTTAAGGCGCTGTACGACTGGCGCAACGAACTCCCCACGGGCAGCCTGCTCCGCCCCTATCTGGAGCAGCTGATCCTGACGGTCATCGACACACCGGACGCGTGCTTTTGGAGGAGGGTTCTGGAATGTGTAACAACTTGACTTACCATTGGGAAGGAGATTATCTGATCCCAGATTTGATTGCACCGGAATCGTCGCATATCGGCATCTGGGGCGAGCGCAGGCGGCAATACCTTCGGACAGTAAAGCGGCCGCTTTACACAGGAATGCTTTTCAGCGGTATACTGAACGCCCACTTGGAGGAGATCAATCGAGGTGCCGAAGAGATGATGGATCGACTCATGACCCAAATGGCCGAGCTCGAGGGAGTCACCGAGCGGCAAAAAGCGGAAGACCAGATGGCATGGGTGCAGCACATGAACAGCATCCGCCGCCGAGCCGAGGAACTCGTACGAAAAGATTTGATTGAAAACTGAATAAAAGAAGCACGGAAGATTGGCGCAGTCGATCTTTCGTGCTTTTCGCCTGTTCTGATCATAAGGCAGTTACAAAAAGGTGCGTACTATACAGGCAGGCAATTCTATGGTAATTTCATCATGCAACCAATCATTCTTCAGGGCGGGGTGGAAGTCCCCACCGGCGGTAAAGTCCGCGAGCCGCAAGGCTGAACCGGTGAAATTCCGGTACCGACGGTCACAGTCCGGATGGGAGAAGACTGCAAAAGCGCTCTGAATGTTTGTGCATTTAGGGCGCTTTTGCGTTCTCCGGAAAGGAGCAAACAACCATGCAAAAGAACAGAAATTTGAGAAAGCTGGTCGGGACCGCGATGCTCGCGGCGGTGGCGTTCGTGCTGCAGTTTCTGGAGTTTCCGATGCCGCTGTCACCGAGCTTTGCGAAGTTTGATCTTTCGGATCTTCCGTCACTGATTGGCGCCTTCGCCTATGGGCCGCTGTGGGGCGTCGTGATCGAGGCAGTGAAAAACGCGCTGCATCTGTTCCAGACCCAAACCGGCGGTATCGGGGAGCTGGCAAACTTCCTCATGGGCGCGGCGCTGGTGTTCCCGGCAGGGTTGATCTACCAGAAGCACAAATCCCGCAAAACGGCGCTGATTGGCTGCACGGTCGGGAGCCTCTGCATGGGCGTCATGGCAGCGCTGGCGAATTACTTCATCTTGCTGCCGATGTTCGAGATCTTCATGCCCATGGATGAAATGATCGAGGCCTTCGCGGCGGTGATCCCGTTCATTCACTCGAAGCTGGACGTGGTGCTGCTCAACGCCCTGCCGCTGAACATCCTCAAGGGACTAGTTGTGAGCCTCGTCACCATGCTGCTGTATAAACGCCTGAGCCCGATTCTGAAAGGGAGGAACTGAGATGGACTTTCGTGACATTTCCAAAATGCGCGTGACCGTGCGCAGTTTTTCGCAGCGACCGGTGGAGAAGGAAAAACTGGATCTGATCCTGGAGGCGGGCCGCTGGAGTCCCACGGCGGTGGATTATCAGCCACAGCGCGTGCTGGTGCTGAACACAACGGAGAGCCTCAACAAGGTGCGGCAGTTCTGTACCTTCGGATATGACAAGCGCTATGTGGACATCGCCGAGGAATGCGATGCCGGCGACAAGCAGCACAACGTCTATTATTACGGCGCGCCGTTGGTGCTCATGACCTGCTGGGACAAAACCGCCTGCTGGATGCACCCGCAAAACGGCCAGAGCAGCGGCTCCACCGACGCTACCATCGTCTCCACCCACATGATGCTGGAGGCGGCGAGTCTCGGTCTCGGCACGGTGTGGATCAGCTATTTTGACCATGAAAAAGCCCGGGCGCTGCTTGGCATCCCGGACGAATATGAGATCAACAATATGCTTTATATCGGCTATCCAGCAGCGGATTTCAAACCGAATCCGATAATGAGCGGCAAGCGGTTTCCCATCGAGAAAACCTGCTTTGACAACGCCTTTGACGCGCCGTATCAGACGGACTTCTTTGAAGAGGCCGCCACCGTGACATTTGAGCAGAATTGAGTCGGGGCAAACCTTGACGGACTTGCCCCGTAGCTTATTCCGCCGCTTCCGCGACCAGCTTCTGGTAGCCCAAGCCCCAGGACTCCATGCCCTGGATGATCGGGCGCATGGATTCGCCGAGCTCTGTGAGCGAGTATTCCACCCGCGGCGGGACTTCGGGATAGACCTTGCGCGCCACGATACCGTCGGCCTCCATCGAGCGGAGGGCCTCGGTTAGCGCCTTCTGGCTGATGCCCTCGATGCTGCGCTGCAGCTCATTGAACCGCCACGGGCGGCCAAGCAAGTTGCGCAGAATGAGCAGCTTCCACTTGCTGCCGATCAAAGAGACCGTCGTCGCCACGGGGCAATCGGGCAGGATGTCCTGTTTGGTTCGCATAAAAAGCACCTCAAATACTTTCAAAATGAATGTTACAGTCAAATTATACTGCAAGCTTCCATTATTTGCAAGACGCAGTTACAAAAAGGTGCGTACTTGTGCGGCATTTCGCGCATCTGTAAAATAGAGGAAAAGGAGGCGGGAGAAATGGATACGCCATTTACATTCAAACTCAATCTGGATTCCATGCCCGCCGAGCGGATGGAGGACACAATCTACAATTGTCTGGACTTCTGCCTGCTCTGCGGGAAAACCGCACATTTCCTCCTTCTGGGGAATCCGCCGACACTCTGGCTCGTACTGGAAATCCTTCGGGAGGAGCAGGTGACATTTTCGCTTCTGACTGAGCCGGAACAATCCGCGTATCAGAACAAGACGGACGACTTAGCCTGCCTTGTGATCTGCGGCAACGGGACAGTCAGATGGGGTGAAGTCCCTCTCGGAAACGCCTTCACAGATCGCCTTGCCGATCTCTGGGTTGTGAATCAATGCAAGGGAGGAAATATCGCATGAACCTTGCACAATTTCGACTGGACACAGAAAAATGCATCGGCTGCGGCCTGTGCGTAAAGGTCTGCCCCGGCGGGGTGCTGCATCTGAACGCGGAGCGCAAATGTGAGATGGACGAGATCAATTCATTCGGCTGGAACGGCTGCTGGAAATGTGAGCACTGTTTTGCCGTCTGCCCGAAGGGCGCGATCTCCATCTTCGGAAAGACGCCGGAGAACAGCGTGAGGCCCGTTGCACCGGAGACCGCAGTACCGGTTTTGGATGCGCTGATCCGAAACCGGCACTCCTGCCGCCGCTATTTGAAAAAGGATGTGCCGCCGGCGCTGATCGATGACATGCTGCATACCCTTGCCAACGCCCCGAACGGCGGCAACAAGCAGCAGGTGGAATTAACGATCATCGACGACCGGACGCAGATGGATCGGTTTCGCGCCATCGCCTATGGGAGAATGGAGCAGTTGGCCGCCAAAGGCGTCTATCCCGCCGGATTTGACGCGCCGTCCTACGCGGACATGAAGCGCTGGGAGCAGACGGTCAGGCCGGAGATGCTGTTTTGCTCCGCGCCCTATCTGCTGATCCCCCACGCGCCGCTGGGTAAGGGCGAGCCGGTGGAGGATGTGATGACGGCTGCGGCGTACTTCGAGCTGCTCTGCGCTGCGAACGGTCTCGGTGCCGTGATGATGACTTTCCCCAAGGACGCATTGATAAATATGCCGGAGGTGCGCGCCATGCTGCGTATCCCGGAGGAACACTACATCGGCGTGATGATCGGCTTCGGCTGGCCGGAGATCCGATATGCCAGAGGCACCCAGCGCACGGTGGAGGAAGTAAGAATCCACCGCCTGAAATTTGAAAAGGATAAACCATGACGGCACAGATTGTAAGCTATTTTGAGACCAACAGCGCACGGTTTCTCTCCATGCTTGGCGCACATATCAAGGTCAGCCTGATCGCGCTGCTCGTCGCGGTGCTCATCGGCGTCCCGGCGGGATTCCTGTGTGTGCGCCACCCGAGGAGTCAAAAGGCGGTGACGGCGCTGTTCAGCATCCTGCGCGTGATCCCGAGCTTAGCTGTTCTGCTGCTGATGGTGCCGCTGATCGGTACCGGTACGGCGCCTGCCGTGGTAGCGCTGGTGCTGCTGGCCGTGCCGCC
>JAZPZZ010000171.1:0-7975 GCA_045544935.1 Oscillospiraceae bacterium | reverse complement strand
GACCCTGCGGCCCCTGCTCCGAGGTCTATTATGACCGCGGCGAGAAGTACGGCTGCGGCAAGCCCGACTGTGCGCCCGGCTGCGACTGCGACCGCTATATGGAGGTCTGGAACAACGTTTTCTCCCAGTTTGACAACGACGGCAACGGCAACTATTCCGACCTTGTTCAGAAGAACATCGACACCGGCATGGGCCTGGAACGTCTGGCTGTTGTCTGCCAGGGCGTGGAGAGCCTGTTCGACGTTGATACCGTCATGAACATCACGCACAAGGTGAGCGAGCTCACCGGTGCGCATTACGGAGACAGCGATAAGGTGGACGTGTCCCTCCGCGTCATCACCGATCACATCCGCTCCGGCGTGATGATGATCTGCGACGGCGTGCTGCCCTCCAACGAGGGTCGCGGCTATGTGCTGCGCCGTCTGCTCCGACGCGCCGCCCGTCACGGCAAGCTCCTCGGCGTCAACGACCCCTTCCTCTGGCAGGTGGTCGAAACCGTCGTGCAGGAGAACGAGTGCCAGTACCCCGAGCTGCGCGAAAAGCAGGAGTATATCACCCGCGTCATCCTCAACGAAGAGCAGAACTTCGGCAAGACGATCGACGCAGGCATGGACATTTTCTCCGGTCTGCTGCAGGAGCACAAGGCGAAGAATGAGACCGTTTTCTCTGGTGCGGACGCCTTCAAGCTCTATGACACCTACGGCTTCCCGCTCGACCTCACGCGTGAGATGGTTGAGGAGCAGGGCATGACTGTCGATGAGCAGGGCTTCAAGGATCTCATGGAGGAGCAGCGTGTCCGCGCGCGCAAGGCGCGCGAGGCGCTTGGTGATCTCGCATGGGCTGGTATCGACCTCGGTCTCGACGCCACGCCGACCGTGTTCACTGGTTATGACAGCCTTACCGGCGAGGGCAAGATCCTTGCGCTCGTGACAGACGGCGAGGTTTGCTCCGCTTTGAACGAGGGTAATTCCGGCGTGGTCGTTCTGGATCAGACGCCGTTTTACGCCGAGATGGGCGGTCAGGTGGCCGACCACGGCGTTATTCGCACCGAGACCGGCCTCTTCCGTGTTACTGACGTGCAGAAAGACAAGGGCGGCAAGTTCCTCCACTCCGGCGTGCTGGAGTCCGGCTCCATGACCGTGGAGCAGACGGCGCAGTGCGAGGTGGATGATAAGCGCCGCAAGGCGATCATGCGCGCGCACAGCGCCACGCACCTGCTGCACGCGGCGCTGCGCAAGGTGCTGGGCGATCACGTCCATCAGGCAGGTTCTCTGGTGGAGCCCGACCGTCTGCGCTTTGACTTCACGCATTTCTCCGCTGTGACGCCGGAGGAGCTGCAGCAGATCAACGAGCTCATCTGCGATCAGATTCTCGACGGCCTTGACATTGCGGTTTCCGAAATGTCGCAGGACGAGGCTAAGGCGATGGGGGCGCAGGCGCTCTTCGGCGAGAAATACGGCGACGTCGTCCGCGTCGTCAAGATGGAGGACGCGAGCCTCGAACTCTGCGGCGGCACGCATCTCAATAACACTGCGAAGATCGGACCGTTCCGCATTCTGTCCGAGAGCAGCGTTGCCTCCGGCGTGCGCCGTATCGAGGCGATCACCGGCAAGGCCTGCCTCTGCCGCGTGGAGGAGGAGCATTGTGATCTCCAGCGCGTGGCCGATATTCTGAAAGTCAAGCGCAACGCTCTGCTCGAAAAGACCGAGGGCTTTGTGCATGAGATGAAGACGCTGCGTCAGGAGATCGACAAGATGCGCGATAAGCTCATCGCGGGCGATGTGGAGCGCTTCCTTATCGCTGCAAAGAACGTCGGCGGTTACCATGTTGTGACCACGACGCGCACGGACTTGGGGCCGAATGAGCTGCGCAAGATGGGTGACTTCCTGCGCGACAAGGATCCGAAAATTGTCGCGGTGCTTGCGACGGTCGCAGGGGAGAAGGTCACCTTTGTGGCCGTCTGCGGTAAGGAATCTGTCGCAGCCGGAATCAAGGCCGGTGATTTGGTTCGCGCCGTGTCCGCCGTTGCAGGCGGCAAGGGCGGCGGCAAGCCGGACTCTGCCATGGGCGGCGGTACCAATCCGCTCAAGACGGACGATGCGCTCGCGATCGTCGATGACTTTGTTGCCGAAAAGCTCGGCATTTGAATATGAAAGGAGATCACTGCAATGTCTGACTGCCTGTTTTGCAAAATCGCGGCGGGGGAGATTCCCTCGACCTGCCTGTATGAAGACGACACCGTTTTTGCCTTCCGGGACATCAATCCCCAGGCGCCGGTGCACTTCCTTGTTATCCCGAAGATCCACATCGGTTCTGTGAGTGAAATCAACGCTGAGAATGCGGCTGCTGCTTCCCGCTGCCTTGAGGTCATCGACGAGATCGCCGAGAAGGAAGGTCTCAAGGACGGCTACCGTGTCATCTCTAACTGCGGACCCGACGCCGGCCAGACCGTGCCGCACCTGCACTTCCACGTCCTCGGCGGCAAGCCTCTGGGTGAGAAGATCATCTGATGATTGGAAAAGAAAAGACCTGCGATCTTGTATCGCAGGTCTTTTTATGTCGTTTTTCAGCAGAGCTTGAAGATCTTCACGCTGCCGGCGGGGAGCGTTAGGCTGAGGACGCCGTCCGTGACGGCGACGTTGTCCTTACCGCAGACGTCCTTTGCGGTCTGGAAACCGGAACGGATCAGCTCGAGCCGCATGTTCTCGCAGAGACCCTTGCCGGGTTCCGTGAGATTCAGCTCGGTCACAACGGTTTTGTCCGCGCGGTTCACGACGGTGAGGAAGGTCTCCTTCGGCTGCTTTTTGCCGAAAGCGTCGCTGCCGCGGAGCGTTGTACGAAGCACCGCGATCACGTCGAGCGCCGGGGCAAAGAACGCCGCCGCGCCGGTCTGCAGCGCCGCATGCTCGCTTCTGATCTTGGAAAGGGTCTGATACCATTCGCGGATCTCGGCGTCTTCCTCATGGTACGGCGCGCGGTTGAACGGATCGCAGAAGCCCTGCATGCCGACCTCATCGCCATAGTAGATCGCGGGGAGACCAGGCAGGGAAAACTGCAGCGCCGCAATCAGCTTCTGGCGCTTGGCAGCCACTGCCGCCATCTCGTCCGTCACGACGTATTCCGCTTGATAATCGCGCGTGGTTCCGCGCGCCTCAAAGTCGATGGCGAGCGCGGTGCGCGTTCGTTCAATATCGTGACTGCCGGTGAGATTCATCAGCGCGTAGTAGAACGGACGGGGATAGTTCATGCGCTGGTCCAGCAGGAAGGCCTGCAGATCACGCGCGTCACCCTGTCCGCGCAGGAACGTCATCAGCGCGAGACGCAGCGGATAGTTCATCACGCTGTCCAGAGCGCAGCCAAGGGCGTAGGTGCGGCGCTTGCCGTAGCTCTCCTTCGTCACGGCGTCCTCCCAGACCTCGCCGAGCACGGCGGCGTCCGGGTTTTCCTCCTTCACAGCGCGGCGAATCTCCTCGAGCGCATCGTCGCTCAGCTCATCGGCAACATCGAGCCGCCAGCCGGCGGCACCGCGCTGCAGCCACTGCTTGACAAAGCTATTCTTGCCCGACACGACGCGCTTGCGCCATTCGGGGCTGTCCGTGTTTACGGTGGGCAGCTCCGGGAAGTTCCACCAGCAGCGGTAGCCGTAGGTGAGACTCTCGTCGAAGGTGTACCATTTCCGGAAGGGGGAGCGCTCGCTGTTATAAGCGCCGGAGCCAGCATAGTGTTTGTCTCGGTTGAAGTACTTGCTGTCCGCGCCGGTATGAGCAAAGACGCCGTCGAGAATCACGCGCATGCCGAACTTCTTTGCCGCCTTGCAGAGCGCCTCAAAATCCTCATTCGTGCCGAGAATCGGGTCGACGGTCTCATAGCAGCCGGTGTCGTAGCGGTGATTGGAGGCGCTCTCAAAAATCGGGTTGAGATAGAGCACCGTGACGCCGAGCTTTTTCAGTTCCTTGAGCTTCGACTCAATGCCCTTGAGCGTACCGCCGTAAAAATCCACAGGGGCATAGCTGCCGTCGGGGAGATTGTTCTGCCATTCTACCGGTTCATCCCAGCTCTCGTGTACATGCACGGTCTGGCCTTTTGCCTCATGCGCGGCAAAGCCCTTCACTGCCGTATCGCTTTTGTCCTTGGCAAAGCGGTCCGGGAAGATCTGATACAGTACGCCCTGTTTCATCCAGTCGGGCGTCTGAAAGCCCTTCTGAAATACTGTTAGGCGAAAGCCCTCCTGCGGCAGGGGGCAGATCACGCTGTGCTGTCCGTCCTTGCCGGGGCAGAGCCACTGCGTGCCGCCGTCGGGATAATAGAGCACGAAGCGATACCACAGCGCCTGCGCGGTTTCGGGCGCATTGAATTCCGCGGTGAAGCCGATCTCGGTTTTTTCCATCGGGACAGACTGCTCAAAATCGTCACCGTAGACCTCGAGCACCGCGCCGGAGACGAAGCAGCCGGGGTCCTCGATGGCGAGGCGCACGGTGGTTCCGGTCTCGACGGCGCCGAGCGGAGATCGATAGGCCTCATCCAGCGCGTCGTGCTTGGCGGAGAGATCTGCCGGCAGCAGATCGAGATAGAGCGCGGCATAGGCCTCCGCCGAGCGGCGAAAGCTGTAGTCGGCGGTCATTGCGTTGCGGATGAGCTTTTCCATCTCGCCCTTGTAGTCGTGGTAGAGCCCCACGGCGGCACGGATGGTGTCGGCCATTTCGTGCGCGTTGAAGTTGGCAAAGGAGAAGCCGGTGCCTTCGCCAGTGAAACGGTTGTAGGGGGCGACGCTGTCCTTCAGACCGCCGGTTTCGCGCACGATCGGCAGCGTGCCGTAGCGCATAGCGATCATCTGGCTCAGGCCGCAGGGCTCAAAGCCGGAGGGCATGAGCAGGAAGTCGGCGCCGGCGTAGATTTGGTTTGCCAGATTCTCGTTATAGCCGAGGTAGGCGCACACACGGCCCTTATGGCGGTTTTCCGCGTCACGCATGAAGTTCTCATAAGCCGCGTCGCCGGAGCCGAGCAGCACGAAGGCCATGTCCTCCGTCGCCATCAGCTCGTCGAGCACGCACTGCACGAGATCAAAGCCCTTCTGCGCAGTCATGCGCGTGACCATCGCGACGATCGGCGTGTCAACCGAGACGCTCAGACCCAGCTGATCGATCAGCGCCTGCTTGCAGACGGCTTTGCCGCTGCGATCGTCTACATTAAAATGTGCCGGAATGCGCGGGTCGGTCTCGGGGTCAAAGGTGGTGTAGTCAATGCCGTTGAGAATGCCGCTCAGCTCGTGGCTGCGCGCGGAAAGGATGCCCTCCAGCCGCTCACCGTACCACGGCGTGCGGATTTCTTCAGCGTAGGTGGGACTCACGGTGTTAATGCGGTCGGAGAACACACAGCCGGCCTTGAGGAAGTTGGCGCAGCCGTCGAGCTCCATGAATTCGCTGGTGTAATACCGCGCGTCCACGCCCAGAAGGTCATAGACGTAGTCATAGCCGAACTTGCCCTGATAGGCAATGTTGTGGATCGTCAGCAGCGTGCGCAGACGGCCCTGCGGCGCGTGGCTGTACTGTGTTTTGAGCAGCATGGGCAGCATCGCAGTGTGCCAGTCGTTGCAGTGCAGCACGTCGGGGTCAAAGTCGAGGCGCGGGATCGCCTCGGCCACGGCGCGGGCGAAGAAGGCGTACTGCTCACCCTCGGGCATGCCGCCGCGATAGATCTTATCGCCGAAGTAGCTCTCGTTGTCCACAAGATAGACGATCACGCCGTCGATCACGAGCTTTTCGATGCCGACGTACTGATGGCGCCAGCCGAGATCGATGTAGAAATCTGTCATGTGCCTGACGCGCCAGCCGAACTTCTCCTTGATGATCCGGTGATACGGCGTGATGACGCGCGCGTCCATGCCGAGATCCGCCAGATATTTCGGCAGCGTGCCAACCACGTCTGCCAGACCGCCGGTCTTGGCCAGCGGTGCGCATTCCGCTGCCGCGAGCAGCACGCGCGGCAGCTCCCAGCGATGCTTTTCCGTCAGTTTGTTCTTGAGAAAATCTTTCATGTCTGTACCTCCTGTCAGCGGGCTGTGAAGGTGAAGTAAACTGCGCTCAGCGGCGGCAGCTTCAAATGCGCGGAGAAGGGATGCTCATAGAAATCCTCGTCCTGGCTGTGGATGACGGGATCATTGTGTACGCCTGTTCCGCCGAAACGGATATCGTCGCTGTTGAGAACCTCGCGCAGTACGCCTTTCTTCGGCAGACCGATCACGAAATCGTCATAGGCAACCGGCGTGAAGTTGCAGGCGCAGATCACGCGGTGACCATTGCGGCTCGTGCGCAGGAAGGCGATCGAGCTGCGGTCGGCGTCGTTCACATTCAGCCACTGGAAGCCGTCCCAGCTGTCGTCCACGTCCCAGAGTGCGCGGTGCGCGGTATAGAACTCATTGAGCGCGCGGCAGTAGTCCTGCATTTCGCGGTGCTTCGGATAGTCCAGCAGGAGCCAGTCGAGACCCTGCTTGTAGTTCCATTCGATGAACTGGCCGAACTCCGAACCCATGAAGGTGAGCTTCTTGCCCGGATGCGCGAACTGATAGCCGTAGAGCGCGCGAAGCGTCGAGAATTTTTCCTCATAGGAGCCGAACATCTTGTCCACCATGCTCTTTTTCCCGTGCACCACCTCGTCGTGCGAATAGGCGAGGATGAAGTTCTCCGAGAAAGTGTACATCATGGAGAAGGTGAGCTTGTTGTGGTTCTTGCTCCGGAAATAGGAGTTGATGGAGAAATAGTCAAGTGTGTCGTGCATGTAGCCCATGTCCCACTTGAAGCTGAAGCCGAGTCCGCCGTCATAGGGCGGCTTCGTCACGCTCGGAAAGGCGGAGGATTCCTCCGCGATGGTCATCGCGCCGGGGAAGTGGGTGAGGATCGTGGTATTGAGCCGGCGGAGGAAATCCACCGCGCCGAGGTTGATGCTGCCGCCCTCGCGGTTGGGCGTCCATTCGCCGTCCTTGCGGCCGTAGTTTAAGTAGAGCATGGAGCTCACGGCACCCACGCGGATCCCTTCGATGTGATACTGATCGAAGAACAGAGAGGCGCTCGAAATGAGAAAACTCTGCACCTCCGGCATCTCATAGTCGAAGATCAGCGTGCCCCATTCGGGATGGCTCGCCATGCGCTCTTCCTTGCACTCATAGAGCAGCGTGCCGTCGAAACGTGCGAGACCGTGCTCGTCACGCGGGAAGTGCGCGGGTACCCAATCGATGATCACGCCGACACCGGCCTGGTGCAGGCGGTCGACGAGATACATGAAGTCCTGCGGCGTGCCGTAGCGGCTGGTGGGGGCAAAGTAGCCCGTTACCTGATAGCCCCAGCTCCCCTCGAAGGGATATTCCGTGATCGGCAGAAGCTCTACATGGGTATAACCGAGGTCCACACAGTAAGCGGCGAGCTCGTCGGCAATGTCGCGGTAGTTCATCACGTAGCCTTCCGGCGTGCGCTTCCAGGAGCCGAGATGCAGCTCATAAATGGTCATCGCAGAGCGGAAGACGTTCTTTTTCGCGCGCCTGTGCAGATATTCGCGGTCGCCCCAGCGATAATCATCGATCGGCCAGACACGGCTCGCGGTGGCGGGTCCGGTTTCGCAGTGCGTGGCGAAGGGATCGGTTTTCAGCCGCTCTTTGCCGTCCGCGCCGAGAACGCAGTATTTATACAGCGCGCTGTGCTCCAGTCCTTCCTTGACGAGAACCCAGGTGCCGTCGGAGAGCCGCTGCATCGGGTCTGCCGCGCGGTCCCAGTTGTTGAATTCGCCCACCAGCGTCACAGATCTGGCGTTCGGGGCCCAGACCGCAAAGCGGTAGGCGCCGTCCTCGGTTTTGTGGCAGCCGAAGAACTTCCAGACGTCCATCGACCAGCCCTCGTGAAAGCCGCCGAGCTCCTGCGCCGTCAGCGTGCGGGAAACGATATCTTTCATACAAAATCCTCTCTTTCGTCTTTGTCAAGTCGGATCG
>JAZPZZ010000170.1:0-5456 GCA_045544935.1 Oscillospiraceae bacterium | reverse complement strand
CTCGCGCCGACCAAGGCGGGCAACGCCCGCCGCGATGGAGCGCGAGTATCCCTTCGCCTGACAAAGAACACAGTTCTTTGTCAGGCTCCAAAACAGGAATGGGCAAATGCCCATTCCTGTTTTTCGGTTGGTGGGTAGCTTAGTGGTGTCTCCAGTAATCAATGATGCCGCCGATAAAGTCGAACATGCCGCCGATGAAGCTGCCGCCGCTGCTGCCCGGATTGTCGGGCTGGGCGGGCGTATCGGGCGTGTCAGGCTGATCGGGCTGGGCCGGCACATCCGGCTCAGCCGGCACGTCGACCTCGGGATCGCAGCCGTTGGCGATCTGATCGAGGATCTGATCGACGAGCGCCTCGCCCTGATCGATGCCGCTCTGCAGCGCGCGCTCGATGACGACCGCGAGCTGGGGAGGCAGCATCTCATTGAGGATGTAATGGTAGGCAATGTTGACGTTGGTGAAGATGTTCGGATTCACATCGTAGTAGTACCAATTCTTCGTGACCTCGCCGTTGAGGACAAAGTCGGCGTCGGAGAGGATCTTCTGAATCTTCGCATTGAAGTTTGAGAAGGTCATATCCTCGCCCATCGTCATGCCGACGAGCAGATCCGCCGCCTCCTGCTGGCTCTGAATCATGCCGCCGCCGAGGCGGTAGATCAGATTGGAGGCATAGGACAGGACCGCCGCCTTGGGCACATAGGTGTTGAGCACCTGGTCGATGATGCCGGCGAGCGCCGCCTTGGCGTCAAACTCCGGCGCCGCGGGAACCTCGGGCTCGACCACAGGCTCCTCAGGTTCAGTCACAGGCTCCGCGGGTTCTGCGGGCTCGTCGCCCTCGCCGGGCTCCGCGGGCTCCTCCGCCGCGGCTCTGGCCGCCTCAATCTGCGCCATGATCTGCGTGACGACTTCCTCCCAGTGATTCAGCAGCGCGATGGAGTTGTAGCTCTCGCCCTCGCCGATGAAGGCGCGCACCAGGCTCAGACCGCCGTCGGCGGTGGTCGCCATGCGGGCGAAGAGATCCTCGAGCACGACGTAGGACTGCTCGAGCCGTCCGGCAAACTCCGCGAACTGCTCGTTGGACATGACGCCCGCGAGGTCGATGCTCGCGTAGGTGTGATAGGCCTGTTCCTCCGCGTTCCACGTGTTCTGGAAGACGTACATCATTGGGTTGCGCACGCGCCCCTCGGGCACGGCGGTCTGGATGAGGATGTAGTTGCCGGTCGGGAAGCGGCCGTCGGAGAGGCCGACGAGGTTCAGCAGCGCAAAGCCGAGATCGCCGCCGCCGAAGTCCTGCAGCAGGTTCATGAGCACTTCCATCATATCCGGCGCGGGTTCGGCCGGCTCCGCGGGCTCGGCGGGCTCGGCGGGATCGCCGGGCTCTGCAGGCTGCGCGGGTTCAGCCGGCTCTGCGGGCGTGTCGGAGCTGCCGGAGGAGGTCATGCCGCCGAAGGCATTGAGCATGCCCATGAGCGCGCCGATCTGATCGGGATCGGCGATGGAGCCGAGCAGCTGCAGGACGGAGGCCATATCGAGGCCGCCGAGATCCATCATGCCGCTGCCGCCGGAGGAGGCAGGCTGTGCGGGCTCGGAGGCTTCGCCGCCGGTCTCACCGGTCTCGCCGCCCTCCGCGGGCGCCGCAGGCTCGGAGGAGCCGCCGCTCGGGATGAGCGAGCCGACGTTGCTCACAAGGTTGCCGATGCCGTTGACCGCGTCCATGAGCTTCGGAATGAGGTCGATGAGCTTCTGGAGCGAGACGTTGTCCTGCGGATCGAAGGTCACAAGGCCGTTTTCATCCGCGACGGACTCGAACATCGGCGGGATGTTGATGCCGTCGAGCTTGTCGCCCAGCGCGAGCACGGACGTGAGCACGCGCTCGATCATGCCGGGCTCGGCCTCGATCTCGCCGCCCTCGCCCTCGTTGATCTCCTGCTTGAGGCCGAGCAGCTCATCGAAGCGGATGCCGCCGATGACGCTGTCGATCGTCGCCTTGCCCACGCTGAGCAGAGAGTCGATGAGCGCGTTGAAGCGGTCGCGGTCGACGAGCATGAAGGTCGCGCCGGGGATGCCCGTCGTCGTCACCTTGCCGCTGTCATTGACGTTCAGCGCGGCGTTGGTGAATTCAATGTGGTTCCAGATGTGGTTGAAGACCACACCGTTGGTGTTGACCATCTTGAGCGAGTTGCTGCCGAGCATCAGACCCGCGAGGCCGCCGAGGCAGCCGAGATCCATGCCCATCGCCTGCGTGAGCGGCGTGATGAGCGTGCTGGTGCGGATGCTGCCGTAGACATGGCTGCCGCCGACGTTGCTCACCGTGCCGCCGTCCGTGACGGTGACGTTAAAGCTGTTCGCGCCGGCGGGAATCCAGCCCTCGCCGGGAGAGGTGATCGTGAGCACATAGTCGCCCGCGCGCACGCCCTCGAGCGCGAAGCTCTGGCCGATGCTGACGGGCAGCGTCATCTCCATCTCCAGCATCTCGGCCGGGATCTGTCCCTTGGCCATGTTGAAGAGCGTGCTTCCGAGCGCCTCCTGCATCATGACGTCCATGTCAATGTCGATGAACATGGTTTCCGTCATGGGGACGGTGTAGGACAGGCCCTCATAGAGGCCGTCGTTCTTGTTGACCTCGGTGAGCGTGACGAGATAGCCCTTGGGCATGTTGTCGAGCGCCTCGATGGCAAGCAGGCCCATGATGTCCTCGTTCGTGAGCAGATCCGTGAAGCTCGTCAGGGACATGCCGGAGCCCTCGCTGCCCTCGCCGCCGTTCTGCGCGGCGGTGAGCATACCCATGAGGCTCACGATGAGCTCGGTGTTGAACTTTTCATTGAGATCGCCGAGGCGCTCGCCGTTGAGCACGTTCAACTCCACCGCGCCGGCCTTGGCCTCGGTCTCGGTGGTGTAGGTCAGGGTGATGTCGCCGGGCTCGAGCGGATCGACGATATCGATGATCTCGTCCGTCAGCGGCTGATAGGCCATCAGATTGGCGCCTGCGCTGAAGGAGACCGAGCGGCCGATGCCAAACAGGCCGTTGGAGTAGGACGCCGTGATGGTAGTGGTGAGCACGTCCCACGTGGCGGCGTCATAGGCGGGCAGCGCCTGCACCTCGGCCTTGAAGAGATTGTTCACCGCCGTCTGCAGGTTCGCCGCGCGGGTGTTCGCGGTGTTCTGCGCGCGGATCGGATCCGTGCCGTTCACGGTATAGTTGCCATTCACGGTAGCGGTCTTTGTCTCACCGCCGAGCGCGAAGGACGCCTTGCCGTTGGAGGCGCTGGTCGTGATCGTGACAGGGCTGTTCACCGCCGTGTCGGCGGCGACGGTCTTGCCGTTCACGGTCGCGGCCTCGCCCTCGTAGACGGCGCCGTCACGGAGCGTGTAGACGTGTTCCTCGCCGACCTTGAAGCCGTCGCCCAGACGGTGGGCAAAGGTCTTCGAGATGGCGTTTTCATATTCGCCGCTCCGGAAGGACGCGGACTCGGACAGCACCTTGTAGTTGGTGTTGCCGACTTTCGTGACCTTGTAGCTGTCGCCCTCGTTGATGCCGAGCGAGAGCGTCTCGCCCGCGGCGAAGGCGACCTGTTCGGTCTTGCCGTTCACGGTGACCTCAAAGAGCATGCGAACGGCAGAATCGTTCACAACGTTCAGCCGGTAGGCCGCGCCCGGATCGCCGAGCGTGCAGGCAGAGACCTCCTTCGGCCCCGCCGGATCAGCCGCCAGAACACCCACGGGCATGAGCGAAACGAGCATGCACACCACGAGGAGCACCGACAGCAGCTTGGTGGATTTCCGCATAGAATAACCTCCTTTGTTTTGGATTGGAGCGCCCGGCCCGGACGCTCCGTCAAGGATAATTCATTCTAGCATTCTCCGGCGGCGCCTGTCTCTCGGCATTATTGGAAATCCGTCAAAATCGCTAAGTAAAATGACAAAATTTATTTCTTTATTGTGCAACTCGGTGTCTGTTTCCGTTCAAACGCCTCAAATTTGTGCGCAAAAAGCGGCGCTGCAGCCTGTCGCAGGCCGCAGCGCCGTGGATGGTTCCAGGGTATGTTAAGGCGCCTCCTCCGGCGGCTCCTCCTTCCGCCCGCGCGGTTTCGGAAGGGCAATTTTCACCCCGAAGAGCATTTTGATCAGCCAGAGCACGAACGCGAGCACCAGAATCGGAATGACGCAGGACGTGACGATGAAGACCGCGATGGACTCCACGAAGCGGTTGATGATCTGGGCGCCCTTGTCGAGCACGGAGGAGATCGTCTGGCCGGTTTTCTTTAATAAGGACAGAACGCCGTTGCTGCCGCTCTCGTTGGAGATCTGCGCGGACTCCTCGCTCATCTGATCGGATTCGGTGAGCGCCGTCTCCACAATGTCGCGGTGGTTTTCATAGACCATGTCGGACACCTTGAGGCTGAGCGGGATGGCGATGAACACGGCGAGGCCGAAGATCGCGATCTTCGCGGCCGCGCGCCGCAGTACCTGCGAGCCGGAAAAGAGCGCCGCAATGCACAATCCGCAGGCGATCGGGATGATGAAGCGGAAGACCGCGACGCCGAGAATCGTGAGGAGGTTTTTCTCCGTATAGAGCACGGTGAGGATGAGCAGGAAATACCCCGTGAAGTCCGCGAGCTTGCCCGCGATGGGCGAGGCCGTGTCGCCCGGCAGGGCGGAGATGCCCGTGGAGATCACGGCGGAGGAGGCGCTCAGCTGCAGAACGTGCTTCGTCTTCTCATCGAGCGAGGCGATCGTGGCCGCGAACGTCTCGTTGGAGGAGGTCTTCTGCGCGAGCACGCAGATCGAGATGACGGCGATAAGCAAAAGCAGCGCGGACAGCAGTGCGTTTTTGAGCAGGGTTTCACGTTTCATGGTTCTTCCCCCTTACGAAAAATCGAGCGTGTAGCTCCCGGGCGCGAGGACGCTTTGGATGAAGCGCTCGAGGAGCAGCCTTGCCTGCTCGTCGGCGCGGTCGAGCACGCCCTTTTCGATCGCTTTTTTCTGCGCGTCGCGCTCGAGCTCCGCGAGCGACTGGTTGAAGTCCGAGGCCGAGAGCGGGTTGCCGAGGCCGTTTTTCTCCGAATAGAGCACGAAGCTGTCGGGATCGATTGCAGTGCTCTGGATTTTCGCCTTCGGGAGCGTGACGGTCAGGTGCACGCCGTCGTCTCGCTGCTCGGTCGTGGCCTGCACAGCGGCAAAGTCAATGCCGGCGCGGATGACGCCGTCGTAGCTCGCGATGTAATTCGTCTCGGTCCACGGCAGGTCGATGCCGAGAAACTGCTTGAGATTGGAATAGGTGATGACCTCGGTGAAGGCATATTCCTCCGTGGTCAGCTCGCCCATCGCCTTCAGCCCGTCCCGCACCGTTTCGAGCACGACGGTCTCCTCCTCTTTCACAAAGGTGAAGCCCTGCTTCTGCTCCGCCGTCGGCGCGCGTGTCGCGGCGGCGGGCGCCTCGGCGGCGCTGCGGCGCAGG
>JAZPZZ010000169.1:0-5557 GCA_045544935.1 Oscillospiraceae bacterium | reverse complement strand
ACCCCGCCCTTTCGGGCGGGGTTTTGATGAGATTTCGATCTCAAAATCAAAGCAAATGCTTTGATTTTGATAAGGAAGATTGACTTTCGCCGTCAGCCTTGTAAGGCCAAAGCCTCGCAAGGTGACTTGCGCAAGTCAATCTGACGTGCACAGCGCCGCGGCGGTTTTGGCCGCGACCATGGCGTTATTCAGCACGAGCCGGATGTTGCTCTCGAGACTGTCGCCGCCGGTGAGCTCCGCCACGCGCGCGAGGAGAAACGGCGTCGTGTCCTTGCCGTGGATGCCCTGCTCATTGCACTCGCCCAATGCCTGCTCGATGGCGGCGTCGATGACGTCCTTCGGCATGGCATATTCCTGCGGGATCGGATTCGTGACGAGCATGCCGCCCTTGATGCCCATGCCGCGCTGCGCGGCGAACATGGCGGCGAGCGCTTCCGGCGTGTCGGCGCGCGCGTCGACCTTCAGGCCGCTCTCGCGGGTATAGAACGCGGGCAACTCCTCCGTGCCGAAGCCGATCACGGGCACGCCCTTCGTTTCGAGCACCTCGAGCGTGAGCTTGAGATCGAGGATGGCCTTCGCGCCGGCGCAGACGACCATCACCGGCGTCTGGGCCAGCTCCTCCAGATCGGCGGAGACGTCCATCGTCGTCTCGGCGCCGCGGTGCACGCCGCCGATGCCGCCCGTGGCGAAGACGGAGATGCCCGCCATGTGCGCGATGAGCATGGTCGTCGCGACGGTGGTGGCGCCGTCGGCCTTCGTGGCCACGATCACAGGCAGGTCGCGGCGCGAGACCTTCGCCACCGCGCGGCCCGTTTTGCCGAGGTATTCGATCTCACTTTCGGAGAGACCGGCCTTGAGCCGGCCGCCGATGATGGCGATCGTGGCGGGCACGGCGCCGTTTTCGCGGATGGTGCGCTCCACGCGCAGGGCGGTCTCCACGTTTTTCGGATAGGGCATGCCGTGGGAGATGATCGTGCTCTCCAGCGCGACGACGGGCTTCCCCTCGGCCAGCGCCTGCTGCACCTCGGGAGCAATATCGAGATAAGGGTTCATGAAAATGCCTCCTTGATGTGATTCCGAGAGCATTGTACCGGAATTCCGAGAAAAGTCAAGGAAAAAGGGGCGCGTCGAAGACGCGCCCCTTTGGGATATTGCGGGTGTGTTTACGCTGCGGGGAGGAGCGCTGCGGGAGCGGCGTCCGCCTCCGGGAGCGCGAGGCCGAGCACGAAGTCATACACGTTCTTGAGAACCTGCGCGCACTCTGCGCGGGTCATGGTGCTCGTCGGGCGGAAGGTGGTGAGCTTGCTGCCCTGGGCCGCCTTGTCGCCCTGCATGATGCCGTTGACGGTGCAGCCGCTGACGGACATCACGGCGTAGTCATGGATGGCGGCGGCGTCGGAATAGTGGGCGGAGAGCGCGCGGCGCATCTCGAGCATCATGCTGTCATCCATCTGGCCGAACAGGTAGCGGGCGACGAAGGTGGCCATCTGTTCGCGGGTGACGGGGTCCTCCGGGCAGAAGGTGTCGTCGGTCACGCCGGTGGTGATGCTGTTGTAGGCGGCCCAGGCGACGGCGTCCTTGTACCAATCCTGCTTGAGATCCTTGAACGGGCAGTCGAGGCCCTTCACGGAGGGGGAGCCGGCCATGCGGTACAGGACCGTCACGACCATGCCGCGGGTCATGCTGCCGGCGGGGACGAACTTGTTCTCGCCCATGCCGTTCATGAGACCGGTGGCGGCGGCGAAGTCCACGGCGGGCTTGAACCAGTCGGAGGCCTTCACGTCGTCAAAGCCGTTGGGCTTGAACTCCAGCGCCTCGGCGGCCTTGGCCAGATCGTCGAGCGCGGCCTGCAGGGCCTTGGCGTCCTCGGCCTTCTTGGCGGCCTCAAGCGCGTCGTTTACGGCCTTTGCGGACTTCTCGGTCAGCGCGTCGTCACCGGGCAGCACGCGCGCGAGGTCGCGAATCTGCTGCAGCACGGCGATCTCCTCGGCCGAGCCGATCAGGATGCGGTACTGCGGGTCGGCGTATTCGCTGCCGATCACGCCGCCGAGCACCTCGTCGACGTAGTTCATCAGCGCCTCATCCATCGGGATGCTGGTGTCGAACTGGTCGCTGGCGGCCTTGAAGGCATAGTAGGTGTCGCCGCCGGCGGCGCAGAAGTTGTTGGTCACGACGGCGTAGGTGGCCTTGGCGTCAAAGTCGAGGCCGTTCACGCGGTCGATCGTCACGCGCTGAATGCTCTTCGGGCCGTAGTAGGTGGAGGCGGGATACTGCTCGCCCTGGTCGAAGGACTTGTCCGTGTTGATGGTGAAGTCCAGACCGGAGACCTGCGGGAAGCCGCCGACCGCGCCGGGCGTGTTGTAGCAGGAGGCCTCAAGGGCTTCCAGCAGCTCCGCGCCGGTCACGTAGATCACGGCCACGGTGTTGCCGAAGGGCAGCACGGTATTGATGTCCTTCATCGTCACGTCGCCCTTGTGGATCCAGGCGCGGATGCCGCCGCCGTTCGTGATGCCGACGACGTGGTCGGCGTCAACCTTCAGCTTGCCTTCCTTCAGCACGGACCAGACCATTGCGTCCGTGATCAGGTCGCCGAGGTTGGTCTCGCTGTCGCGGTTGCCGTTGGGGGCCTTGTCGCCGTTGAGCTCCACTTCGCTCTTTGCAAACACGGCGCCGTAGGTATTGTCAACCTGCTTCATGATCTCTTCCGCCTTGGCCTTCACGGCCGCGTTCTCGGCGAGACCCTTGGTCGACTCAAGACGGCTGTCCACGATGCTCTTCTGCGCAGGATCGATCACGATCACGCCGATGTTGGCGAACTTCGTGCCGGTGGACTGGATGGGCAGCGCGCTGAATTCGCCGTCATCGCCCGGGGTCATGACGGAGTGGGAGTGACCGTCAATGATGAAGTCGATGCCCTTGACGTGGTTGTAAACGTCCGCGGAGCGGTTCGGCTCGCTCTCCGCGTCGACGCCGAGGTGGAACAGGCCGATCACGATGTCCGCGCCCTTGGCCTTGACCTCATCGACGAGCTGCTGCGCGCACTTGTAGAGCTCGTCCTTCTGCGGGAAGGAGATGCCCTGAATCAGCGCGGGGTTGACCTTGGTGTAGGTCTCGGGGGTCTCGAGACCGACGAAGCCGATCTTCACGCCCTTCTTCTCGATGATGGTCCAGCCGTCGAGAATGCTCTTGCCGTCCTTGATCACGTCGCCGCAGACGGTCTTGAACTTGGCGTCCTTCAGAATGGTCATGAGATTGTCATAGCCGAAGTCGAACTCGTGGTTGCCGAGCGTGGCAACGTCGTAGCCCGCGGCGTTCATCATCTCAACGGCCGTGGCGCCCTTGGAGACGCTCACATAGGGAGAACCCTGGATGTAGTCGCCGGCGTCGGCCAGAATGACTTCGGCGCCCTGCTTGACGTATTCGTCGCGCAGTGCGGCGATTCTGGCGTAGCCCAGAAGGCCGGCGACGTCGTCGCTGTCCGGTTTCGGGTCGGCCACACCGCCGTGCACGTCGTTGGAGTGCAGGATGACAACCTTGTCCTTCAGCGACACGGATGCGTCTGCTGCCATGGCGGTGCTCATCAGCGAGAAGACCATCAGCACAACCAGCAGCACAGACAACAATTTTTTCATCTGTTTCATGTTGCTCCTCCTTGTTATAATGTGACGTTCCGTTGTGTCGGAACTATGTCTTTTGTCATTATAACATAAATCCGCCCGCTTGCGGCGGGCGGATTTGTAGAAAATATCGGATGCAATTTGTGGAATCGGCCGAACGGATCAGTTGGAGAGGAAATTCTCGCCGAGCTCGCTGATGTTCATGAAGGTCTTGGCGCATTCGGCGCGGGTCAGCGTCGCCTGCGGACGGAAGGTGCCGGCGGCGTCGCCGTTCATGATGCCGGTCAGACGGCAGAAGAACACGTACCAGCGGGCATAGGAGCTGATGGAGGCGGCGTCAGAGAAGCCGGTGAAGCCCTCCGCGCCGGGAAAGCCCTTCGCGAGGTCCGCGGGCACGCCCTCGGAGAGCATCTTCAGCACGAGCGCGCCGTCCGGGTCCATCTTCATCGCTTCCTCGATCACGCCCTTGTCGCCGGAGGAGGCGAGGGCAAAGCGGATGATCATCGCGGCCATCTGCTCGCGGGTGATGGGATCGTTGGGGTTGAAGTGCGTCGCGTCCACGCCGGTGGTCACGCCCTTGTCGGCGGCCCAGATGACGGCGTTGAAGAACCACGAGCCGACGGGCACGTCGGAAAACGGGCAGGTCTTGCCGGTCACGTCCGGCTCCTCCTCGAGACGGTAGAGCACGGTCACGACCATAGCGCGGGTCACGCTGCCCTCGGGGTCAAACTTGTTCTCACCCACGCCGTTCATGAGGCCGGAGGCCTCGGCGAAGTCGACCGCCTCGGCATACCATTTGTCGCGCGGCACGTCGGTGAAGTCGTTCTGCGGCCACTCGGCGGCGAACACGCCCGCGCCGAGCGAGAACACCAGCACCAGCGCCAGCGCCAGAGAGAGAACGGTTCTGGTCAGTTTCATAGGGGGTTACCTCCTTGTTGTTATTGCGTTTGCAGTACAAACTATACCACATTGCGGAATAAAAAGATAGTGTTTTCCCGGAAGGAAAAATATGATATACTGGACGCACGAAAGCGAAAGGAGTTCCCGATTATGAGCTATGCCGATCAGGTTTTTATTCAAAATTGCAGGGATATTCTTGAAAATGGCGTCTGGGACACCGACCGTGAGGTCCGCCCCCGCTGGGAGGACGACGGCGCGCCGGCGCACACGGTGAAGAAATTCGGCATCGTGAACCGCTATGATCTCTCGAAGGAGTTTCCGCTCCTCACGCTGCGCCGCACCTACTGGAAGACCGCCGTGGACGAGCTGCTGTGGATCTGGCAGCAGAAGTCGAACAACATCCATGACCTGCGCGGCCACATCTGGGACCAGTGGGCAGACGAGAGCGGCTCCATCGGCAAGGCCTACGGCTATCAGCTCGGCGTGAAGCATCAGTACGCCGAGGGCATGTTCGATCAGGTCGACCGCGTGCTGTTTGATCTCAAGCACAACCCCGCCTCCCGCCGCATCATGACGAACATTTATAACTTCCAGGACCTGCACGAGATGGCGCTCTATCCCTGCGCGTATTCGATGACCTTCAACGTCTCGGGAAATACGCTCAACGCGATATTAAACCAGCGCAGCCAGGACATGCTCGCCGCGAACAACTGGAACGTCGTGCAGTACAGCGTGCTCGTGCACATGATGGCGCAGGTGAGCGGCCTCAAGGCGGGCGAGCTCGTGCACGTGATCGCGGACGCGCATATCTACGACCGCCATGTGCCCGTCATCGAGGAGATCATCCGGAATGAACCCAAGCCGGCGCCGAAGTTCCTCATCGACGAGAGCGTGGATGATTTCTACAAATTCACCCGCGACAGCTTTAAGGTCGAGGGGTACGAGTTCTCGGAGTTTACGAAGAAGATTCTGATCGCTGTCTGAGTCAGAAGAAACTCGCTCCACGCCGCAGCCGCGCAAGGCGCGACGGCTCTGTATCC
>JAZPZZ010000168.1:0-19812 GCA_045544935.1 Oscillospiraceae bacterium | reverse complement strand
CTGCCCGATGCGCACCTGCTTCCAGCGGGATATCGACCGCATCACCCACAGCAAATCGTTCCGGCGGCTGAAGCATAAAACGCAGGTGTTCCTCCAGCCGGAGGGAGACCATTACCGCACGCGCCTGACGCATACGCTCGAGGTCACGCGCCTCGCGCGCACGATCAGCCGCGCGCTGATGCTCAATGAGGATCTCACCGAGGCCATCGCCCTCGGCCACGATCTCGGCCA
Organism: Oscillospiraceae bacterium; assembly: GCA_045544935.1. Taxonomy (GTDB): domain Bacteria; phylum Bacillota; class Clostridia; order Oscillospirales; family Oscillospiraceae; genus CAG-103. Next base: position 19,581 of record JAZPZZ010000168.1, on the reverse strand, counting down.
CACGCCCTTCGGCCACGCCGGAGAGCGCGCGCTCAACGCCATCTTTGAGGGCACGGGCTTTCGCCACTATGAGCAGAGCCTGCGCGTCGTCGACCGGCTCGAGCGAGAGGGGAGAGGCTTAAACCTCTGCTTTGAGACGCGCCTCGGCATCCTGAATCACACCACCGGCCTGCCGCGCGATACGCTCGAGGCCGACGTCGTGCGCCTGTCGGACCGCGTGGCCTATGTGAACCACGATCTCGACGACGCCATGCGCGGCGGCATCGTGCGCCCCGAGGACGTGCCCGCCGTCATCCGCGAGCGCATCGGCGAGCGCAACAGCGTGCGCATCAACTCCATCCTCATGGACGTCATTGAAAACAGCCGGGAGGGCGAGCTCAAAATGTCCCCGCCGATGGCGGAGGCGTTTCAGACTTTCCACACCTTCATGTTCCAGGCCGTGTACCACAACCCCGTCGCCAAGGGCGAGGAGGAGAAGGTGGAGAACATTCTCCGCTCCATCTGGGATTATTACGTGCGCCACATCTCCCAGCTGCCCGGCCTCTATCAGACCGTCGCCGCCGAGGAGGGCCCCGAGCGCGCCGTCTGCGACTACATCTCCGGCATGACGGACGGGTACGCCATGGAGGTGTACGACAAACTGTTTATTCCTGCTTCTTGGAGCATTAAATAAGCACATCACATCCGTAGGGCGGCCACCCGTGGGCCGCCGCGGCGGGGCACAGGTCCCCGCCCTACGGTGCATATCTTCGCAGAAAGGAGAGAACCCGAATGGCCTTTTCCGAAGACTTTCTGCAGGAGCTTGCCTCCCGCAATGACATTGTGGACGTCGTCGGCAGCTATGTGCGCCTGACGAAGAAGAGCGGCTCGAACCTGTTCGGGCTCTGCCCCTTCCACAGCGAAAAAACGCCGTCGTTCTCCGTCGCGCCGGACAAGCAGATCTATCACTGCTTCGGCTGCGGCAAGGGCGGCAGCGTCATCAGCTTCATCATGGAGATCGAAAATCTCTCCTTCCCGGACGCGGTCGCCTTTCTCGCCCGCCGGGCCGGCATGCCCATGCCCGAGGAGGAGCAGGACGCCGCGAGCAGGAAGCGAGCCCGCATGCTCACGTTAAACCGCGAGGCCGCGCGCTTTTTCCACGCCGCGCTCAAGGAGCCGTCCGGCCAGCCGGCGCGCGACTATCTCGCCCGCCGGGCGCTCACGGGCAAAACCGTCACGAACTTCGGTCTCGGCTTCGCGCCCGATACGTGGGACAGCTTAACCCGCGCGATGAAAGCCCTCGGCTATACCGAGCAGGAGCTCTTCGACGCCGGTCTTGTCCGCCACGGCAAGAAGGGCGGCGTGTATGACACGTTCCGCAACCGTCTCATGTTCCCCGTGATCGACGTGCGCGGCAACGTCATCGGCTTTTCCGGCCGCATCCTCGGCGACGGGGAGCCGAAGTATATGAACAGTCCGGAGACGCTCGTTTTCTCCAAAAGTCACAACCTCTTTGCGCTCAACCTCGCGAAGAAGTCCAAGGCGGGGTATATCCTCCTCGCCGAGGGCAACGTGGACGTCGCGAGCCTCCATCAGGCGGGGTTCGACTCCGCCGTGGCCTCCCTCGGGACAAGTCTAACGCCCGAGCAGGCGCGGCTCTTAAGCCGCTATACCAATGAGATCGTCATCGCCTATGACAGCGACGGCGCCGGCCAGAAGGCCTCGCAGAGAGCGATCGGGCTCTTGGAAAAACTCGATCTGCGCGTGCGCGTGCTGCGCATGGAGGGCGCGAAGGACCCGGACGAATACCTCAAGCGCTTCGGCGCGGACGCGTTCCGGAACCTGCTCGACGCCTCGGAGAACCACGTCGACTATCGTCTCGCCTCCATCCGGCAGAAATACGATCTCGCGCTCGACGAGCAGAAGGTCGCCTTCCTGCGTGAGGCGTGCGACATGGTCGCCGCCCTGCCGGACAAGATCAAGCGTGAGGTCTATGCCATGCGCTTAAACGAGATGACCGGCATCTCCGTCGACGCGGTGAAGGACCAGATCGAGCAGATTCGCAAGCGCAAGCTCCGCTCGGCCGAAAAGCAGGAGCGGCGCGAGCAGGCGCGCCCCGTCTTGCAGCAGCAGAAGCGCACCGGCGTGCGCTACGATAACCCCCGCTCCGCCGCGGCGGAGGAGGGCGTTGTCCGCCTGCTGTATCAGGACCCGGAGCTCTTCCGGCGCGTGGAGCCGCCGGACCCCGAGTCGTTCTCCAGCCCGGAGCTCAAGCACCTCTATTCCGTCCTGCTCGACGGTTTCCGGCGCGGCGCGCCCGTCTCGCCCGCCGCCATGAGCGAGCAGCTCACGCCGGAGGAGATGAACCTCCTCACGGGCGTCATCCATCAATCCGACGACAGCAGCCAGAGAACCAAGGCGCTGGCGGATTACATACAGATTATCCGGGACGAGGCGCTCCGCCGCGGGGAGACCGACCTGCGCGAAGCGGCCCGCCGAATGAAGGAAAGAAAGGCATACGGTGACAAGGTATGACGAAGAAAAAAGAAACCACCCCCACCCCCGAAGAGCTCGAGGCCATGGCCGACGCTCTGCTCGCCGCGGACGACAAGCCCGCCAAGACGAAGGAGGAGCGCATTCAGGAGCTCATCGAAAAGGGCAAGAAGGCCGGCAAGCTCTCGGCCGAGGACCTCGCCGCGCTCGAGGAGATGCAGCTCACGCCCGAGGAGCAGGAGAAGCTCGATGAGAAGCTCGCAGGCCTGAACATCGACGCCGCCGGCGACGATACGCTCCCGCCGCTCGATGACGTCGTGCCCGAGCTCGAGGAGATCCAGGAGATCGAGGAGATCACCGAGGAGGAGCTCGCCGATACCGACGCCATGGCCGATACCTTCTCTACGGACGACCCCGTGCGCATGTATCTCAAGGAGATCGGCAAGGTGCCGCTGCTCTCTCCCGAGGAGGAGCGCGCGCTCGCCGAGAAGATGGCCGAGGGCGACGAGGACGCCAAGCGCCGCATGGCGGAGGCCAACCTCCGTCTCGTCGTCAGCATCGCCAAGCGCTATGTCGGCCGCGGCATGCTGTTTCTCGATCTGATCCAGGAGGGCAACCTCGGCCTCATCAAGGCCGTCGAGAAGTTCGACTATGAGAAGGGCTATAAGTTCTCCACCTACGCCACGTGGTGGATTCGTCAGGCCATCACCCGCGCCATCGCCGATCAGGCGCGCACGATCCGCATCCCCGTGCATATGGTCGAGACGATCAACAAGGTCATCCGCGTCAGCCGCCAGCTCCTGCAGGAGCTCGGCCACGATCCCTCTCCCGAGGAGATCGCAGCCGAGATGGGCATGAGCGTCGACAAGGTGCGCGATATCCTCAAGATCGCGCAGGAGCCGGTCAGCCTCGAGACCCCCATCGGCGAGGAGGAGGACTCCCACCTCGGCGACTTCATTCAGGACGAGGACGCCTCTGAGCCGAGCGAAGCCGCCAGCCTCACGCTCCTCAAGGAGCAGCTCGCCGAGGTGCTCGATACGCTCACGCCGCGAGAGAAGAAGGTGCTCGAGCTCCGCTTCGGCATGATCGACGGCCGCACCCGCACGCTCGAGGAGGTCGGCAAGGAGTTCAACGTCACGCGCGAGCGCATCCGCCAGATCGGGGCGAAGGCCCTGCGCAAGCTCCGCCATCCCAGCCGCAGCAAGCGGTTAAGAGATTTCCTGAACTAAGATACCGGTGCAGGGGAGGGGCTTGCCCCTCCCGTTTTTATGCGCCGAACCGAAAGAGAACCGTAGGGGCGATTCACGAATCGCCCGCGGGCGGCTGAAAGACATCCTCTGCAGCGAGTCGGAGGTTCTTGAGATTTCACAGAATTTTAACGCAATTTAAGGCGATCAATGCAATAATAGAAACCACAGAAAACCAACGGGAGGTTTTTGCAAATGAGTCAGAAAATCGTCGTCGTTGAGGACGATATCAATATTGCCGAGCTCCTGCGGCTGTATCTGGAGAAGGACGGCTTCGAGGTGCTCATCGCGCACGACGGGGGAGCGGGCCTGCATCTGGCCGAGACCGAGAAGCCCGATCTCGTCATGCTCGATATCATGCTGCCCGTCATGGACGGCTGGCAGGTCTGCAAGGCCATCCGAAAAAACAGCAAGACGCCGATCATCATGCTCACGGCCAAGGGCGAGACGGAGGACAAGGTCACCGGTCTCGAGATGGGCGCGGACGACTATATCGTCAAGCCCTTCGAGGTCAAGGAGCTGCTCGCGCGCGTGCACGCGGTGCTCCGCCGCACGGGCGAGGACGTGCCCCAGCAGGGCAAGAAGCTCACCTATGACAAGCTCGTCATCAATCTCGATTCCTATGAGCTCATCGTCGACGGCAAGAAGGTCGACACGCCGCCCAAGGAGATGGAGCTTCTCTATCACCTCGCCGCCACGCCGAACCGTGTCTATACGCGCAACCAGCTGCTCGACGAGGTCTGGGGCTTTGACTACTTCGGCGACAGCCGCACCGTCGACGTGCACATCAAGCGCCTGCGCGAAAAGCTCGAGGGCGTGAGCGACAAATGGACGCTCAAAACCGTCTGGGGCGTGGGATATAAGTTCGAATCTGAAGAAGCGTAATAACACATCATCCGGCAAAACGCATTTTGCCGGATGATGTCTGATGTTTTATGAAGAGTATCTATTTCAAAAACTTCACAGCCACCGCCGCCATGGTGGTGCTGAGCTTTTTCATCCTCGGTCTTGCGTTTGTGTTCCTCGGCCGGAGCTATGTCATCAACAACTACCGCAACGGAATGCAGGCCAACGCCGAGGAGGTGCGCCACAACGCGCAGGCCATGGTGCACGACGGCTCGCTCACCGACTGGGGCCTGCGCATGACGATCAGCTCTCTCTCGCAGATCACGGGGAACCATATCTTCCTCACCGACACCTCCGGCACGGTCGTCTCCTGCTCGGATATGAACATCGCCTGCGTCCACATCGGCCAGCAGATCGGCGGCACCGAGCTCGTCACGCTCTCGCGCGGCGTCATGGTCGACGAGGTGTCCACGCTCGGCTCGTTTTATCCCACGCCGCACTACGTCGTCGCCGAGACGATCGACACGCCCGACGGCACGGTGCTGGGCTACGTCTTCGTCACGGCCGATTCCGGCACCATCGTCGCCAGCTGGGATACCTTTCTCTGGGTCTTCCTCGCCGCCTCCGCCGCCGTCATGACGCTCGCGCTCCTGCTTGCGTTCATGACCTCCAAGCGCATGGCAAAGCCGCTGGACGAAATGGCCCGCGCCACGCGCAGCTTCGCCCACGGCGATTTCTCCGTCCGCGTCGAGGAGGAGGACCGCGACGATGAGGTCGGCGCGCTCGTCTCCGCCTTCAACACGATGGCGGACTCCCTCGAGCGCTCCGAGCAGCGCCGCAATGATTTCATCGCCAACGTCTCGCATGAGCTCAAAACGCCCATGACCACGATCGCCGGCTTCGCCGACGGCCTGCTCGACGGCACGATCCCCAAGGACCAGCAGGACAAATATCTCGCCACCATCGCCGATGAGACGCGCCGCCTCTCCCGCCTTGTGCGCAGCATGCTCGATCTCTCGCGCATGGAGAGCGCCGGCACGGATCTCACGCGCCGCCGTGAGTTTGACATTCTCGAGGTCATTATCTCCACGCTCCTGAGCTTCGAGGCCAGAGCTGAGGAAAAGCGCCTCGACGTCGACCTCCAGCTGCCGGAGAACCACGTGAACGTCCTCGCCGACCCCGACGCGATCACCCGCGTGGTCTATAACCTCATGGACAACGCCGTCAAGTTCGCCGCCGAGGGCAGCGTGCTCACCGTCTCCCTCTGGAAGACGGACGGCAAGGCCTATATCTCCGTCAAGGACCGCGGTGAGACGATCCCGGCGGACGATCTGCCGTTCATCTTCGACCGCTTCCACAAGTCCGACCGCTCCCGCAGCCTCGACCGCGACGGCGTCGGCCTCGGTCTCTATCTCGTCAAGCGCATCCTCGATGCGCACGGCGAGGATATCGCCGTCACCAGCCGGGACGGCGTCACGGAGTTCATCTTCTCGCTCACGCTCGCCCCGCAGAGCAAAAAGCAGCGCGAGGAAAAAGTGAAGTAATTAACAATTTATTTTAATTTCATTCACAGCGCCTACAAATTCGCATGTTACGCTGTGCGTGTCAAATGGAGGAATCGATCCATGCTTGATGAGGATTTCAGCGGCTGGTACCACGCGCCTGCCGCGCACACCGAGACTTCGACCGTCTCCGATCCGGAAATCCGCTCGGATTACAGCGAGGCCTGGTGGTCCAGCTCCGAGCCGGAGGCAAAGCGCCGCCACCGCGGCCGCTGGATTGGTGCGCTCTGCGGTGTTGTGCTGCTGATCATCGCCTCGGCCTATCTCTTCCATGGCATCGGCGATCAGACGCCGAAGGCCGAGCCCGCCGCGCCGATTCAGCAGTATCCCCCCGCGGAGGAGATCGTCTCCGATGCGGACACCGCGTCTCTGCCCCGCGCTGAGACCGGCACCGGCGTCACCATGACGCTCACGCCGCCGCCCGAGGGCGAAGCGCTGTCCCTGCAGGAGATTTACCGCGAATGTCAGCCCTCCGTGGTCGCCATCCGCACCTCCAAGGGCAAGGGCGCCGGCAGCCTCGGCACCGGCATCATCATGACGGCGGACGGGTACATCATCACCAATGCCCACGTGCTCGACGGCGCGCGCAGCGTCTCGGTTACGCTGCTCGTCGATGAGAGTGAGCACGAGGCCAAGCTCGTCGGCACCGATTCCGTCAGCGATCTCGCCGTATTGAAGATCGAGGCGCAGGGTCTCAAGCCCGCCGTCTTCGGCCAGTCCGACGCGCTGCAGGTGGGCGATGACGTCATCGCCATCGGGAACCCCCTCGGCACCGAGCTCAACGGCACGATGACCAACGGCATCGTCTCCGCCATCAACCGCAATGTGATCTTCGGCGGCCACAGCATGACGCTCATCCAGACCAACGCCGCCATCAACGAGGGCAACTCCGGCGGCCCGCTCATCAACGAGTTCGGTCAGGTCGTCGGCGTCACGAATATGAAGGCGTTCACCACCGGCGTCGAGGGCATCTGCTTCGCCATCCCGACGAGCGTGATCCGTCCCGTCGTCGATGCGCTCATCGCCGAGGGCGAGGTCAGCGGCCGCGCCAGCATCGGCATCGTCATCGGCGCGCTGGACGCCGCCGCCGCGGAATACTATGATCTCCCGCAGGGCCTCTATGTTGAGTCCGTCGCCGAGGGGTCCGACGCCGAGAAGCAGGGCATCCAGCCCGGCGATATCGTCACCGCCGTCAACGGCCAGGCCGTCACCACGACCTACGAGGTCAACGCCATCAAGGAGGCCTACTCCGTCGGCGACACCATGACGCTCACCATCTACCGCGACGGCGAGACCTTCGATGTCACGGTCACGCTAATGGATACCAACGACATCTATTAATTCAATTCCTTCCACTCCTCTTTTATATTTCTCCTCTCTATTGAACGAACCCCCGGTCTTTGGCCGGGGGGTTGTTCTTCTTTTTCTGCAAGTCTCATTCGTAGGGGTCGGCGTCCTCGACGACCCGTGCAGAACACACTGATTTTTCGCTCGGTTTTTCGGCGAATTCGTGCGCACGCCTCGTAGGGGCCGACGCCCTCTGTCGGCCCGTTTCTTACACAAACAGCTCGTCGATCGAATACAGCGCCGCCTTGCCGGCCATGAAGATCTTCTCGCCCTCCTGGCGGCAGTAGAGCGTGCCGCCGCGCTTCGAGGCTTGATAGGCCACGAGCTCGTTCTTGCCCAGCACGTCCTTCCAGTAGGGGATGATGTGGCAGTGGCCCGAGCCGCAGACCGGGTCCTCGGCCACGGCGAGCTTCGGCGCGAAGCTGCGCGAGACACAGTCCTCATCCGCGCCGCGGGCGGTCACGTGCACCAGCAGGCCGTCGATCTGCTTGATCTTCTCCAGATCGGGCTTCAGGTCGCGCACGGTCTGCTCATCGTCCAACACGCACAGGAGGTCGCGCGCGAGATAGGCCTCCCGCACCTTTGTGCCGAGGGCGTCCTCCATCGCGGCGGTCACGTCGACCTTTTTGAGATCATAGGCGGGAAACTCCATCTCATAGAGATCGCCGCGGCGCTTCACGATCAGATCGCCGCTCATCGTCGTGAAGACGACCTTTTCCGCGCTCTTCTCATAGTAGTTCAGCAGCACGAAGGCCGTGCCGAGCGTGGCGTGGCCGCAGAGGTCAATCTCGCCCCCGGGCGTAAACCAGCGCAGGTGCCACTTCTCGCCCTCCTTCACGGTGAAGGCGGTCTCGGAGAAGTTGTTCTCGCGCGTGATGTTCATCATCATCTCCTCCGGCAGCCACTGATCCAGCACGCAGACCGCGGCCTGATTGCCGTGAAAAACCTGATCGGTAAAAGCGTCCACAACATACTGTTTCACGGGTCGTTCCTCCTTGTGTTTTGGTTGTGTTTATTATATACTAAGTATGATGATGAGTAAAACAAAAGAATAAATTGTATGCCACCGGAAAAACTAGCCGTAACTGACAGTTTTTTCGGAGGCGTTTTTTATGTCGGAAAAAAGCATGGAAGCTCTGGGCGAATCGGCGGCGGCAAAGCTGCGCCCCGGCAGGGAGCGGCGGGGGAGACGCTTTGCAAAGCCCCTGCGCGACGCCATCGCGCAGCTGCGCCGTCTGCGCCGCACCGCCGGAGAGGACGGCGCCGCGCGCTGGCTGCTCGACAACTGGTATCTCGCCGAGCGGGAGGGGCTCGCGGCGCTCGGCGCGCTCCGGAGCGCAAAGCATCTGCGCGCGTGCGAAGGCGGCGCGGTGCTCCTGCGCTGCTGCGACGGCCTGCTCGAGGCCTCTGCCGCCGCGCTCACGGAGGAGGGGATGGAGGCGTGGCTCGCGGGCTTTCAGCGCGCCCTGCCGCTCACGCACGCGGAGCACGCCCTGCTCCTGCCGGCCATGAAGGCGGCGGTTGTCATCTCGCTCGCGTCGCTCCTCGGCGGGGAGGACCCGTCGGACGATCTCGTCGGCGCGCATTTTACCGCTCTGCGCACGCTCTCATCCATGGACCTCGCGCCGATGCTCGAGCGCACGGACGCGCTCGACCGTCTCCTCCGCCGCGATCCTGCGGAGGTCTATCCGAAGATGGACCGCGAGAGCCGCGCGCAGTACCGCGCCATGCTCGCGCGGCAGGCGCGGCGGCGCGGCCTTCCCGAGCGGGATTGGGCGCAATCCCTGCTCGAGCGGGCGAACACCTCCGCCGGGGCACAGCGCCATGTCGGCTTCGCGCTCTTTGATGCCGAGCCGGACAGACCGGACGGCCTGCTCTATCTCATGTGCTTTCTGTTTCTGACGGCGGTGCTCTCTCTTGCGCTCGCGCGCGGCGTCCTCTGCGCCGTGCTGTTCCTGCTGCCGGTCTCCGAGCTGGTCAAGCATCTGCAGGACGCCGTTTTGCGCCGCTTCACCCGCCCACGCCGCATCCCGCGCATGGCGCTCGAGCACGGTGTGCCCAAGGCGGGGCGGACGCTCTGCGTCATCTCGGCCCTGCTCTCGCAGCCGGAGGACGCGGCGCAGTTTGTCTCCCGGCTGGAGGAATTTCGCCTCTGCAGCCGCGACGCCGGCGCGCACCTCTCCTTCGGCCTGCTCGCCGATCTCCCAGAGAGCCGGACCGAAACCGAGCCCTCGGACGAGATAATTCTCCGCGCGGCGGAGTCCGCCGTCGCGCAGCTCAACGAGCGCTATGGCGGCGGCTTTTCACTCTTTACGCGTCCGCGTGCTTATGCCGAATCGGACGGGGTCTGGCGCGGCTGGGAGCGAAAGCGCGGCGCGCTTTTCTCGCTCGCGGCGCTCCTGCGCGGCCGGAAAACCGACCTGCGCCACTTTGGTGATGCCGCCGCGCTCGGGCAGGTGCAGTTTCTCCTCACGCTCGACGCCGACACCGTCCTCACGCCCGGCGCCGCGCGGGAGATGATCGCGGCCATGCTCCATCCGCTCAATCGCCCGCAGGTCGATCGGGAGCAGAAGCGCGTTGCGGCGGGGTATGCCCTGCTGCATCCGCGCATCGCCGCCGATCTCGCCGACGCCACGGCTACGGACTTTGCCCGCCTCTTTGCCGGTCCCGGCGGCACGGACGGCTACGGCGGCGCGTGCGGCGAGCTCTATCAGGACCGCTATGACTGCGGCGGTTTCGCCGGCAAGGGCATTCTGGAGATCGACGCCCTGCTCGCCTGCACGGCCGAGCTGCCGGAAAACCGTGTCCTGAGCCACGACGCCGTTGAGGGCGCGCTCCTGCGCGGCGGCTATCTCGCGGATGTGGAGCTCGTCGACGGCTTTCCCGCAAAGCCCCTCGGCTATTATGCCCGCCTTGAGCGCTGGACGCGCGGCGACTGGCAGAACCTCCCGTGGCTGTTTCGGAAAGGCCTTCGGCCGATGGACCGCTTTCGCCTGCTCGACAGCCTGCGCCGCAGTCTCTTGGCGCCGGCTGTGTTTCTCGCCGTCGCGGCGGGCCTCATGCTGCCGCGGGCCGGCGTGCGCCTCGCTGCGTGGGCGGCGCTTTTGAGCCTGCTCGGCGGCGCGATCTCCGCCTTCGGGCGGACGCTCCTGCAGCCGGATGCCAATCTGCGCGCCCGGCGCTTCGGCATCGTGCTGCATGATCTCGCGCGCGCCGTGCTGCAGGCGCTGCTGCGCCTCGTCCTGCTGCCGTATGAGGCGTGGCTGTGCGCCTCCGCCGCCGTGCGCGCCCTGTGGCGCTCGTTTGTCTCTCATCGCCGCTGTCTCGACTGGCAGACGGCGGCGCAGCGCGCGGCGGCAAAGGAGGGCGGCGTGCACGGCGTACTCCGCGCCATGCCCTCGGCGTGGATCGCGGGCGTTCTGTTTCTCGTCCTCGCCCCGTCCGCCGCGGGAAAGAGCGCGGGCGCGCTCTGGCTGCTCTCTCCGTTCGTGCTCTTCGTCCTCGGCCAGCAGCACTCCGCCGCCGCGCCGCTTCCGGCGCGCGATCAGGCGTATCTGCTCGCCCGCGCGCAGGAGATCTGGCGCTGGTTTCGCGATTACTGCACGGAGGAGGACCACTATCTCCCGCCGGACAACGTGCAGTTTCAGCCGCCCGCCGGCGCCGCCCACCGCACGAGCCCGACAAATCTCGGCCTCGCGCTCGTCTCCGCCCTCTGCGCGGACGCCCTCGGCGTCGACGGCGGGGAGGGGCTGCCCCTCGCCGAGCACATGCTCGATACGATGGAGCGACTGCCGCGCTGGAAGGGGCATTTTTATAACTGGTACCATACCATCACGCTCAGGCCCCTCCAGCCGGCCTATCTCTCCACCGTGGACAGCGGCAATCTCGCGGCGAGTCTCCTCGCCGCGGCGGGCGCGTTTCGCTCTCGGGGCCGGGCCGACCTCGCCGCGCGGTGCGATGCGCTTTTAGCGCCGATGGACTTCTCCCCGCTCTATGACGAGCGCCGCCGCCTCTTTCGCATCGGGCTCGATGCGAACACCGGCGAGCCCTCGCCCGGCTGGTATGATCTCATGAGCAGCGAGGCGCGGCTCGCGGGCTATCTTGCCGTCTCGCGCGGCGAGGCGGACGTGCGCCACTGGCGCGCGCTCGGCCGCATGGAGGTCGCGCTCGGCCGGCACCGCGGCATGGCCTCGTGGACGGGCACGATGTTTGAATATCTCATGCCGGAGCTGTTTCTGCCGCTCGCGCCGGAGTCGCTCCTCTGGGAGAGCGCGAAGTTCTGCCTCTATGCGCAGAAGCGCCGCGCGCCGCTCGGCCTGCCGTGGGGCGTCTCCGAGAGCGCGTTCTATGCGCTCGATCAGGGCCTGCACTATCGCTATAAGGCCCACGGCGTCGGCGCGCTCGCCCTCTGCCGCGGCATGGACCGCGAGCTCGTCCTCTCGCCCTACAGCGCCTTTCTCGCCCTCGCGATCGAGCCGCGCGCCGCCGTGCGCGATCTCCGGCAGTTTGAGCGCCGTGGCATGCTCGGGCCCTACGGGTTTTATGAGGCGCTCGACTGCACGCCCTCTCGCGCGCGCCGTGAGGGGGAGATTGTGCGCAGCGTCATGGCGCATCATCTCGGCATGAGCCTCATCGCCGTGACAAACTGCCTCAGGGACGACTGCGTCCGCCGCTGGACGATGGCGGACCCCGCCCTGCGCGCGCACCAAAGCCTGCTGCAGGAGCGCGTGCCGCTCGCGGGGCCGCTGCTCCACCGCCAGCGCGAAGCCGCACGGGAGAAATCCCGCCCCGCCGCGCCTGTCACCTATCGCCGCGACGGCGCGGGTGTCGACGCCGTCACGCCGGCGGCGTGCCTGCTCTCCAACGGGGAGGTGCATCTCTGCGTAGAGGAAACCGGCGCCGTGCAGGCCGAGTGGCAGGGGCTCTCTCTGCTCGCAAAGCCGCTCGCGCTGCAGCTGGACGGCGAGACGCGCTTCCCGCTCACGGGCGGCGAGGCCGCGTGGTCGTTCACGCCCTCGGCGGCTGAAGTCGCCTCCGAAGCCTGCGCGGTGATCTTTGCGGTCTCGGCGGAGGAGACGGGCTTTCTGTTCACGCTGCGCGCGGCCTCAGCGTGCGATGTCTCCCTCGTGCTCCATCCGGCGCTCGCCCCGAAGGCGGACTATGACAGCCATCCGGCCTTCTGGCGGCTCGGCCTGCAGGAAAAGCGCGCGCATGGCGCCGTGTTCTGGCGGCGTCTGCCGCGCGGAGAGACGCCGGAGACGTGGCTCGCCCTCGCGTCCGAGCCGCCGCTCGAGGCGGAGGAGGGGACGCGCTGGCTCCATGACGGCCGCAGCGTCCTGCGCTGGAAGCTTCCGAACGGGAAGCGCACCCTGCGCGTCGCCCTCGGCGTTGGCGCACATCAGGCCGCGGCGTACCGCGCAGCGCAGCGCACGCTCGCCATGGCCCCGGAGGCCGCCGCCGATTTCCCGGTGCGGATGGCCGCACAGCTGCGTCTGGAGGATGACGATCTGCGCGCAGCGATGGAGCTTGTCGGCCCGCTGCGGACCGGCGCCCTTGCCCGCGCGGAGCGCGATCCCGCCCTGCAGAAGCCCGAGGCACTCTGGGCGCACGGCGTCTCCGGCGATCTGCCGATCCTCGCGGCGCATCTTCAGTCCGACCGCGACCGCCGCCTCGCCCGCGCGCTCCTGCGCCGCCATGCGCTGCTCTCGGCCTGCGGCATGGCGTTCGATCTCGTCTTTCTCGCCGCGTCCGGCGGCGATTACCGGCGTCCGGAGGCAGATTTCCTCTATCGAGAGCTCGCGCAGCTGGAGCGCGCGGAGACCTTCGGACAGAAGGGCGGCGTCCATCTCGCGGAAGGCGAGGCCGTTCTGGCCCGCGCGGCGCTCATGGCCGAAAACGGGGAGCTTCCGATCCCGCCGCGCACGACGCTTCCTTGTATCACAGCGCAGCGCGACCGGCGCGATCTCGCGCTCCCGCCGCCGGCGGTGCGCGCTTCCGAGCGCGGCGAGGTCTCCGTTGCGCTCTCGCAGACGCTGCCGCGCCGCGCGTGGAGCCTCCCGCTCACGAACGGACGCTTTTCCTGCACGGCCACGGAGAGCGGCAGCGGCGATATGTGGCAGCGCAACGCGCGCGAGTGCCGCGTCACTCCGTGGCGCAACGACCCCTATGCCGTTTTCGGTCCGGAGCGCCTCACGGACGAGCAGGGGAGGAGCCTCTTTGCCGACGGGGAGAACGACGCGCGCGTGCAGTACCGCTTCGGCAGCATGGTCTGGGAGACGAAGACGGCGCGCATGATCGCCTTCGTCCCGCCGGAGACGGACGTGCGCGTCCTGCTCATCGAAACGGCGCAGCCCATCTCGCTGCGCTGGCGGCTCGATCTGCTGCTCGCGGGTGAGGAGCGCGATGCGCCCGCCGTCGTCACGCAGGCGTCAGACGGCGTGTTCACCGCCGTCAATCCTCGCGCCGCCGCGCCCTTTCTCGTCTCCGCGCTCTGCTCGGCCGCGCCGGAGGGCTTCACCTGCGCGCGGCGCAGCGCCGACCGCGGCCAGCTCGACGGCTTCACCGGCTCCGGCGTTCCGGCCTGCTTCTGCGCGTCCTTTTCGGTGGAGCATCGCGCCGTCCTCCTCGTCGGCACGGCGCCGTTCGGACAGCTGCGGCCGCTCCTGCGGTGGAGCGCCGCCGAAACCGCCCTGCGCGATACCGAGGCGCGCTGGCGGGGCCTCGTCCGCCGCTTCTCGGCGCAGACGCCTGACGCCGCGTTTTCCCACTATCTTTCCGGCTGGGCGGCGTATCAGACGATTGCCTGCCGCCTGCTGTCGCGCAGCAGCCTCTATCAGAGCGGCGGCGCGATCGGCTTTCGCGATCAGCTGCAGGACGCGGTGAATCTGCTCCTGCTCGGCAGCAATCCTGCGCGGGACCAGATCCTCCTCTGCTGCGCGCATCAGTTCTCCGAGGGCGACGTCTGCCACTGGTGGCATCCGGACGCCGGACGCGAGCGCGGCGTGCGCACGCGCATCTCGGACGATCTGCTCTGGCTGCCGTGGGCGCTCGCCGAATATGTGGAGAAAACGGGCGATGCTTCCTTCTGCACGGAGCGGACGCCGTGGCTCTCCGCGCCGCCGCTTGCGGAGCAGGAGCGCGAGCGCTATGCGCCCCTCTCGCCCACGCGCGAGACCGGCAGCGTCCTCGAGCACGCCCTGCGCGCGCTGCAGTGCGTCTGGCAGCGCGGCAGGGGAGACCACGGCCTGCTGAAAATCGGCGCGGGCGACTGGAACGACGGCCTCGATCGGGTCGGCGGCGAGAGCGTTTGGCTGAGCTTCTTTTTCTCCCACACGGCGCATCGCTTCGCCGATCTTCTCGACACGCTCGGCGTCGAGGGCGGCGCTGCGCTGCGCGAGGCCGCGCGCGCCGTCGGCGAAGCGGCGGAGGCGGCCTGGGACGGCGCGTGGTATCGCCGCGGCTATTTTGCCGACGGGACGCCCCTCGGCAGCGCGGAAAACGCGGATTGCCGGATCGACGCGATCGCCCAGAGCTGGGCGGCGCTCTGTCCGGAGACTGATCCCGTGCACCGAAAAACCGCGCTCGAGAGCGCGGTCAAGTATCTGTATGACGCGGAGCACCAGCTTGTAAAGCTGCTCGATCCGCCGTTTCGCGCCGCGCGTCCCGATCCGGGGTATATCCGGTCCTACGGCCCCGGCTTTCGCGAAAACGGCGGCCAGTATACGCACGGCGCGGTCTGGCTCGCCATGGCGCTGCTGCGCTCCGGCGCGGCGGAGAATGGATGGCGGCTCCTGCGCACGCTCCTGCCCGCGCGCCATGACCCGTCTCGCTATGAGGGCGAGCCCTTCGTCCTCGCGGCGGACGTCTATGCCGGCGACGCTGCCGATACGGCGGGGTGGACGTGGTATACCGGCGCCGCGGGCTGGTATCTGCGCGTCTGCGCCGAGGAGCTCTTCGGCCTGCGCCTGCGCGGCGGCAGATTGTATCTCGACCGGCCCTGCCTCCCGCCGGAGCTCGCGGACGCGTCGGTCTGCTGGCGCGACGGCGCCGGCACGCTCCATGCGATCAGCCCCGGCCGCAGCACCGTGGACGGCAGGCCGTACGACGGCGGTGCCATCGGACAATTATAAAAAGGTCTCACAGAGTTCGCGCCTCGGGAGGCGCGAAGAAATTTAAAATGTTTTTCCGGCGACATGTGCGGCGGAAAAACTCCCTAAGGCGAAGCGTCACGCGAGCCCTCGCGCCGACCAACCGAAGGGCGATGGAGCGCGAGTGCCCTTCATACTGCCGAAATCTTTTTTCGGCAGTATGAATAATCAGCCACTCGCTCTCGAGTGGCTGATCAGTGCTTATGGGGATCGTTGTAGTCCTCCCGCCGACGGTATCCGCAGTTCGGGCAGATCTCCGAGCGCTTCGGCATGTAGGCGCCGCAGTTGCGGCACTGCGTGCTGCCGCCGAAGAGGAGATGATATCCTCCGAAGCAGAGGAGAATCGCGGCGGCGAGGATGATCAGAGCTGTGGTCATTTGCAGTCCTCCCATTCTGCGTAAATAGTATCAATTATCAGTATTTCTGACAATAGACGCATTTGTCGCAATGTCATAGGTCTGGACATTTTTGCCGATCGTTGCTAATATAGTATCATTGACTCGCTTGTGAGGAATTCCGATGAAGCTTTATTTTGTAGATCACAACTTTAAGTATGCCGTCGAGCAGATGCTGCTCATGCTCTTTCCCGACGAGCGCCCCGAATATCCCGCCGAGCCGCCCGCGGACGGGGAGGACTATGTGAAGCTCGCGCTCAACCGCGCGGCGCCCACGGCCGTCGCTGTCTGCCGCTTCCGCAGAGACGGGGAAATCTACGCCGGCTATGCCGCCGTCGCGGAGGAGCTGCTCCGTGATAAAACCGAGGAGGGCCGCCTCCTCT
Organism: Oscillospiraceae bacterium; assembly: GCA_045544935.1. Taxonomy (GTDB): domain Bacteria; phylum Bacillota; class Clostridia; order Oscillospirales; family Oscillospiraceae; genus CAG-103. The sequence goes on along the minus strand of JAZPZZ010000168.1, from coordinate 3,182 downwards.
CGCAGGCGCTCAAGCTCGCGTTTTACCGCGCGGCGCTCGCCTCCGGCCTGCCTCGTCCGGTCTGGGGCGCGCTCACGGGCGTGCGGCCGGCGAAGCTCATGGAGAAGATACTCCGCAGCGGCGCCGGTGTGCCCGAGGCGATTCGCCGCTTCCGCGAGGACTATGACGTCTCGGATAAGCGCACCGCGCTCACGCTCCGCTGTGCCGAGGCCACGCTCAAGGCGACCGCCGCGCTCGAAGAGAAGGACGTCTGCCTCTATATCGGCATCCCGTTTTGCCCCACGCGCTGCGCCTACTGCAGCTTCGTCAGCCAGAGCGTGGAAAAGAGCATGGCGCTCATCGAGCCGTTTCTGGACGCGCTCTTAAAGGAGATCGCCGCGACCGCCGCGGCCGTGAAGGCCGCCGGACTTCGCCCTGTGAGCGTCTATTTCGGCGGCGGCACGCCCACGACGCTCTCTCCCGACCAGCTCGAGACGCTCTTTGCCGCGCTGGAGGCGCATTTTGACCTCTCCGCCGTGTGCGAGATCACCGTCGAGGCCGGCCGTCCGGACACGATCACGCTCGAAAAGCTGGAGGTCCTTCGGCGGCACCGCGTCTCCCGCGTGAGCGTCAATCCCCAGACGATGGACGACCGCGTGCTCGAGGCCATCGGCCGCCGCCACACCGCGGCGGATATCTATGACGCGCTCGCCCTCGTGCGCAGGGTCGGGGGCTTTCAGGTGAACATGGACCTGATCGCGGGCCTCCCGGCGGACACGGTCGCGGGCTTTCAGAAGACGATCGACGACGTGCTCAAGCTCGCGCCGGAAAACGTCACCGTGCACACGCTCTCGCGCAAGCGCGGCAGCAGCTTAAACGAAAACGAGGCCCCGCTCCCCACGGCGCAGGACGTCGCGAAGATGCTCGACTATGCGCAGTCGCGGCTCACGGACTTCGCCTACGAGCCGTATTATCTCTATCGCCAGAAATTCATGTCCGGCGGGTTTGAAAACGTCGGTTGGACACAGCCGGGCGCGGAGAACCTCTATAATATCTGCATCATGGAGGAGCTCTGCGGCATCATCGCCATGGGCGGCGGCGCGAGCACGAAGCTCACCGCCTCCGGCGGCCGGATTCGCCGCATCTTCTGCCCGAAATATCCGAAGGAGTACATCGAAAAGATCGATCAGGTCTGCGAAAACAAGCAGGAGATCGTGTCTTGGTATACGGAATAAAAGGAGGAACGCGCTATGATGAACTTTTTCCAACTCAGTGAGATCAACGACGCTCTGCGCCGCGATCCGAAGGCCTTTCTCGATCAGTGCGACGAGCAGTATCACCAGAAGATCGAGCGCGCGGCGGATCTGATCGCCATGCACGTCTCCACCTGCCCGATCGTGCTGCTCTCCGGCCCGAGCGGCAGCGGCAAGACCACCACCGCCATGAAGATCGCCGGGGCGCTCGAGCAGCGCGGCATTCACAGCCAGAGCCTCTCGATGGACAATTATTACCGCACCTACAACCCCAAGACCAGCCCGAAAACGCGCGACGGCAAGGACGATCTCGAGTCGCCCGAATGCCTCGATCTCGATCTGCTCGGCGAGCACCTGCGCGCGCTCGCAGCGGGGAAGACCATCCACCAGCCGCTTTATAACTTCGCCACGCGCATTCAGGCCGGCCCCATCGGCAAGCCCATGCGCCTGAAGGACAACGAGGTCGCCGTCTGCGAGGGCATCCACGCGCTCAACGACGACATTTTCGCCCACGTCCCAGGCGCGTTCCGGCTGTACATCTCCGCCCGCTCCAACGTGCAGGACGAGGATGGGAAGATGATCTTCAAGGGCACGTGGATGCGCCTCATGCGCCGCCTCGTGCGCGATAACAACTTCCGCGGCACCGACGCCGCCGGCACGCTCGACATGTGGGCCAACGTCCGCCGGGGCGAGAAGAAGTACATTTCCCCCTTCAAGGAGCGCGCCGATCTGAAGTTCGATACCGCCTTCCCCAGCGAGGTTTCCATCCTCAAGCGCTATGCCGAGCCCCTGCTCGCGGCGGTGCCGGAGGGTGCCGAGCGCTATGACGAGATCCGCAGCATCCTCCCCGCGCTCGCCCGCTTCGAGGACGTCGACCCGGCGCTCCTCGCCCCGGAGAGCATGCTCCGCGAATTCATCGGCGGGGGCGTGTACCACTACTAAAACGCAAAAAGAGAGCCTGCTTTGAGCAGGCTCTCTTTTTGATTTACTCGCATTCCATCGCGCGGGGCTTTGCCCCGCTTGGTCGATGCGAGGGGCTTGCATAAGCTGCGCCCGAGGGAGTTTTTCCGCCGCACATGTCGCCGGAAAAACGGATTTGATTGGATTCGTGCTTCGCACGAGCTCTGCGAGGCTTTAAAAATCAATGGCGCACTGCAAAAGCAGTGCGCCATTTGTTGGAAGGGGGGAAGAGAGACTTGAAAGATCAGAGAATTTCGAGATGTTTGCTCTCCGGCTTGACCGGGGCCTTTTTCGGCATGTTCAGCGTGAGAATGCCGTTTTCATACGCGGCGGTGATGCCGTCCACTTCGATCTCCGAGACGTTGAAGCTGCGGGAGTAGGACCCGTAGTAGCGCTCGCGGCGGACGTATTCGCCCTCGTCGTTCTGCTCGTCATTGTTCTCGGTGTGCTCGGCCTTGATGGTGAGGGTGTCATCGTCGATGTCGACCTTAATGTCCTCTTTCTTGAAGCCGGGCAGCTCCGCCTCCAGCTTGTAGGCATCGCCGGTGTCGCTCACGTCCGTGCGGAAAGCGGCGACAGCAGTACGCTCGCTGCCAAAGAAGCTGCGCTCCATCTCGTCCAGAGCCCGGAAAGGATCATAAACAGAAACACGGCGTCCACCAAAAGGAATCAGTTCAAACATAATCTATACCTCCATTTTTATATTATCATTTTATTTTCGACGAAGTATTCATTTCTTTCGCTTCGTTCTGTATATAAAATACAATACAAAAATGAACAATTATAGCTAATATTATGAACAAACTGTGAATCTTAGCACTCATTGACTTTGAGTGCTAAGATTCGTCTTTCGTATTCTCAAAGTGCGATCGGCACCGCGTCCGGCTCTATCGGGCAAACATAGCCGCCGACACTGCGATCGGAAAATTCCGCCTTTGCAGCAGCGAGAAGAGCCTCATCGCTCAGCAGGTCGATCGCCGTAGCCGCCAG
>JAZPZZ010000167.1:0-19084 GCA_045544935.1 Oscillospiraceae bacterium | reverse complement strand
CCTCCGACTTGTATGTGCGCAGGGAATCGTCCCCGTCATTGTCCAGCTTTACCTTGATGGTCTGGCGCAGGAGATTTACCTGCACGGCGGTGCCGAAGCCGTCCTTGGTCTCAACAAAGGCGCCCTGCTTGGGCACGTTTTTGACCAGAGACTCATAGGCCTCCTGCTCATAGCGCAGGCAGCACATGAGGCGGCCGCAGGCGCCGGAGATCTTCGTCGGGTTCAGGGACATAGACTGGACCTTCGCCATTTTGGTGGAGACAGGATGGAAGTCCGTGAGGAACTGATTGCAGCAATAGGGGCGGCCGCAGATGCCGATGCCGCCGAGGAGCTTTGCCTCATCGCGCACGCCGATCTGGCGCAGCTCGATGCGGCTGCGAAACTCCGAGGCGAGGTCCTTGACGAGCTCGCGGAAATCAACGCGCCCGTCGGACGTGAAATAGAACATGATCTTATTGCCCTCGAAGCTGTACTCCGCTTCGACGAGCTTCATATCGAGACCGTGCTCTTCGATCTTGCGGCGGCAGATGGCCATGGCCTCCTGCTCGCGCGTCTCATTGAGCTCGACGATGCGCAGATCGTTCTTGGTGGCAAGGCGCACGACGCGGCGCAGGGGCTTGACGACGCTCTCGTCCTCCACCTCGTGGTTGCCCTCGACGCAGTCGGCAAACTCGAGACCCTTGGCGGTTTCGACGATGACGTGATCGCCTGGCGCGGCCGTGACGCCCTCGGGGGCGAAGTAATAGGACTTGCCCCGATTCTTAAACTTTACGGAAATGACTTCAGTCAATGCAGACCCTCAATTCTTTCAGCGGTTTGGTTTCGTCAGCGAGAGGACGCCGAAGATGTGGCGCGCGCTGACGTTGGAACGGAGATATTCGAGGCAGCGCTCAACGCGCTCAACCTCCAGAAGCGCATCCGCGCCGGAAAGGCCGGGGATCGGCCGTTCGCCTGCAAGGTGCGCCGTGAGCCGGCGGAGCACTGCCGTGAGCAGCAGGCGGATCGACTCGGTCTCATCGCGCTCATGCTCGCGACACCAGCGGAGCAGACCAACGGCGTCGCCGCGCGCGAGGAGCTTCAGATACGCCTCCGCCTCCTGCTGGGATTCCTCGGGCAGGGCGCCGGCGTCCGTATTGCAGCGGATGATCTCGCAGCGGGAGCGCACCGTGGGCAGGAGCGACTCGGCCCGCTCGACGGCGAGGATGAAGGACGCGCTGCGCGGCGGCTCCTCAAGGAGCTTGAGCAGGGCGTTCTGCGCGGCGGGATTCATCGTGTCCGCCTGGCGGAGGAGATAGACCTTGCGCTGGGCCTCGGTGGGCATGATGTAGGCGTCAGCAGAGACGTCGCGAATCTGGTCCACCTTGAAGACGGGGCGCTTGCTGCCGGAGGCGGGATCGACACAGATGACGTCCGGATGCAGGCCCCGAAGGACCTTGCGGCAGTCGCGGCACTGGCCGCAGGGGCGCGGCCCCCCGGCCGTGCAGAGCATGGCGGCGGCGAGAGAAACGGATTCCTGCTCGCGCACACCGGCGTCCGCCGCGGCGAGGATATAGGCATGCAGGATCGGCTGACCCGGCTGAAACTGGCGCAACGCGATCCCTCCCCTTTCGTTCTCATACTATGACGGTATATTTTACCCCGAAATTGTGTTCTAGTCAATATGAAGAAAAGAGAGTCTGCGATGCAGACTCTCTTTTACGGGCCGCCGGGGTCGGCCCCCACGGGTGCCAATCAGGTATTACCGGCGGCGAGGTTGCGGTAGAAGGCGCCCTCGGCGAACTGCATGTAGGGCGCGACAACGAGGCCGCCGAGGCCGAGCGTGATCGCGCTCAGCAGCAGCCAGCCGATGAAGCTCAGGTGCAGGAGGAAGAGATCGCCCTTGTGGCCCTTCATCATGGCCTTGGAGCCCTCGAACGCCTGCGCGACGGTCATCTCCGGATGATCGGCCATGAGATAGGGCACCATGGCATAGCGATAGGCCGCGACGATGCCGGGGATGACGAACAGCAGCGCCCACAGGAAGATCTGCAGGATCATGCGGACGCGCATCCAGAGGCCGTCGAGGAAGCGGTCAAAGCAGGAGAAGAGATCGGAGAACGTTGCCTCCTCCCCATCGAGCCGATGGAGCTTGAAGCGGTTATAGCCGAGCGTGATCGGGCCGCCGACGATGAGCTGGATGGCGGCGAGCACGGAGAGGAAGGCCATCAGCGGCTTGAGCACCGGGATGCGGTCGTTCATGCTCTCCATCCAGCGGATGTACTGGGCAAGCGCGCTCTCATCCGCGCCGGGGATGGAATCGAACTCGGTGGTGTCGATCTCATAGTTGACGTCAACATTCGCGCCGACGCCGACCTGAGAAGTGCCGCCAAGCAGAGAGGCGACGAACGTGACGACGATGGCCATGAGCCAGAAGCCCTGCAGAGCACGGCGGGCGGCGGCGCGGAAATCGCGGGCGCGGTAATAGGGGCGCTCGCGCTGCGGCGGCGCGGGGGTGAAGGGATCGTTCTGCGGGGTGTAGTCGTTGAAGCCGTTGTTATCCATGTCTTTTTCTCCTTTCAGTTACCAGGGCTGGAGCGACTCGCCCTTGACGAGAAACGCCTGATCGGCCAGCTGTGCGAGGGGATCATCGCTGTAGGAATCGGAATAGAAATTGCGGATGGTGACGTTGGGATAAGCCTCGTGCAGGCGCGTGACCTTCTCGGGGCCCCAGCAGTTTTCGCCGGCGGTCGCGCCGGTGTGGCGATCCACGCGAGAGGCGAGCAGGCGCACGCCGAGCCGCTCCGCGGGGACCTGCAGAAAGAACTCGGGCGAGGCGGAGATGACGATATCGTCCGGACTCGTCTGCGCCAGGTACCACTTATGGATGCGGTGGAAGTTCCTGTCCCAGAAGGTCTGCACCTCGGAATCGATATCCGGAATGTGGCGCAGGAAGCCGTAGAGCCGCTCCTTGAACTTCGTCTTGGACAGCCTGCCGGTCAGGAAGGCCGGAAGGCTCGGGATGAGGCCGAGAAAGTGCAGCAGGACGCGGGGATAGCGCCGGGCGCACCAGAGGCAGAAGGCGGCGGTGCTGTCGACGGGGAAAATGGTCTTGTCCCAGTCATAGACGTTTACATGCTCCATATGGTTCCCCCCTCTCAATAGAGGACGCCCGCCACGCGCATATAGGCGGCGGCGACGGTCTCGCGGATGAAGTAGTTGACGCGCATGATGACAAGCTCCGTCTTGGCGGCGACGCCGATCGGTTTGGCGCCGAGCGCCTCGGCCATGCGCTTGGCGCGATAGAGATGATATTCGCTCGTGACGATCGCGACGCCCTCGGAAGGATCCCCGCCCCAGGAGCGGATGACACGAAACGAGTTGGTGAGGTTTTCTCTCGTGGTCTCGGACTGATCCTCCAGCAGGATGCGCTCGGGCGCGACGCCCTGCGCGAGCAGCCACGTCTGCATGGCCTCCGCCTCGGAGCAGCCCTCGTCCGGCCCCTGTCCGCCGGAGACGACGACCTTGGATTCCGAATACCGGTTCAGATAGTCGAGCGCGGCGACGAGGCGGTCGTGCATGGACCAGCTGGGCTCCGTTCCGCGAACCTGCGCGCCGAGGACGATGATGTAATCCGCCTCGGGGTCGGGGTCGGTGCGCGCGTCGCGGAGGATGGGAAACTCCAAGACGATAAACGCCGCGAGCGCGAGCGCGGTGAGCACGCCGAGCACCCAGCGCAGCCACTTCGGCACGCGCGGGAAGAGAAACACGAGCATGCCGAGGGCGGCAACACAGGCGCCGACATAGCGCGCCATCGGAAAGAGCGCCATGACGACTCCGCTGAGAAAGAGCACGGCGGCGAGAATCAGAGAAACGCGATGCTTCATTCCGCAATCGCCTCCCATTCGGCATAGAGTCCGTCCAGCTCCGACTGGAGGGCGGCCTTCCGCTCCTCGATCTCGAGGAGCTTTTGATAATCGGTGGCGTAGGTCTCGGCCTCGGCGTCGAGCACGGCGACGGCGGACTCCGCCTTTTCAATGGCCCGCTCGAGCTTCTGCAGCTGCTTTTCGGGGCTCTGGTTCTGTTTTTTCTTCGGCTTGGGCTCCTTCTTGCGCTCGGCGGCGCGGGCCGTCTGGCGCAGGGACTCCTGCCGCTGGGCATAGGCGCGGTATTCCTCAAACGTGCCGCGAAAATCCGTGAGCACGCCGTCACGCAGGGCCCAAATGCGCGTGGCGAACTTCTCAATGAAATAGCGGTCGTGCGAGACGAAGAGCAGCGCCTCGCCGTAATCGGACAGGGCGTCCTCAATCCACTCTCGGCTCGCGATATCGAGATGGTTGGTCGGCTCGTCGAGGACGAGGAGGTTGATCTCGCTGCCCATCAGCATGCAGAGCTTGAGGCGCGAGCGCTCGCCGCCGGAGAGGGCCGAGACGCTCTTGAACACGTCCTCGCCCCGGAAGCCGAAGGCGCCGAGCCGGTCGCGCGCCTCCTGTGGCTGGCACTTACACTCATAGAGCATCGTGTCGACCATGGAGCGCTCCGGGTCCTCAAACGTGACGATCTGCGGCAGATACGCCACGCGGACCGTGGGACCGCGGCGGAGATAGCCGGTATCGGGCGATTCCTGATTCATGAGAAGCTTTAAGAAGGTGGTCTTCCCCGCTCCGTTGTCGCCGATGAGAGCGATGCGCTCGCCGCCCGTGACGGACAGCGCCACATCGGAAAAGAGCGTGCGCGCGCCATAGCCCTTGGAGACGCCCTCCATGACGAGGACCTCGTCGGCGCGGAACTCATGCTCGGCAAAGTGCACGTTCAGCCTGCGCTCCTGCGTGGGGCGCTTGGTCTGCTCCAGCTTCTCGATGCGCTTTTCCATGGAGAAGGCGCGCTTATGCAGCTTGTCGTTGCCCATAAAGGCCCAGAGGTGAAGCTTTTCGGCGGCCTCGGTGAGCTGCTTGAGCTTGGCCTGGTCCTTTTCATACTGCTTGAGCTGCTCATCGAAGCGGCGCTGACGCTCGACAACGTAGAAGCTGTAATTACCGCTGTAAAACTCCGCCCTGCCGGTGGAGAGATCGATGCTGCGCTGCACGACGCGGTCGAGAAAATAGCGGTCGTGGCTGATGACGAGGACGCTGCCGCGAAAATGCAGGAGATAGTCCTCGAGCCACTCCGTAGCGCGCAGGTCGAGATGGTTCGTCGGCTCATCGAGCAGGAGAATGTCCGTATCCTCCAGAATGAGGCGCGCGAGGTTCACGCGCGTCTTCTCTCCGCCGGAGAGGCTCTCAAACGGCTGCGCGCGCATGGCGGCGGGGATATCGAGGCCGTTGGCGACGCGGTCGCGCTCAAAGTCCATCTCATAGCCGCCGAGACGGCGGAACTCCTCGCTCAGGCGGTCATACTCCGAGAGGAGCGCCGCGGAATCGTCCGTCTCCATGCGCTCGGCGAGGTCGGAGAGCTTGTCTTCAATTTGGTAGAGACGGCGGTGCGCGTCGCGCAGGACGTCCTCGGTCGTCCAGCCCTCCGGATAGACCGGAATCTGGCTGATGAGACCGATGCGGCGGCCGGAGGCGATGGAGATCTCGCCCGAGTCGGCCGGAATCGCGCCGCAGAGGATGCGAAAGAGCGTGGTCTTGCCGCAGCCGTTGCGCCCGAGGATGCCGATGCGCTCGCCGGAGTTCACCTCAAAGGTGACGCCGTCTAAGATGTGATTCCCGACCTCGAAGGATTTGACGAGGTCGCGGACGGTGAGGTCAATCATGAATGTGCTCCAAACTTTGCAGTGATGGCGTAAAGCAGATATCCCGCCGTGACACCGATGAGATTCAAAATGAGATCGTCCACATCGCAGTGGCCCAGAAGGGTGACGAGCTGGGTGATCTCCACAAGGATGATGATGCCGGCGGAGACGAGCAGCGTCTTCCAGAAGCGGCGCAGAGCCGCGTTTGCCCACGGCAGGCCGAAGCCGAGCGGAATGAACATGACGACGTTGCCGACGAGGTTGACGACCGCCGCGCGGTGGTACAGGGGATCGTTCCAGACGCGGAGGAAGCGCTGAATCTCCGCGCCGGGGCGGAGATTGAGGTTGGCCAGCATGGTGTCGACATAGCCGCCGCCGAAGATGGGGCTTCTCCCCCGCTGGAGGAAGAGCAGATACACCATGAGCAGGCAGTAAGCGCCGAAGGCAAAGCGGCGCAGAGTCTTATGTTCCGTCATCCGTTCACCGCCGCCTGCAGAACTGCGTTCGCCACGGGTGCGGCAGCCGAGATGCCCGCGCCGCCGTTTTCCACGACGACGACGAAGGCGTAGGGATGCGCGTCATCGAGCAGAAAGCCCGTGAACCACGCGTGGCTCGTGCCGTCGCCGACCTCGGCGGTGCCGGTTTTGGCGCAGAGGTTGAGGCCGGGGAAGTTCCACGTGCCGTAATGCGCCTGCACGTTATAGCTCATCATATCGCGAAGACGATTGGCCGTGGTGCTCTGCATGAGATTGGCACTGCCGTTGTCCTTGCCGGAGAGGAGCGTGGGCTCCTGCAGGATGCCGTCGGTGGCGATGGCGGAGACGTAGCGCAGCATGGAATAGGGGCAGACGGCGTCCTCAAACTGGCCGATGCCGGACCAGGCGAGACCGGGCGTGCCGGGATTGTCCTTGGTGAAGCTGCCGCCGGCGGTGGTGATGTCATCGAGCTTGTGCGTGCGGGTAAAGCCGTAGTCATACACATAGCGTTCGAGCGTATCGCCGCCGAGCTGAAGGGTGATGTTCGCGAAGGCGACGTTGCAGGAATTGGCCAGCGCCTCCTCGAAGGTCTGCTCGCCGTGCGAGCCGGTGCAGTTGATCGTGACGCCGGCGACGTCCACGCTGCCCCAGCAGGTGAAGGTCTGCTGCGCGAGATCCGGGATGTTCTCGATGGCGGCGGCGCTCGTGATGAGCTTGAAGACGGAGCCGGGCGTGTAGGACACGCTGAGGCAGCGGTTGAGATACGTGCCGTCCGCGATCTCCGCTTCCGGGTCCGCCGGATCGGTGGTGGGGTTTGAGGTCATGCAGAGTATTTCGCCCGTGCGGTAATTGGACAGGAGCACGGCGCCTTTGCGTCCGGCGAGGGCCTCCTGCGCCGTGACGCAGAGGCGGGAGTCGAGCGTGAGCTTGACCTCGCGGCCGCCGCGGGCGTAGGTGCCGGTGATCGGGTTATAGCCCGCGAGCTGGGCGGCAAAGGACGAGAGCGCACCGGTGCCGACGTTGCCGGCATAGTCGCCGACGGCGTGGTAGCAGGCGCGGCGGACGCTCCAATCGTCGGCATAGGTGCGGCTGCTGCCGTCCGCGTTGGCGAGAACGACGCCGTTGCGGTCGACGATCGTGCCCATGCTGACGACGCCGGAGGTATAGCCCCCGACGGCGAAGGTGGCCCACTTGGCGCCGTTTTCAAGATAGCGGACGATATAGACGCCGAGACCGACGAGAATGAGCGCCGCGATGAGAAGCGCCGACATGGCGCGATGCTTGACTTTGTTCACGCGGCGTCCTCCCCTCTTGTTTTGGCGCCGGATTTGACGACGAAGCTGCCGCCGCGGCGCGTATCCGCGGCCTTGATATAGCTCAGGAGCATCCAGCACGAGAGCAGGCTTGACCCGCCGCGGGACACAAACGGGAACGTGACGCCCGTGAACGGCAGGATATCCAGCGAGCCGAAGATGTTGAGCGCCATCTGCACCATCATCATCGTGACGGCGGCGCAGCCGGCGATGACGTAATACGACGAGCGGTTGCGCGCGGCGTTTTTGACCGTGAAGATCGCGAGGGCGACGATGGCGAGCGCCGCGAAGACGGCGATGATGAGGCCGAGCTCCTCACAGAGCATGGCGAAGACCATATCGGTATTGGCGGCGACGATGTTTTTCAGCCAGCCGTTGCCCGCGCCCTGTCCGAAGAGGCCGCCGGAGGCGGCCGCGGAGAGCGCGCGCGTCTGCTGATAGCCGGCGCCGTTGACGTCCTCCCAGACGTGGCCCCACGTGAGAAAGCGCTGGGCGACGTACGGCTTGATGCTCAGGACCAGCATGCCCGCCATGGCGGCGCCGCCGATGGCGAGGAACACCGTGGCGAAGCTGCCGGAGCGCAGAAACGCGATGATGAGGAACGTGGCGAAAAACACAAGCGCCGCGCCCATATCGCCCATGAGGGCGAGGCCGCCGACGCAGACGGCGGAAAAGCCGATGAAATAGAAGATGCTGCGCGAGCGGAACATGTGCTCGAGCGTGGTGGCGCCGACATAGATGAAGGCGACCTTGATGAGCTCGGACGGCTGGATGGAAAAGCCCGCGATCGTGATCCAGTTGCGCGCGCCGAAGACCTCACGCGCGGCGGCAAGGTTCAGCACCAGCAGCAGGAGGCTCAAAATGGCAGCGGGCCAGCGCAGGGCCTTGACGTGGTTTAAGTCGCGCAGCCACCAGCCGAAGAGGAAAAAGAGCACGACGCTCGCGATGAGCAGCACCACATGGCGCACGAGCTCCGCGGGCGTGGCCGTGGCGCAGATGCATAGGCCCAGCGTGCAGAGAAAGAAGGCGATCGTCTCGGGCTCAAAGCCGGAGCGGTCCATCGTGCGCATCAGAAGATAGCACAGCCACTCGATGAGGATGAGCGCGAAGAAGGCCAGCATGGTCTGGAAGCGGTATTCCTCCTTGGCGGAGACGAAAAACTGCAGCATGAGCAGCAGCTGCATGAGCGTGAGGAAGAAAAGCGTGGTGCCGGAATGAATCTTCCATCCGGCGACGGCGCGCTTTTTCTCCTGCAGGGCGCGGTGCTGCTCGCTGTTGGTGGCGAACTTCACCATGTGCTTGGTGCAGCGGATGATATCCCCGTCGACCAGCTGCTCTGGCTCCTCGACCTTCTTGCCGTTGAGGAAGACCCCGCCGCCGCGGCTGAGATCGGTGACGTGCCAGTCGCCCTTGTCGTTGCGCGTGACGACGGCGTGGACGCTCGCGACGTCCTCATACGGCAGGCGCACGTCGGAGGATTTGGCGCGGCCGATGATGCACTCCCAGTGCTGCAGCGGGTGCACCTCGCCCTGCGGCGTGACGAGATAGCCCCAGGTCTCGGGGTCGGCGCGGCCGCTGAGCATGGAGCGCACGCAGCGAAACAGCACCACGAGCGCCAAAATGGGCAGCAGAAAACGCGCCACCTGCGCCAAGATCGGCAGCAGCTGATCGGTTCCGTTGAAGTCCAGTTGCGGCATGCGTTTTCCTCCCTTCATGTTTACAGAAATATGGAGTATATATTATATCATATTCCGTTCCGGTTTACAATGCGGCGAAAACAGTCTTCAGAAAATGAAAAGAACATCGAAAAGACTTGAAAACTGTCACATGATGGTTTATGATAGAACTGCTTTGATTTTTTGAACCAATCACATGGAGGTTTCGATATGAAGCATCTTTTCATCGTGAATCCCGTGGCCGGCGGCCGCGATCGCACCGAGGAAGTCACCGCAGCGGCGCAGCAGGTGCTCGGCTCTGCCGGGCTGGAGTTTGAGGTCTATCGCACAAAGGCGCCGATGGACGCCGTGGAGAAGATCCGCGCGGAGGCGCAGAACTGCGACGATCTGCGCGTGTTCGCCTGCGGCGGCGACGGCACGCTCAACGAGTGTGTGAACGGCGCGGCGCTGCTCGAAAACGTGAGCGTGACGAGCTATCCCGGCGGCACGGGCAACGATTTTATCAAGGTGTTCGGCGAGGACCGCGAGCGGTTCTTCGATCTGGCGCAGCTGGTTTACGGCGAGATCCGCAAGTTCGACCTGATCGAGACCTGCGGCCGCTACAGCATCAACATCTGCTCCGTCGGCGCGGACGCGCGCATCGGCACGGACGTGCACAAATACAGCAGCATCCCCGTGCTCGGCGCAGGACCCATGGCCTATGTGACGAGTCTGGTGGTCAATTTGTTCAAGGGTCTCAACGGCCCCGTGAAGGTCACGGGCGAAAACTTCTCCTACGAGGGCATGTCCGCGATCGTGACGGCCTGCAACGGCCAGTACTACGGCGGCGGCTTCCGCCCCTCGATCGACGCGCGGCCGGACAGCAGAACCATGGAGATGTTCGTGGTGAAGGAAGTGAAGCTGCATGAGTTCCCCGGCCTGATCGGCAAATATGCCAAGGGCAATTGGCGTGCCATTTCGGAGGACAAGCTCTACCATTTCTACAGCAACCACATCGAGATCGAGACGCCGGAGCCGGTCGTCGTGAACGTGGACGGCGAGGCGCTCTACAGCGACCACATCAACTTTACGCTGGTGCCTGCGGGCGTGAATTTCATCGTGCCAAAGGGCATGAAGATGTTCCAGGAGTAAGTGAATATAAGCAAACCCGCCCGGAGCTTTTGCTTCGGGCGGGTTTTACTGTTTTTGTCTGGATGTGGACGGCCCTCATCCACCGCGCAAGCGCGGTCCCCCTTCCCCCAGAGGAGGAAGGCAAGTCAGAACGGTTACTCGGTCGGGACCGGGAGGGTCCAGTACTGCTGGTTATAGAGGTCGGTGAAGCGGTAGAGCGTGAGCATCTTGCTCGCGTCGATGCGGGTGTCGCTGATCTGCATGTCCTCTTTGACAACCTGCTGGTCGCCGAGCTTATAGGAGTCCTGATAGACGCCGTCATAGCTGTAATAGTCGCAGAGGAAGTCGAGCGTGTCGCCGACGTTCACGTCCGCGAGGCCGCGAGCGACGGCGTCGGTGTCCTCATAGACCGGACGGGCGCCGGCAATGTAGCCATAGGGGTTCTCGTCGTTGAAGATGAGGATGAGATCCATGCGCTCGCCGTTGAGAAGGACGGGGACGTAGCCGGTGATCGTGTAGCGCTCCCCTTCTTCCGCGGTGGAGAGGTGGTAATACGCCACGGGCTGGCCGTTGATGCTCAGCCACGTGCCCTCCGTCTCTCCGATGAGGTTGCCCTCGTCGTCGAAATTGAAGTTATTGTCGAGGCCGAGGTCGATAAAGCCGCTGCCGTCGTCATAGAACACGTTGAGATCCAGACCCTGCACCATGGACCACTGGTCCTCGGAGAGGAAGATCTTGTGCACGCCGCCGTCCTCGGTCCAGACGAGGTTTGCGGGGTTGAGGCGGTGCTCGGCGATGTACTCGGCCGCCTGCTCGGTGGGGATGCTGCGGTCGGTCATGAACTGCGTGTTATCGGCAGTGAGGCCATTGATGCCGGATCTGCCGCCGCCCATGAAGAGATTTAAGAGCTGCGCGATATCCTGCGCGCCGGAGGCGCTCTGCGTGGCCTGCGTGGTGCCGCCGCTCATGAGCTGGCCGAGCAGGGACGGGAGCGCGGAGCCGGTGCCGCCCGCGCTGACCTGACCGCTGACCTCGAGATTGGCAAAGGCGCGGATGCAGTCGGAATAGGCACTGTCGAGACCGATGCGGTCATAGGTGGCGACGGCGGTATCGACGCCGGCGACCTTCTTATACGGGAAATAGATCGACAGGCCGTAGGCGTTGGTGATGTTGGCCGCGCGGTTGTACTTCACGGCGCTGAGCAGCACGTCGGAGAGCGCCTTGGCTTCGTCCGTGCCGAGGTTCTTGGCGAAGTGGACGAGGTCGATCTGGTCGATGGAGGAGCTGCCGGCGAACTCGCGCGTGTTGCTGCGGGCGCGGGAGACGGTCTGGTAGCCGCTGGAGGCGATGAGGTTCTTCGTGCCGTTGGAGAAGGCGGTGAAGGCATCGCCCATCGTGCCGGAGAGCTCGGCGAGGTCGACGACGGAGAGCGTGGTCTGCTGGCCGCGGCACTGCTGGGCGCAGACGTCCACGAAGTCATCGACGATCTGCTTGCCGATCTGGATGGTGGGCGTCGAGGTGTTCTTGCTCAGGGTGGTGAGCCAGTTGGTATAGTACCAGCCGACGCCGGGCTCGGTCTCCTCGGAGGCGATCATGTAATCGGCGTACTTGGAGAGCATGAGGGCGTTCTCCGCCGTGGCCATGAGGCAGGCGTCGAAGCCGATGAAGTCGAACTTCAGATTGGCGGCCTTGAGCGCCTGATCGATCTGCGCGAGGGACATGGAGCCGGAGCGGACGTTCTTTTCGTCATAGCCGTAGCCCTGCAGGGAGCCGGCGCCGTGGTCCCAGAAGATGAGCATGTTGCGGTTGGCCGGGAAGTTCTGGCCGCACCACTGGATGAAGCTCGCGAGGTTGTTCGGGTCGGTCATGGCGGCGGTGCCGGCATCGGCGACGAGCGTCTCCAGACCGCCCTGCGCGACGCGGTAGATCTGGTTGACGCTGGCGGAGACCGCCTGGTTCTTCCACTGCCTGCAGCCGCCGGTGAAGACGAGGATGTTCACCTTATCAGACAGCGTGGCGGAGGCCATCTCCATGAGGTCCTTGGTGGCCATGCCGTACTTCGACTCGAGGTCGGTGCCGCACATATAGACCATGAGGGTGACGGTGTCCTGCCCGTTGCCGATGAGGTTCGTGAACTTCGCGCGGGCGCCGGGCGCGACGGAGGTGTTGAGCGTGGCGATGTTGCTGTCCGTGCCCCAAGAGTTGGAGACGGGCGCGGAGAGGACGCTCTGGATCGCGGGCAGCGCGGAGGCGCTGCTGCTGCTCGGCTGCTGCGCGGGCGTGGTGCTGCCGCTGCCGCCGAAGAGATTTCCGAGGCCGCCCGTGCCGAGCAGGACGGCGAGAATGAGCGCGATCAGGCCGCCGCCGATGCCGCCGGCGCGCTTGACGTTCTTGCCGGCCGATTGCTGCGGCATGCCGGAGCCGGAGCCGACCTTGCCGGTGCCGAGGCCTTCGTCATCGCGGCGATGGACGCCGAGCCCATCCTCGGTGACGTTCGTTTCGCGGCGTCTCGGTCTGTTGTTTTCCGCCATGAAGGTTCCCTTCTTTCGTGAGAATTGTTCAGACTAAACAAAGTGTATCATATTTGTTGAAAACTGGCAATCAGATTTTGTGACTGCGGCGCCAGATCTTTTGACGCTCGGCGGCTTGGATCAGTTCCTCGCGGAAGTCCGGGTGGGCGATGGAGATGAGCGCCTCGGCCCGCTCCCACGTGCTGCGGCCGGCGAGGTTGACCGCGCCGTACTCGGTGACGATGAAATATGCCTGGCTGCGCGGGTCGGTGACGATCTCGCCGGAAAACTGCGGGAGGATGCGCGAGCGGCGCTCCCCTGCCTGATCGACGAACGAGCTCGTCATGCAGACGAACGCCTTTCCGCCGCGGCTCATGGCCGCGCCGGTGAGGAAATCGAGCTGGCCGCCGGTGCCGCTGATCTGCCGCAGGCCCGCGGTCTCGGCCGTGACCTGCCCATAGAGGTCGGCGGCGACGCAGCTGTTGATGGAGATGAGATTGTCATGCCGCGCGATCGTCTCAGGCGCGTTGACGAACTCCAGCGGCTCGACGATGACGCCGGGGTTCTGGTCGACCCAGTCATACAGATCGTGCGAGCCGAAGACGAGACCGGTGACGCCCTTGCCGGGCTGGAAGGTCTTTCGGCGGTTGGTGAGCTTGCCGGCGCGGAAGAGGTTGAGATACGCGTCGCCGCAGAGCTCGGTGTGCATGCCGAGGTCCCTGAGGTCCGAGTCTGCGAGGAGGCTGCCGACGACGTTCGGCATGGCGCCGATGCCGAGCTGGAGCGTGGCGCCGTCCGGAATCTGCGGCACGATGAGGCGGGCGATCGCCTCGTCCTCCGGCGTCGGCGCGGCGACGGGAAACTCCGGCAGCGGCGCATGCCCGCCCTCGACGATACAGTCAACCTCGGAGATGTGGATGCTCTCATCGAAGCCGCCGAGGATGCGCGGCAGGTGCTCGTTCACCTCGAGGATGACGATATCCGCCTTGTCGAGAATCCCCTTCGCAACGCCGGCGGCGCAGGAGAGGTTGAAGAAGCCGTGCTTATCCATCGGCGGGACGCACATCATGGCGACGTTCACCGTGAGGAAATGGCGGTAATACGGCACGAGATTGCGGAAGATCATGGGGATGAAATTGCACAGTCCCCTGTCGCACAGGCGGCGCTCATAGGCCGAGAGGTGCCAGCTGTTATAGAAGAAATGCTCGCGCGTCGGATCGCACTCGACGGTCTGAATTGGGCCGAAGCAGAGGTTGCCGCGGATTTTCACGTCCGTGAGCTCATCGCGGCGAGCGGCGAGCGCGGCGTCCAGCAGCGTCGGGAAGGCGACGTTGGTGGAATAGTCCACCCAGTCGCCGCTTTTCACAAGGCGCACCGCCTCGGCAGGCGTGCGGAGCTTGGAGCGGTATTCGGAGAGGTAGCGATTCATAGTTGCAGCTCCTTTTCGGAGATTGGAAAGAGTTTGCGGGCGGATATCCGCCCCTACGGTTCTATTTCAGCGCGGCGGATTCAAAGATACTGCTCGGCGAGGGTTCGGGCGGTTTCGCGCATGCGCTCGACGACCGATTCCGGGCCGGTAATCTTAACGCCGTCGAGCGCGATGATCCAGCCGAGGAAATGCGGGCTGGGGACGACGTCGACCTGCGCGGTGAAGCGGTCGTCCCCGAGCGGGGCGAGGATCAGATCCTGCCCGAACCGGTCGATCAGCGGACCGGCCATGTCGTTTTCGCCCTCGAGCGTGACGCGCACCGGCTCGCCGCCGTGCATGCCGAAGACGGCGCGGGAATAGTCCGCGGCGCTGCGGCCGCCCCACGCATCCTTGCCGAGGCGGGGATCTTCGAGGCACTCGAGATCGAGCATCTTATCGACGCGAAAGTGCTTGATGACGCCGTCGCGCGCATCGAAGGCCGCGAGATAATAGTTTTCATCATCCCACAGCAGCGCCCAGGGGCTGACCTGATACCATGCGCCGTCGCGCCGGAGGGCAGGCTTACCCTCGCGCGTCCAGCGGAAATAGTGGAAGCGCACCTGCACGTTCTCGCCGAGGGCCTCGTGGAGGCGGTCGACGTTATAATAGATGCGCTCGTTCGCGGTTTTGACGCGGCCGGTGAGCAGCACCTGACGGTGGAGATACTTCGCGTCATGCCGGCTCACGAGGCCCTCGAGCTTTTCGATCAGCTCGCGGGACTTGCGCTCGGTGATGAACTTGGACGCCTGCACCGCGTCGACAAGCAGCTTCAGCTCCGGCAGCTCGAACGTGCGGCTGACGAGATGATAGCGCACCTGCCGCCCGTCCTGCTGGGCGAGAATGTCATAGCCAAAGGCCTTGAGCTCCTCGAGATCGCGGTAGAGCGTTTTGCGCTCGACGGTGACGCCGGCGCGCTCGAGGCGGTCGGTGATTTCCTGCACGGTGAGGCCGTGCGTCTCGTCCGTCTCGCGCTGGAACATGTCCGCGAGGATGAGCAGCTTCTGGCGCTGGTTCGGTCCTGCCGCCATAACAGCACCCCTTCCCTGTTTTCCTTTATTATAGCAGAAATCCCGGCGCTTGCAAGGCACTCGGGGAAGTTTTTGGGACAGGTTTTTTCGTATGCTTGGTTCAAAGAGATCCAAAGGAGGAAAAACCATGTTTCTGATTGTTCTGTTTTTGATTGGGCTGCTGGCGATGTTCGCGCTGGAGGACGAGCCGAAGAAAAAAAGAAAAAATTTGAAAAAAACGCAACCTTTTTCGGATTTGAGGCGTATAGTAAATGAAGGGACCTTCCGATACGAAAAAGGAGCTGGCAAATGCGACTTGACACTGATGAAGCCTTCCGGCGATATGCAGACCGGGTATATGCATCGGCGTTCAGCATAACACGCGACCCGACGGATGCGGACGACGCGACGCAGGACACGTTTCTGCGCTATCACACGAGAAACGATGATTTCGAGAGCGAAGCACATCTGAAGGCGTGGCTGCTGCGCGTGGCGATCAACCGCGCGAAGGATCTGAGCGGCAGCTTCTGGCGCAGAAACACGACCGCGCTGGAGGATTACATGGAGACGCTGGAATTTGAGGCGCCGGAGGATTCGGAGCTGTTTCGCGCAGTGATGGCGCTGCCGGAAAAATACCGCGTGATCATCCATCTGCATTACTACGAGGGCTACGGCGTGGACGAGATCGCCGCGCTGCTCGGCCGCAGAGCCGGAACGGTGAAAAGTCAGCTGAGTCGCGGCCGCATGCTCCTGAAAAACGCCTTACAGGAGGAATGGAACGATGACGAACCATGAACGATATCAGAGAGCGTTTTCGACGCTCCATCCCTCCCGGCAGTGGTCCATGGAGGGAACCGAAATGAAACAGACAAAAAGACGTTATCTCCCCCGCGCCGTGCTGGTCTGCGCGGCGGTGATGCTGGTGCTCGCGCTCGCCGCGACGGCCTATGCCGCCGACGTCGGCGGAATTCAGCGGACGATCCAGATCTGGGTGCACGGCGATCAGACCGACGCGGTGCTGAACGTGGAGGGCGGCGAATATTCGCTGACCTACACGGACGAGAACGGCGAGACGCACGAGGAGTTCGGCGGCGGGAAGACGATCGACATTTTCGGACGCGAGCGCGACGTGACGGAGGAGGAACTCCGCGAGCACCTCGACATGCCGGACGTGGAATATCTCGACGACGGCAGCGTGTGGGTTTACTACCACAATCAGAAGATCGAGATCACGGACAAATTCGACGACGACGGGGTCTGCTACGTGAAGGTCTCCGACGGCGGGAAGACGTACTACGTGACGGTGAAGTACGAAAACGGCGACTGCATCAGCGAGAATAAGTTTGTGAGTCCGAAATTGTTTAACTGAATGGAGAAACGGAGCGCTGCGGTGCAGCGCTCCGTTTTGCGGGCGGATGATATCCGCCCCTACGTGGGTGCGGAGCGGATTCGCCCGGGATAATGCAAACAATCGGTGCAAACTGCGCGGGCGACCACAGGTCGCCCCTACAGCAAGAATGGCCTCGCAGAGTTTGCCCGACAGGGCAAATAGATTCCGATCCGTTTTTCCGGCGACATGTGCGGCGGAAAAACTCCCTGAGGCGAAGCGTCACGCGAGCCCTCGCGCCGACCAAGCGAAGCGCGATGGAGCGCGAGTATCAAAAAGAAAGCCTGCCAAATGGCAGGCTTTCTTTTTGCGTGTGTTTAGTGGTGGTCGCCGTGGAGCGGATAGTGGATGTGCAGCAGCTCGTGGGCGCGGCCCTTCATGAGCTCGTCGTAGATGTAGTCCAGAGCCGGGTTCTGCTGCGGGATCTTGAGCTCGAGGCGGTCGTCTTCCTTGAAGATTGCCTGGAAGCGCTCGGCCTTGCGCGCATTGGATGCGGGCGGCTGGCCGCCGCCGCCAATGCAGCCGTTCGGGCAGGCCATGACCTCGATGAAGTGGAAGAACTCCTCCCCGCTCTCGACCTTGGCGATGAGCTTATCGGCATTGCCGAGACCGTTGGCGACCGCGATGCGGAGCGTGGTGTCGCCGGCGGTGACTTCGAAGGCCTTAATGCCCTCGAGACCGCGGACGCCGCACTCGGCGATGGTCTGGATGGTGCCGGGGCTCGCGTCGCCGAGGACGCGGCGGATGACGGCTTCGGTGACGCCGCCGGTGACGCCGAAGATGACGCCCGCGCCGGTGTAATCGCCGAGCGGATCATCGGGATCGGAGTCGGGCAGGTTCTTGAAGTCGATGCCGGCTTCCTTGATCATATGGGCCAGCTCCTGCGTGGTGATGACGAGGTCGATCAGGCGCTCGCCGTCCTTCTCGAGCTCGGGGCGGTCAGCCTCGAACTTCTTGGCCGTGCAGGGCATGATGGCGACGGAGTAGACGTCCTCGCCCTTGAACTGCTGACGGATCAGCGCGCCGAACATCTCCATCGGGGAGCCCGCGGTGGAGACCTGCGGCATGAGGTTCGGGTGGGACTTCTCCACGTGCTGAATCCAGCCGGGGCAGCAGGAGGTGAACATGGGGAGCTTGTCGCCGCGCTCGAGCTTCTCGAAGAACTCGGCGGACTCCTCCATGATCGTGAGGTCGGCGGTGAGGTTCGTGTCGTACACGACGTCGGCGCCGAGGCGGCGCAGGGCCGTGACGAGCTTGCCGGTGACGGCGGTGTCGGCGGGCATGCCGAATTCCTCGGCGAGGCCGACGCGGACGGACGGCGCGAACTGGACGACGACGCGCTTGTTCTTATCGTGCAGCATCGGCCAGAACTGGCGAACCTGATTGTTGATGGTGATGGCGCCCGTCGGGCAGACGGCGGCGCACTGGCCGCAGCCGACGCACTTCGTCTCGGAGAGCATCTTGCCGAAGCCGGGGGCGACAAACGCCTTCTTGCCGCGGTTGTTGAAGTTGATGGCGCCGACGTTCTGCACCTCGGCGCACATACGCACGCAGAGACCGCAGAGAATGCACTTGGACGGATCGCGCGTGATGCAGGGGCTGGACACGTCCAGACGCTCGCGGCTGTAGGTGTTGTCGGAATAGACCTGCTCGTGCACGTCATAGCGCTGGGCATAGGCCTGCAGCTTGCACTTGCCGGACTGGTCGCAGGTGGTGCACTCGGCGCGGTGGCTGCCGAGCAGGAGCTCCAGCGTGGTACGGCGGCTCGCGATGACCTGTTCGGTGTGCGTGAAGACCTTCAGGCCGTCCTTCGGCTGCATGGAGCAGGCGGCGTCCATGCCGCCGCGCTCGTTTTCGACCATGCAGATGCGGCAGCCGCCATAGATGGAGAGATTTTCGCAGTAGCACAGCGATGGGATGTCGATGCCGTTTGCGCGGGCCACCTCGAGCACGTTGCGCTCATTGGTGAACGGACATTCCACGCCGTCGATAAACATTTTCTTTTCCGCCATGACTTAACCCTCCTTGATGGCGCCGACCGGGCAGTTGGCCTTGCACGCGCCGCACTTGATGCACTTGGTGGTGTCGATGGTGTGCTTCTGGCGGACGGTGCCCGTGATCGCGCCGACGGGGCAGTTGCGGGCGCACTTGGTGCAGCCGATGCACTTGTCGGTGATGACGAACTGGGCCAGGTCCTTGCACACGCCGCAGCGGCAGCGCTTATCCCGGATGTGCTCCACATATTCGTCCTCGAAGTTCTGCAGCGTGGAGAGCACCGGGTTCGGCGCCGTCTTGCCGAGGCCGCAGAGCGAGGATTTCTGAATCATTCTCGCGAGCTTCTTGAGCTGGCCGATGTCGTCCATGCGGCCGTTGCCCTGCGTGATGCGGGTGAGAATGTCGTTCATGCGGGTGGTACCCTCGCGGCAC
>JAZPZZ010000166.1:0-5535 GCA_045544935.1 Oscillospiraceae bacterium | reverse complement strand
GCCGCCGAGATGGAGAAGCTGTACCGTGAACTGAGCGACGAAGAGCTTGTCGAGGACTTCGGTCTGCTTGTGTTGGAGGACGAGGACTATCTCTGGATCTATAACAACGCGATGCCGCCGGTTTACTCGGAGATCAATTATAAAGAGACGATGAAAAAACTCGGCTATGTCGACCTGGATAACCCGAGCGTGATCAACATTTACGCCTCTTCCTTTGAGGACAAGGACAACATTTCCACGGCGATCAAGAATTATAACAGCTCTGTATCCAAAGAAGACGAGATCACCTATACTGATATCGTGGCGCTGCTGATGAGCTCAATTACGACAATCATCAATGTTATCAGCTATGTTCTGATCGCATTCGTGGCGATCTCGCTGGTCGTTTCTTCGATCATGATCGGCATCATCACGTATATCAGCGTGCTCGAACGCACGAAGGAGATCGGTATCCTGCGCGCGATCGGCGCGTCGAATCGCGACGTGTCGCATGTGTTTAACGCAGAGACCGTTATCATCGGTTTCACGGCGGGGGCGATCGGCATCATCCTGACGCTGCTGCTGAACATCCCGATCAACATGATCGTGCACGACCTGACGGGGATCATGTCGCTCAATTCCGCGCTCCCCGCGGCGGGCGGGATAGGGCTTGTTCTGATCAGTATGATTCTGACCTTTATTGCGGGTCTGATCCCCTCGGGCATCGCGGCGAGGAAAGATCCCGTTGAAGCGCTGAGAACCGAATAAACCAGGCAAAACGAAAGGAGCAAGCCCGATGGGCTTGCTCCTTTCAGACCGTAGACAAACCCGCTTTTGGCTCAAGCTGAAAGCGGGTTTGCTGCGTAGATGTTGGAAAATTGGGAAAAAAGTCCAAAATAAGCTGATACAACGAGGAAATTGGACGGGTTTTCCACCGCTTTTTAGCTAACTTTTTGAGATTTAGGCATGCGTAGGTAAGCGCAGCCTTCACTTCCATCTGCGCCTTTCCAAATTGCTGGGTATACCGGAAACCATGCAGTTCCTTGGCTAAACCAAAGATCCGTTCTATGGTTTCTTTCCTGTATTTGTAAAGATCCTTGAGATCATACCTGTAGCGGTTTTCGTCCGCTTCATCTACCGCATCCTGCCAGACATGCCGCGTCACGACCTTTACATGAGCTTGGCTATGGGTGCACTGGTCCAGATATGGGCAATGCTCACAGACTCTGGGATCGCTCTTGTATTCCCGGTAACCGTCCCGGTTCGTGGTACTGTAACCGAGGATCGCGTTTGCCGGGCAAAGATAGCAGTCAAAGTGTTCGTCATATACATATGCATGCTTTGGAAAGAATCCGTCTTTCGTCTTGGGGCGGGCGTAGGTGCTCAGAAGCGCAATTCCGAGCTCTTCCATCTTCTTGGCAATGGCAGGTGTTTTGAATGCGGTGTCGCCAACCATGACCTCTATGTTCAAATGCTTAATCTTTTCAAATACGCCGGGGAAGGTCTTGCCATCGTTTTCGTTGCCGGGGTGAACGCTGTAACCAAGGACGACGCCGTTGATGTCGCAGGCTGTCTGTACGCTGTAAGCAAATACGTTCTTGTGTTCTCCCTTGCGGAACCAGCCGCTTTCCGGGTCGCTGGTGCTCTGCTTGATGTGCTTTTCTTTCTTTTGCCGGGCTTTTTTCTTCTTGGAGGTATTCGGATTCGATTTCCCCTTTCCGCTATCCTTCGGCGGTTTCGGCTCCTCATCGTCGTTCTGCGGTTCTTCCGGCTCGTCCTTTAACGGCTTCTTCCCATGAGCCTCCCGATCCCGGTCGATCTCTTCCCGCAGCTCCTTCTCATACCAGAGGGCTTGTTCCTCTACGATTGCATCTTCATACTTTTTGCTGTTGGCTCTGGCTTTTACATGGGTGGAATCTACAAATACCACCGACTCGTCTACCAGGCCCGCTTCCATGCACTCTTTCAGTATCTTCTGAAAGATCTGCTCAAACAGATCGCTGTCCTTGAATCGGCGCATGTAATTCTTTCCGAAGGTGCTGAAATGCGGCACCGGGTCGTGCAGCCCAAGGCCGAGAAACCAGCGGTATGCCATGTTCACCTTGATCTCCTGGATCGTCTGCCGCATGCTCCGGATCCCAAACATGTACTGCACAACAGGCAGCTTGATCAGGATAACGGGGTCGAGGCTGGGGCGTCCATTATCCTCGCAGTAGCTGTCCTTCACCATCTCGTAGATAAAACTCCAGTCGATGGCGTTCTCCAGTTTGCGTACAAGATGATCTTCCGGCACCAGCTCGTCCAAGCTTGTGAACTCGATCTGATCCCGGTTCTTGCCTCCATCTCGTGTCATCATGCGCCTCGCCCCCTTATCCCTATTCTACCATAACAAAGTCCCCATAGAAAGTGCTTTCGCACTCCCTATGGGTACTTTGTCTACAGTCTGTGGAGCTGCAAAGCAGCTCCCTCTTGTTTTTAGAGGATGTTCCGGTTTTCCTCTTCGTGCAGCGCCAGCAGATCGTCCAGCTCCTTGCGCAGCGCGGCCAGCTCCATCCCCACGGGGTCGGACACGCTGACCTGGTCGACGTCGCCGACATAGTTGACCTTTTTCCCGTCGATGCGGATGATGCGCGCCGGCACGCCGACGGCGGTGCTGTTGGGCGGGATCTCGCTGAGGACGACCGAATTTGCCGCCACGCGGCTGTTGTCGCCGACCTTGAAGGGACCCAGCACCTTGGCGCCCGTGCCGATGAGCACGTTGTTGCCGATCGTCGGGTGGCGCTTGCCCACGTCCTTGCCCGTGCCGCCCAGCGTCACGCCGTGGAAGATCAGGCAGTCGTCGCCGATCTCGGCGGTCTCGCCGATGACGATGCCCATGCCGTGGTCGATGACGAGACGGCGGCCGATCTTTGCGCCGGGGTGGATCTCGATGCCGGTGCGGCGGCGGCTGCGCTGGGAGATGAGCCGCGCGAGGAAAAACAGCTTGTGATTATAGCACCAGTGGGCCAGGCGGTGACTTCTCACCGCGCGGACGCCGGGGTAGAGCAGCAAAATCTCCAGCGTGCTGCGCGCCGCGGGATCGCGCGCCTTGTAGGCGGCGACCAGTTCTTTCATATCTTCAAACATAATTTCGATCCCTTCCCGTTTGTATTGTATGCCTCAAGCGGGAGGAGGGACATCGAAGGGCTTTCGTGATCATGGTATGCTCCTGCAATTCCTACTGTTTTCATAGGCGGAATGATTATACACGGCGCGCCCACGCCTGTCAACCGCCGCACAGGCGGACAGACGAGAAAAACGAAAAACAACGCATAAAAAGATTGATTTTCGCCGCGAATAGAAGGATAATAGAAAGGTAGGGCTTTGCCGCACCGGGAGGGAAGAGCATGAGAGATTACGAAAGCGAATTTCAAAAGCGCGTCGCCTGGATCCGCGCGCTCGTCGAGTGCGCCCACGCCAAAGGCGTCGTCTTCGGCAACTCCGGCGGCAAGGACAGCGCGCTTGTCGGCATCCTGTGCAGGGCGGCCTGTGACAGGACGGTGGGGCTGATCCTGCCCTGCGGCTCAAGGCGCAATTACGGCGCCGATGCCGCGGACGCGAAAACGCTTGCCGACGCCTACGGCATCGAGACGCGCACGCTCGACCTCTCCCCGACGCGGGAGGCGCTGATGGCCGCGCTCGGCGGCGAAGAGACGCTCTCCGCCGCGGCGAAGATCAACCTCGCCCCGCGCCTGCGCATGACGGCGCTCTACGCCGTCGCGGCAAACGAGGGGCTGCTCGTCGCCGGCACTTCCAACCGCAGCGAGCGCTATATGGGCTATTACACCAAGTGGGGCGACGGCGCGAGCGACTTTAACCCCATCGCCGACCTCACGGCGGGCGAGGTGTTTGCCTTTCTCGAATTTCTCGGCGCGCCGCGGCAGATCATCGACAAGGCGCCCTCGGCCGGGCTCTTTGACGGCCAGACCGACGAGCAGGAGATGGGCGTGAGCTACGCCGCGACCGACGCCTATATCCTCGCCGGCACGGCGAGTGAAAAGGACCGCGCGATCATCGAGCGCTACCACGGCCAAAGCGAGCATAAACGCACCGGCACCGCTGTTTATACGGAAGGAGAATGACCTTGCACGAATTTTACGAAAATCCGCTCTGCGGCCGCTATGCCGACGAGGAGATGAAAAGGCTTTTCTCCGACGACTGGAAGTTCTCCACCTGGCGCAGGCTCTGGGTCGCGCTGGCGGAGAGCGAGCAGGCGCTGGGGCTGCCGATCACGGACGAGCAGCTGGGTGAGCTGCGCGCGCATATCGGCGACATCGACTATGACGCCGCCGCGCGCCACGAGCACGAGGTGCGCCACGACGTGATGGCGCACGTGCTGACCTACGGCGAGGCCTGCCCGAAGGCGCGGGGCATCATCCATCTCGGCGCGACGAGCTGCTATGTCGGGGACAACACCGATATCCTCCGCATGCGCGAGGCGCTGCGCCTCATCCGCCGCCTGCTGCTGGACGCGATCGCCGCGCTGGCGGACTTTGCGGAAAAAAACGCCGCGCTGCCGACGCTGGCCTACACCCACTTCCAGGCCGCCCAGCCCACGACCGTGGGCAAGCGGGCGTGTTTGTGGATCAACGACCTGCTCTTTGACCTCGATCAGCTCGATTTTCAGCTCTCGCAGCTGAAGCTTCTCGGCTGCAAGGGCACGACCGGCACGGCGGCGAGCTTTCTCGCCCTGTTCGACGGTGACGCGGAAAAGGCCGAACGGCTCGAGGCGATGATCGCGGAGAAGCTGGGCTTTTCCGCCTGCCAGGCCGTTTCCGGCCAGACCTATACCCGCAAGGCGGACTTCGCCGTGCTGCAGGTGCTCTCCGGCATCGCGCAGAGCGCGTCGAAATTCGCCACCGATATCCGGCTTTTGAGCCACCTCAAGGAGATCGACGAGCCCTTTGAGTCGCATCAGATCGGCTCCTCGGCCATGGCCTACAAGCGCAACCCGATGCGCTCCGAGCGGATCTGCTCGCTTGCGCGCTATCTCATCTGCGACGTGCAGAACACCGCCGTCACCGCCGCGACCCAGTGGCTGGAGCGTACGCTGGATGACTCGGCCAACCGCCGCCTGAGCATCCCGGAGGCCTTCCTCTGCGCCGATGCGGTTTTGAACCTCGTCATCAACGTCGCCCGCGGCATGAGGGTCTACCCCGCCGTCGTGGAAAAGCATCTGCGCGACGAGCTCCCCTTCATGGCCACGGAGAACATCCTGATGTACTGTGTGCGCGAAAAGGGCGGCGACCGCCAGACCCTGCACGAGGCGATCCGGCAGCATAGCGTCGCCGCCGCGGCCGAGGTCAAAGAGTACGGGCGCGAAAACGACCTGATGGCGCGCATCGCGGCCGACCCGCTGTTTTCCCTGACACGGGAGGAGCTGGACGCCATCGCCGACCCGGCGGCCTCTACCGGCCTCGCCGAGCGGCAGTGCCGCCGTTTCCTTGCCGGGACGGTACGGCCGATTTTGGAAGAGAACAAAAACGAGCTCGGCGCGAAGGCCGAGATCAACGTATA
>JAZPZZ010000165.1:0-5385 GCA_045544935.1 Oscillospiraceae bacterium | reverse complement strand
CATGGTAATCGTGCCGTTGGAGTCGATGCCGTCGCCGCCGGCGTTCACATAGAGCGTGCCGCCCTCGATGCGGATCTCGGCGCTCTCGTCGCTGTCGAAGGGATTGCCGCCGAAGAAGCCGCCGCTGCCGCTCGCATCGTTGCCGCCGGCGGAGTTGAGGCCGTCGTCGGAGGAAACGATCGAGATCGCGCCGCCGGAGATGGTGACGGTCCGGCCCTCGATGCCCTCATAGCTCGCGGGTATGGTGACGGTGCCGGCGGAGATCACGGTGGCCTCGTCCGCGTGGATGCCGTCGTCGCCGGAGGAGAGCGTGACTTCGCCGCCCGAGACGGTGACGTTCGCGTTGGAGTGGAGCGCGTCGTCCGCGCTGTCGACGGTGATGGTGCCGCCGGTGACGGTGAGGTCGCCGCCGGCCTTGAGACCCTTGGCGCTGGCGCTGTCGGTGTTCGCGGTCTGGCCGTTCCAGCCGAAGCCCGCTTCCGTGTGTGTCACGGCGGCGCTGCCGCCGCCTGCGGTCACGTCGAGCACGCCGTCTGCCACGGCGAGCGAGCCGCTCACGCTCACGCCGTCACCCTCGGCGGTGATCGCATAGCTGCCGCCGGAGACGGTGAGATTGCCGAGCGCGGCGTCCTCGCTGTTTTCGCAGTGGATGCCGTCCTTGCCGGCCTCAATAGTGAAGCTGCCGCTCTCAAGGAGCGCATTGTCCTTCGCGGTCACGCCGTGGGAGGCCGCGGTGATGGTATACGTGCCGCCCTCGACGGTGAGATCGTCCTTCGCGACGATGCCGTGGCCGGCGGGAGACGAGACCGCGAGGCTGCCGGTGCCGGAGAGCGTGAGATCCTTCGTGGCGAAGATCGCGCCGTCGATGTTCTTGTCATCGATGGCCTCGAAGCTGCCGCCGTTCGAAAGCGCGTTCTCGCTGCCGTCGGCGAGCGTGATCGCCGCATCGCCGCAGTTGGCGATATAGATCGCGGCGGAGGTGCCGCTCGTGATGCTCGCGTTATTCAAAACAAGCTCCACGTCGTCCTCCTCACCGGCGTCGACGACGACCATGCCGTCATCGAGCGTGCCGGTGATTTCATACGTGCCGGCGCCGGTGATCGTGATCGTGCCGCCGTCGATCTTGACGCCGGCGCTATCGCAGCTGGCCGTGCTGCCGGAGAGCGTGATCGTATTCTCCGAGCCGGCCGAGGCGGACTTGACCTCGGCAGTCTCATTTGCGCTCTTGGCAGAGCACCCTGCCAGAAGCAGGGCGCCCGCCATGAGCGATGCAAACATCGCATTTCTTTTTTTCATTCTTAAAATCTCCTGACTTACAGTTCCGTCGAAGTGGTCTCCTGCTTGGAGACGGTGATCTCCAAATTGCCGTTGCGCGTGCGCAGGGCGTCGATGAGCGCCTTTTCCACGGAGGCGTCCCGGAGGGTGATATCGTAGGTCAGCCGGAAGAGGCTGCCCATGTTCGTGGTCTTGACCTGGCTGAGCTCCCACTCGCGGACGTACTGGGGAAAGACGTCCTCGAACACGTTCGTGTAGTCCAGATCCTCGGGAATCGTGACGCGGAGGGTCTTGTAGAGCGCGGCGTTCTTCTTCGTGCCGAAGTCGAGCGTGTTGTAGAGCAGCATCACGGCACACATGACGACGGTGAAGAGCGCAGCGTAGCCGAGGTAGCCCATGCCGGCGATCAGGCCCGCGCCCATGGCGAGGAAGATGATGCCGATCTCCTTTGCCGTGCCGGGCACGGAGCGGAAGCGGACGAGCCCGAACACGCCCGCTACGGCGACGCCGGCGCCGATGTTGCCGTTGACCATCATGATCACGACGCAGACGACCGCGGGCAGCATCGCCACGGTGGCGACGAAGCTCTTGGTATAGCGGGAGCGGAACATGTAGGCCGCTGCGAGCAGCAGGCCGAGCACGAGCGCGCAGGCCACGCACAGCAGGAACGTGCCCGGTGCAATGACGGAGGCGGTGCTGTCAAAAATCGAATTAAGCATATTTTCTTTCTCCTTCCTTCTGAAGCTGCCGTTCCGGGAAGATCAGCGTCTGATACGCCGTCCCGTACTTGGAAAACGAGGTTTTGTAGATATGGTGCTCGGTGAGAAAGCGTGTCATCCACAGCGGAATGCCGCCGGAGGTCTTGAGCTCCATGAGCGTGAGCCCATCCGGCAGGAGCGGCGCGCCCCAGGCGGGCTCGGTGAGCGTGAGATGCTCCTCGCGGCAGAGGATGTTTTCATCGAACGTCACGCGGAAATCTCCCCCGTCGCGCATGAAGAACGCCTCGCGCTCATAGCTGAGGAAGACGACGGGCTTCAGGTCCTCATAGTACCCGCGCACATAGTCGATCTCCGCCGTGATCTGGCTGGGCTTCCGGACTTCGCCGCCGCGCATCCACGCGGCCGCCTCGTCCTGCGGCAGAGACACGCGGCGCTTATACACCACGTCCTGATACTTTTTCTTAAGCTCCACGAAGACGGGGCTCTCCTCCGTCGCGGTGCCGTAGCTGCGCACGCGGAGCTTCTCCTTGTAGGCCGGCTTTTCCAGACTCCGGCGGATGAGCCGGTAGGAATCCGTGTCGTAATAGAGGTTGCAGATCGTCGTGCGGCCATAGCGGTCGAGCGCCATATACGGCGCCATCACCCGCAGCAGCGCCGCCTTCTGGGCCTGCGTGAGCATGTATTTCATCTCATAGCGCTGAAAGATCGCCTGATATGCCATTTCCAATCACTCCTTCGAGGTTTCTGGCGTCAGTATAGGCGGTCAAACATAAATGAAGCTTAAAGGAAAAAAGTTTTTCATTAGACTTCCGCCGAAGTCCATGATAAAATATCGGCATCACCATTTCGGAGGTCTCTATGGACGCATCCCGTCTCTCCAAAATCGTATATCCCCTGCTGGACTGGTTCGCCGTCTCCGCGCGGGAGCTGCCGTGGCGGCGCGATCGGGAGCCGTATCACGTCTGGCTCTCGGAGATCATGCTGCAGCAGACGCGCGTGGAGGCCGTGAAGGGGTACTATGCGCGGTTTCTCGCCGCCGCGCCGGACGTCTTCGCCCTCGCGGCGCTGCCGGAGGACGCGCTCATGAAGCTCTGGGAGGGGCTCGGGTACTATAATCGCGCGCGCAATCTGCAAAAATGCGCGAAGGTGCTGGCCCAAAACGGCGGGCGCTTTCCCGAGACGAAGGAGGGCCTGCTCGCCCTGCCCGGCATCGGGGACTACACCGCCGGCGCCATCGCCTCGATCTGCTTTGAGCAGCCCTGCGCCGCCGTGGACGGGAACGTGCTGCGCGTCTGCACGCGCGTGCTCGAGGATTTCACGCCGATTGACGACGCCGCTTTTAAGAAAGACCTCGCCGCCGCGCTCGGCATAGTTTATCCCGAGGGCCGCTGCGGCGATTTCACGCAGGCGCTCATGGAGCTCGGCGCAACGGTATGCGCGCCGAACGGCGAGCCGAAGTGCGAAGCGTGCCCGATCGCGGCGCACTGTCTTTCCCGTGCGCACGGCACGACGGGAACACTCCCCGTGAAGAAGCCGAAGAAGGCGCGGCGCGAGGAGGAGCGGACGGTCCTTCGCCTGCGCTGCGGCAATCACACCGCGGTGCAAAAGCGACCCGCGAAGGGGCTGCTCGCGGGGCTCTGGGAGCTGCCGAACACGGCGGGGCTCCTCTCTGAAAAGGAAATCGGCGAATATCTCTCCGGGCTGGAGCTCGGCGATATCCGCCTGCGCGCGGCGCGCGACGGCGAGCACATCTTCACACACATCCGCTGGGCCCTGCGGTGCTACACCGTCGAGTGCGAAAAAATGCCCGAGACCTTCACATGGGTCTCGGACGAGCAGCTCAAAGGCGAGATCGGCCTGCCGACGGCGTTTCGGCAGTTTATTGAGAAATAGCCTCGCAGAGTTCGTGCGAAGCACGAATTCATTTCAATCCGTTTTTTCAGCGACATGTGCGGTGAAAAAACACCTTCGGGCTGGCGCGACGCCAGCCCCTCGCGCCGACCAAGCTGGGCTTTGGCCCCGCGCGATAAGCGCGAGTTTTTCAATGGAGCAATGCCTCGGCATTGCTCCATTGAAAGCACAAGATCCCGAAGGCATCTGCCTTCGGGATCTCGTGCATTTGGAGATGAAATGGGGGGAGAGAAAGAGAGAAAAAAGAGAGAGATGAGAGGTGATCAGATTTATTCCACAGCGTCGACGACGGCGAAGATTGCGGCGTCGACCACGGGGATGTCGAACTGGACGGAATACGACGCGCCGTCTGCCGTCCAAATCGCGCCGGAGAACGTTTCGTTCTCACCGCGCATGGTCACATTCACGCCGTCGAGCTCGACGGTGGTGACGGTCGGGTATTCGGTATAATCGCCGGAGATATCGTCAACGCCGGCAGCCTTGCGCAGCACAATGCGGTTTCCGTCGGCCTCCGAATCATAGTAGGTGATCTGGATGAGCGAGTTGTTCATGACCTGAATCGACTCGATCGGCAGGCCCTCGATCGTCTCGGGGGCGGTCATGTCAAAGCCCGCGGCCCTGCAGGCGTCCTCCAGCGAATCATAGTCCACGAAGGGGTTGGCCATGCCGACCTCGGCGGAGCCCGCCTCCTCTGCCGGCGCCTTGCTGCCGCAGGCGGCGAGGGAAAACAGGCACATGGCACAGAGCATCAGAGCCATCAGTTTCTTCATGTTTTTGTCCTCCTGTTTTGCTTTACGCTTGCTATGACTGAAAAAGATTCCAATAGTTCCCGCGTTCACAATTTTTTTACGAATCAGCCTCGCAGAGTTCGCGCAAAGCGCGAGCATCTGTAATGAAAGGCCGCCCAAAGGCGGCCTTTCCGTTTATTCCAGTGGCTCCCCGCAGTGCGGGCAGACCTTTTCTCCGTCTCCCAATCTTCCTAAATGCTTGCCGCATTTCGGGCAGCGCCAGAGGCGGCTCCAGAACAGAGCGAACAGCAGAAGCGAGACGATCATCGCAATCCACGCGACCATGCGCCAGAATCCGTGCAGGAAATTGGCGAGGATCAGCAGCGCGAAGGTGATGACGATCATGACGGTCAAAATCTGTTTCGTTTTTTGCATCTTTTATCCCTCCATTGGTACGGCTTTCATTTGTTCGCCCGTGGTGACGGCCTCGGCACTTCCGGCCGAGAGGTCGCGCAGCTGGACGGAAAATTCCTCGACGGCTTCCTCCGGCAGCAGAATGTGCAGCGTGACATCCGCGCCGTAGTCGAGCCCGTCCACCGCGCCGCCGAGCGAGAGCACGGCGGTTTTGACGCGCTCAAAGAGCCCGTAGGCGCACGTCGCGTCGACCGTGACCCATCTTCTCACGGCGGAGACGCCCGCGGCGGTGAGCGCGTCCTTCGCGCTCTTGGTATAGGCGCGCAGGAGGCCGCCCG
>JAZPZZ010000164.1:0-4670 GCA_045544935.1 Oscillospiraceae bacterium | reverse complement strand
ATCTTCTTGGCGGCGCGGGCGGCCTCGAGGGCGGCGTTGACACCGTTGCGGAGCATGATGAAGCTTGCCCAGGATACCATGTCGCCGAGGTCATAGGCGGCGAAGGGCTTGTTCATCTCGTTGAAGACGACGTTGCGCTTGTCGTCGGCGTCGGAGTGGGGCATTGCCTGCCAGATCTCGTCGCAGGTGAAGGCGAGGATCGGCGCGAAGACCTTGGTCATCGTGTCGAGGATGAGGTACAGCGCGGTCTGCGCGCTGCGGCGCTCGAGACTGTGCGCGCCCTCGCAGTAGAGACGGTCCTTGATGATGTCGAGATAGAAGCTCGAGAGCTCTACCACGCAGAAATCGTTGATCGCGTGGCTTACGACGTGGAATTCATATTCATTGTAGGCCTGGGCGCACTTTTCGATGAGCTCGTTGAGCTTCGTGATGGCCCAGCGGTCGAGCGCGAGCATGTCCTCCGGCGCGACCATGTCGGTGTTCGGGTCGAAGCCGTTGAGGTTGCCGAGGCAGTAGCGCGCGGTGTTGCGGAACTTGAGGTAGTTCTGGCTCAGCTGCTTGAAGATGTCCTTGGAGCAGCGCACGTCCACGTGGTAGTCGGCGGAGCCGGCCCACAGGCGGAGCATGTCGGCGCCGAACTCGTTGATGATCTCGCTCGGGTCCATGCCGTTGCCGAGGGACTTGTGCATCGCCTTGCCCTCGCCGTCGACGGTCCAGCCGTGCGTCAGGCATTCCTGATACGGGGCGCCGCCGTAGCTCGCGCCGACCGCGCACAGCAGGGAGGACTGGAACCAGCCGCGATACTGGTCGCCGCCCTCGATGTACATGCTGCTCGGCCAGAAGCCCTGGTCGCGCTTCATGGCGGCGATGTGCGTGGAGCCGGAGTCAAACCAGCCGTCGAGCGTGTCGGTCTCCTGCGTGAAGTGCTTGCCGCCGCAGTGCGGGCAGGTGAAGCCCTCCGGCAGGATCTCGGCCGCGGAGCGGTCAAACCAGGCGTTGGAGCCTTCCTTCTCAAAGAGCTTGGCCACGGCGTCGATGCTCTCGTCGGTGCAGACGGGCTTCTTGCAGTCGTCGCAGTAGAACACGGGGATCGGCAGACCCCAGCGGCGCTGGCGGGTGATGCACCAGTCGGCGCGCTCGCGGATCATGGAGCCCATGCGCTCCTTGCCCCAGGCGGGGAGCCAGTGCACGTTCTCGCAGGCCTCGACGGCCTCTTCCTTGAAGCCCTCGACTGAGCAGAACCACTGCGGCGTGGCGCGGAAGAGGATGGGCTTCTTGCAGCGCCAGCAGTGCGGATAGGAGTGCACCACGTCGAGCGCGGCAAAGAGCGTGCCGTTTTCCTTCATGTCATTGAGGATCACGGGGTTGGAGTCGTCGACGAACATGCCCGCGTACTTGCCGGCGTATTCGGTGTGGCAGCCCTGGTCGTCCACGGGGACGATCACGGGCAGCTTATAGCGCATGCCGCAGAGATAGTCGACCATACCAAAGCCGGGCGCCGTGTGCACGAGGCCGGTGCCGTCCTCGGTGGTGACCTCGTCGTCGAGCATGAGAAGGCTGGTCTTGTCCATGAAGGGGTGCTTGGCGAGCATGTACTCCAGATCGGTGCCCACGCAGGTGTGCACGACCTCGTAGCGCTCCACGCCGCCGAGCTCCATCAGGCGCTCGATCAGATCGGTGGCGACGATGAGGATCTCCTTGCCGGTGTCAACGAAGGAGTATTCCACGTTCGGGCCGACCATGATGCCGAGGTTGCCGGGCAGGGTCCAGATCGTGGTGGTCCAGATCAGGAAGGAGACGGGCTTTTCAAACTTCGGGAGCTTGCCGAGATCGTCCTCCATCGGGAACTTGACGTATGCCGTCGTGCAGGGATCGTCGTGATACTCGATCTCCGCCTCGGCGAGGGCGGTCTCGTCGTGCACGCACCAGTAAACGGGCTTGAGGCCCTTGTAGATGTGGCCGTTGCGGTACATGCGGCCGAACACGCGCACCTCTTCCGACTCAAAGCCGGGGTCCATCGTGCGGTAGGGATGCTCCCAGTCGCCCACGACGCCCATGCGGCGGAAGCCCGCCATCTGGCGCTGGATGTAGTGCTCGGCGTAGTCGCGGCAGGCGCTGCGGAACTCCGCCACGCTCATGTCCTTGTGGTTGAGGCGCTGCTCCTTGATGATCGCGCTCTCGATGGGCATGCCGTGGTTGTCCCAGCCGGGGATGTAGGGCACGTGGTAGCCGCGCATCATGTAGCTGCGGTTGATGAAGTCCTTGAGGGCCTTGTTGAGCGCGTGGCCCATGTGGATATCGCCGTTGGAGAAGGGAGGGCCGTCGTGCAGGTTGAATCTGGGCTTGCCCTCGCTCTTTTTCAGCGCTTCATTATAGATATCGTCCGCTTCCCATTTCTTCAGCATGTCGGGCTCGCGCTTCGGCAGGCCAGCACGCATGGGGAAGTCGGTTTTCGGCAGATTGATCGTTGCGTTGAAGTCTTTCGACATGAAATGTGTGCTCCTCTCGTGTAGAAAAAACAATGCACAGGGCGGAAGAAGATTCTCCGCCCTGGTTGTTTCCGTTTTTCGTCAGGTACGGTGGTCGGATCAGTCCGTGGTGATGTGGAACATCTGGGTCGCGTCGTCGGCGGGAATCGCGTCGGGCACGAGCTC
Source organism: Oscillospiraceae bacterium (assembly GCA_045544935.1). GTDB lineage: Bacteria > Bacillota > Clostridia > Oscillospirales > Oscillospiraceae > CAG-103. Next base: position 2,016 of record JAZPZZ010000164.1, on the reverse strand, counting down.
CACGGGCGCTTCGTCGGCCGCGTCGTCGAGCACAAGCTGGCCCTCGAGCTGCGGCGCTTCCTCCGCGGTAATGTCAGCCGCTGAGACTTCCACGACGGGGATCGTCTCTTCGGCTGCTTCCACCTCCTCAACTGCCTCGGCCTCCGGCTCGGCGAAGGCTTCCTCGGGGAAGCTGTCGCGCTGCGCGGCGGCAATGGTGTCCAGATAATCCAGCTGGCCCATGCAGAGGGAGCGGATCTCTTCGATAAAGCGAACGGTGGCCGTCTGCGCGTTGAGGAGCTTCTCCTCCTCCGCGGCCTTGGCCTGCTGCAGCCCGCCGATCGTGCGCTGCGAATAAGCGTCGGCGTCGGCCATGGCTTCCTTCGCGTAGTGCTCGGCCTCGGCGATCATCTGATCGGCCTTCGCCTGCGCGTCGGCTATAATCTCGTCTGCCCGGGTCTTGGCCTGGAGCAGAGCGCGGCGCATCTCTTCCTCGGTCGCGCGGTACTCCTCGATGGAGTCCACGAGCACCTTCATCTTGCTCTTGAGCGTGGCCACTTCCTTGTCACGGCCGGCCAGCGCCTCGGCGCATTCCTCGCGCAGTCTGTCCACGGCACCCATGTCGTAGCCGTTGAACAGCGCCTTTTCCAGGTTTCTGTCACGAATATCCTGCGGCGTCATAATTGGAGCCCTCCTTATATCTTTGATCCCTTTTTAATAATCTCTCTTAAAACTTCAGTACGCTGCTCTCCAGCTCGTCCATCTGGTCGGACAGCAGCGCCACGCCGTGCGGCGTGAAGACCACGGCCTTGAGCGAGCCGACGCGCAGCAGCTTTCCGTCGAGCGCGTAGGCAGCGCCCGAGAGGAAGTCGGTGATGCGTCTGGCCTCGTCCGTCGTCATCATTTCCTCGTTGATGAGCACGATCCGGCCGTATTTCATATGGTCGGCGATCTCGGTGCCGTCCTCAAAGCGGATCGGCTGGAAGATCACGAACTCGCGGCTGCCGCCGGTGCCGGTCTTGAAATCGACCACCTTGTCGCGCCTTGAGCCGAAGAAGGAGCTGCCGGTGCTTTTCGGCGGGGCGGCCGTCGTCATGGCGTCCTCGTCGTCATAGTCGTCCTCGGCGGCAAAAACGCTCGTCCGGCGGGCCTTGGGCTGCTTTTCCCTGCGCGCTCTCTGGCGCACGGGACGGGCGGGGCGCTCGTCCTCCACGGTCTCAAACAGCGGCTCGTCGTCCATGCCGGGCTCGTAGTAATCCTCGTCCATATCGCCGTAGGCGTCGGTCAGCTTGCCGAAACGGTCAAAGAAAGACATGTCTGATCGTCCTCACTTCTGCGTGTAGTTTCTCGCGCCGAAAATCGAGGAGCCCACCCGCACCATGTTGGCGCCGCAGGCGATCGCGTCCTCAAAGTCGCCGCTCATGCCCATGGACAGAAAGTCCATAGAAACATTATCGTATTTTTTCGCCCCGATGTCAACAAAAAGCTGATGCATCGCGGAAAAATAATCGTGGTTTCCGCCCGCTGTCTCCGCAATCGGCGGGATCGCCATCAGACCGCGCACGCGCACGTGCCGGAGCGCTCCGACGGCCTCAAGAAGCGCGTCCAGCGCCTCCGGCGCGACGCCGGATTTGGCCGCCTCGCCGCCGATGTTCACCTCGAGCAGCACGTCCTGTACGATGCCGCGCTTTTCGGCCTGCGCGTCGATCTTCTGCAGGAGAGACTCCGAGTCCACGCTCTGAATCAGATCGACGATGCCGACGATCTGGCGGATCTTGTTCGACTGCAGGTGCCCGATGAAGTGCACGGGCTTTCCCTCATAGGCGCCGGCGGGGTGCTTTTCCAGCAGCTCCTGCACGCGGTTTTCGCCGCAGGCGGGGAGGCCCGCAGCAATGGCTTCGCGCACGGTGTCAGCATCATTCATCTTGCTTGCACCGATGAGCAGGATATCCTTTTCGTCTCTGCCGCAGGCCTTTGCCGCGGCGGCAACACGCGCTTTTACCTGCGCAAGGTTTTCGGCGATAGACATGGCTTTTG
>JAZPZZ010000163.1:0-5029 GCA_045544935.1 Oscillospiraceae bacterium | reverse complement strand
GGAGGTTTTCTTTTTTCTTTTCATTAAGATTTCATGAATCCCATTGACACGCACCATTCCCTGTGCTATAAGTGTATTAGTACGATTAATACAGTTCAAACAGAAAGGCGGGATTTGCCACGATCAGCATCAACTATCGCGATCCGCGCCCGATCCATGAACAGGTGCGCGACGGACTGCGCGCGCTCATCGTCTCCGGCGCGCTCGGCGCGGGCGAGCGGCTGCCCTCGGTACGCGAGCTGGCCCAGCAGCTTGCGATCAACCCGAACACGATCCAGCGCGCTTACCGCACGCTCGAGCAGGAGGGCTATATCTGCTCCGTGCCGGGCAAGGGCAGCTTTGCCATGGACCGCGCCGAGGTCGATTCCGAGCGGCGCGAGGCGCTTTTGCGCCGGTTCGATGAGACGGTGCGCGAGCTGAGGTTCCTCGGCGTCACGGCGGAGCAGCTTCGCGGCCGCATGGAGCGGGGAGAGGAGGAAACAACATGATTGAAGTGAAAAATCTGGTCAAAACCTTCGACGGCTTTCGCGCGCTCGATGATCTGACCATGACGGTGCCGCGCGGCGCGGTCTACGGCCTCGTCGGCCCGAACGGCGCGGGCAAGAGTACGCTGCTGCGCCATCTCACGGGCATTTACCGGCCCGACGCCGGCACGGTGACGGTCGACGGCGCGCCGGTCTGGGAAAACCCGGCGGTGAAGCGCCGCATCGCCTACATTCCGGACGACGTGTTCTATTTTCGCAGCGCGTCGATCGCCGACATGGCGAAGTTCTATGCCGGCGTCTGCCCCGCGTTCGACTGGGCGCGGTACGACAAGCTGAAAAAAGCCTTCGACCTCGACGAAAAGCAGCCGCTGCGCCGCTTTTCCAAGGGCATGCAGAAGCAGGCGGCCTTCTGGCTCGCCATGAGCATGACGCCGGACGTGCTCGTGCTCGATGAGCCGGTCGACGGGCTCGACCCCGTCATGCGCCGGCAGGTCTGGTCGCTCGTGCTGTCGGACGTGGCCGACCGCGGCACGACGGTGCTGGTGAGCAGCCACAACCTCCGCGAGCTCGAGGACGTGTGCGACCACGTCGGCATTCTCGACCACGGAACGCTCCTGCTCGAGCGCTCTCTGAGCGAGCTGCAGGAGAACATCGTCAAGGTCATGATCGCCCTGCCCGAGGGGCAGGCGCTGCCGCAGGATCTGAACATTCTGCACGATCAGACCACCGGGCGCATGCATACGCTCATCCTGCGCGGCGACGCCGATACGCTCGAGGCCTATCTCGCGGCGGCGCAGCCGCAGTATATGGACCTCGTGCCGCTCACGCTCGAGGAGATCTTTATCTATGAGTTGGGAGGTGTGGACTATGAAGTCAAGAACATCCTGCTCTGAAATGAGCCTGTTTCGCCGCTGCCTCGCGCGGTATTGGCCGCTCTGGCTCGGCATGACGGCCGTGCTGGTGTTTTATAACATCCTGCCGCTGGCGAACATGCTCTCCGACCCCTCGCGCCCGCAGGCCGCGAGCGGAGACCTCAGGCCAGTGCCGATCTTCGTCTACGGCCGCATGGAGACCGGCGCGATCTACGCCCTGCTCTTCGGCCTCATCGCCGCGATGGCGGTTTTTGAGCACACGTATTCCGCAAAGCTCACGGGGCTCTTCGCGTCCCTGCCCGTGAAGCGCTCGAAGCTCTTCTGCCAGCACTGGCTCGCCGGCGCGGTCATGCTCGTCTCGACCGGCGTTCTCATCGCGCTTTTGATGCTCGCGGTCGAGGCGGTCTACGGCGCGGCGGATGCCGCGAGCGCGCTCACGTGGTGCGCCGTCTGGTGTCTGGAGAGCCTCACGTTCTTTGGCCTCGCCGCCTTCTGCGTCATGCTCACGGGCCATGTGCTCGTCATTCCGGCGCTGTATCTGCTTTTGAACGTCGCGGGCAGCGCGCTGAACATGATGCTCGGCGGCCTCGTCTCGAGCTATTCCTACGGCGTCATGGGCGGCGGCATAAACGGCCTCGAGTGGCTGCACACGCTCTCGCCCGCCGTGCGCCTCATGACGGAGACCGGGGTGGGCTTCGGCCCCGACGGCGAAGTCGCCGGCTTCCTCGGCTGGCGCTGGGTGATCGGATATTTCATCGTCGGCATGATTTTCACGGCGATCGCGCTGTGGCTCTTCCTGCGGCGGCAGAACGAGCGCGCGCAGGAGACGACCGCCTTCGGCCCCCTGCGCCCGATCCTGAAGTATATCGTCACGATCTTCTTCGCGCTCGGCTTTCCGTTTCTCGTGCTCTATTTCCTCGGCGGCTTCAGCTTTTTCGGCAGCGGCGTGGAGGGGTCGCGGTTCTTCCCGCTGCATCTGGCGCTCTCGCTCGTCGGCGCCGTCATCGGCTATTTCCTCTCCGAGATGATCATCCGCAAGTCGTTCCGCGCCTTTTCGGGCAAGGGCTGGCTCAAAGCGCTCCTCGTCGGCCTGCTCTGCTGCGCCGTCGTGGCGCTCTTCCGGTTCGACGCCTTCGGCATCGCGCGGTACATCCCGGCGGTCGACGAGGTTGAGGTGCTGCAGGTCTCCGGCGGCTCCGAGCGCTATGTCCTGCGCGAGCCGGAGCAGATCGAGGCGGCCGAGGCGCTGCAGCGCGAGCTCTACGAGCGCCGCGGCGAGGCTGAGGGGCCGAACTACGATGGGGGCGGCGTCTACCTCCAGTATTCCTATCGGATGAAGGACGGCCGGTATCTGATGCGCGGCTATCATCTGCCGAAGGGGCCGCTGCTCGACCTTGCGCAGGAGACGCTCAGCGGCGACGTGCTCGGCGAAATGCGCATCGAGCTCACGCCGCCCGTGCCGATGGACGAAGCGCATGTGCAGGGCGGCGAAATCAGCTATGCCAAGGGCGGCTGGCTCGAGCTCACCGGCGCGGAGGCGCTCGCGTTCTACAACGAGGCGATTCTCCCCGACGTGCAGGAGGGGAATTACGACGAGATGCACCTCGCCTACGACGAGCAGTGGCAGATGGAGCACTGCTATCAGGTCTCGATCAATCTTGCGATCGCGGCGGATGACGGCGTCTCCGGCATGATGCTCCAATACCAGCCCACGCTCGATACCGTGCACACCAACGCGTGGCTCGAAGCGCACGGCATCCCGCTCGTGCTCGAGAAAGACGGCGTCGGCTGACACGGCTTGCCAAGCTATGATAAAATGAGAGTGGAACGGGTTTTCGTTCCACTCTTTTGCTTTGGATGGGAGGCGCGCCGATGGCGGAGAAAACGAAACATCGCGTCCTGACCGTCGCCGTCGGTGTGCTGATCGCGGTCGCGGCGCTTGCGCTTTTGCCGGCCCTGCTGCGCGCGGCACTGCCGGCAGCAGAGCCGGCGGAGAGCGCGGCGCCGGTGGTCTATACGCTCGAATCCTACGCCGCCGAACATGGTTATCAGCTTTCCGACTATCCCGAGGCGCTCGTGGAGCTCTATGAGAAGAACCCCGACGCGCGGCGATTCGTGCTGGAATACCCGGAGAAAAAGGACCTCGACCCCGAGATCGACCTCTCCGGCGAGATCACGGCGGGCGAGGTGCCCGCGCTCTATCAATGGGACGCGCGCTGGGGTTACCGGACGTACAACGGCGGCTTCATGGCGCGCACCGGCTGCGGGCCGACGGCGCTCTCCATGGCGATCATCGGCCTCACCGGCAACGCGGCGGCTGACCCGTGGACGCTCGCGCAGTACGCCGAGGAGCACGGCTACAACGTGCCCGACAACGGCACGAGCTGGGCCTTTATCCCGGAGGCCGGCGCGGCCTTCGGCCTGCATGTGCAGGTGCTGGCGCTCGGCGAGAGCAGCATCGCGCAGGAGCTGGAGCAGGGGCGGCTCGTCCTCTGCTGCGTCGGCCCCGGCGATTTTACGGAGGGCGGCCATTTTCTGCTCCTCACGGGGCTGGAAAACGGCATGTACCGCGTCCACGACCCGAACAGCGCGTCCAACACCGCGCAGCTCTGGACCTATGACCGCATCGTCTCGCAGATTCGCGGGATGTGGTCGTTATGGAGGGCTTAATGATGCCGAATTACAAACTCACGCTCTGCTATGACGGCACGCGGTATCGCGGCTGGCAGCGGCAGGGGAACACGCCCGACACGATGCAGGAGAAGGTGGAGTCCGCCCTCTCGCGCATTTTGAACCAGCCCGTCGAGACCGCGGCCTCCGGCCGCACGGACGCGGGCGTCCATGCCCGAGCACAGGTCGTCTCCTTTCGCGCCAAAACGGAGCGAACGCCGGAGGCGATATTGCGCGAGCTTCGTACCGCGCTCCCCGCGGACATCGGCGCGATAGACCTGCAGGAGGCCGCGCCGAGATTCCACGCGCGGCTGAACGCGAAGGGGAAGACCTACGTCTACCGCGTCTGGAACAGCGACGCGCCCGACGTCTTTGAGCGGCGCTACCGCGTGCCCGAGCCGCGGCCGCTGGATCTGGGCGCCATGCGAAAAGCGGCGACATACCTCTGCGGCGAGCACGATTTCACGAGCTTCTGCTCCGACAAGCGCATGAAAAAATCCCCCGTCCGCCGCGTCGATTCCATCAACGTGGAGCGGCTGGGAGACGAGGTGCGCCTGACCTTCACCGGCAACGGCTTTCTCTGGAACATGGTGCGCATTCTGACCGGCACGCTCCTGGAGGTCGGCCTCGGCGAGCGGGACGCGGAGACAATGCAGAGCATTCTGGAAGCCCGAGACCGCGCCGCGGCGGGAAAAACCGCCCCGGCGAAGGGATTGATTTTGTGGGAAGTGTATTATTAATACGCGGAGATTGAAAAGACGAACGTAGGGGAGGGGCTTGCCCCTCCGGCTTTTTGGCACCGCACCAAAAGGGAGCGTAGGGCGGTGGCTTGCCGCCGCCGAATCTGCCGGACCGGGCACGGCGGCCCCAAGGGACCGCCCTACGGCGTCTGAATCCGTGCGCAGCAGCAAAATGTGAGGCGAATTCGTGCATTCTTCGAATTCGCCTCACATTTTTATGTCTGTTCTCTGCCCTGCGCGGGAGGGGGAGTCGGATCGTAGC
>JAZPZZ010000162.1:0-10865 GCA_045544935.1 Oscillospiraceae bacterium | reverse complement strand
GACGTTTCCTGCCTGTACGGCCCCGGCGCGAACATGCACCGTATGCCCTACGGCGGCCGCAACTTCGAGTATTATTCCGAGGACCCGCTCCTCTCCGGCCGCATGGCTGCCGCCGTCACGCGCGGCGTGCAGCGGCATCCGGGCAGGGCCGTCACGATCAAGCACTACTGCGCCAACAATCAGGAGACCAACCGTTTCCAGTCCAGCAGCGTCGTGAGCCACCGCGCTCTGCGTGATCTCTACCTGCGAGGCTTTGCCATCGCGGTGCGCGAGAGTCATCCCCGCACGGTGATGACGTCCTATAATCTGTTAAACGGCGTGCACACCTCCGAGCGGCGCGATCTCATTGAGGACGTGCTGCGCGCGGAGTTCGGCTTCGACGGCGTTGTGATGACCGATTGGCTCATCGCACAGATGAAGGACAAGCGCTCCGCCCACCCGATCGCGCATCCCGGGAAGATCCCCGCCTCCGGCAACGACGTGCTCATGCCCGGCACGAAGGCGGATTACAGGAGCATTCTGAACGCTCTCCGCTCCGGCGCGCTCGAGCGCGATCAGCTGCAGCGGAACGTCTCGCGCCTGATTTGCCTTGCGCGCGAACTGAATGCATAACTATACAGAATTTTCTTGTCAAAGATGCACTTTTCCGGTATACTGCTCTTATCCACAGCTTTAGAGAGGAAAATCAGAGAGGAATGCTTTTTGAATGATCGACGCCATTGACAATGTCGTAAACGCCATCAGCGGTGTGCTCTATCAGCCGTATATCGTCCCGCTGATCCTCGTCCTCGCCGGAGTGTATTTCACCATCCGGCTCAAGGGCCTGCAGTTCAATCTCTTCGGCGAGTCCATCCGTGTCGTCACGGAGAAGCCCGTCAATCTCGAGTCCACGTCCTCCTTCGGCGCGCTCATGGTCTCCACGGCCTCCCGCGTCGGCACTGGCAACATCATGGGCGTCTCCACGGCCATCTGCCTCGGCGGCCCCGGCGCCATCTTCTGGATGTGGGTCACGGCCGTGCTCGGCGGCGCTTCCGCCTTCGTCGAGTCCACGCTCGCGCAGATCTATAAAAAGCGCAATCCCGACGGTTCCAGCTTCGGCGGCCCGTCCTACTATATGCAGGAGGCCATCAAGCAGCGCTGGCTCGGCGTCATCTTCGCCATCGTTCTCATTCTCACCTACGCGGTGGGATATAACATGCTTGCGGCCTATAACACGCAGGACACCTTCTCCTCCTTCTCCTTCTACGGCAAGACGACCTCCGTCGTCGTCGGCGCGGTGCTGGCGGTGCTGTTCGCGGCGTCCGTCCTCGGCGGCGCCAAGCGCCTCACGAAGGTCACGGAGGTGCTCGTCCCGCTCATGGGCGTGCTGTACATCGTCGTGTCCCTCGTCGTGATCGTGCTGAACATCAAGAGCTTCGGCGCGGTCTTCGGCAGCATCTTCAAGTCCGCCTTCGACTTCAAGGCCATTTTCGGCGGCTTCGCCGGCAGCGCCATCATGTGGGGCATCAAGCGCGGTCTTTACTCCAACGAGGCCGGCATGGGCTCCGCGCCCAACGCCGCCGCAGCCGCGGACGTCTCCCACCCCGCAAAGCAGGGCCTCGTGCAGATGCTCTCCGTCTTCATCGACACGCTGCTCATCTGCTCGGCCACGGCGTTCATGTGCCTGTTCTCCGGCGTCACGCCCGACGCCGAGCTCAAGGGTGCGCCTTACGTCGCCGCTTCCATGAAGGCCGCCCTCGGCGGCTTCGGCCCCGTGTTCATGACGATCGCGGTCTGCCTCTTCGCCTTCACCACGCTCATCGGCAACTATTACTACACCGAGGGCTGCTGGCGCTTCATCCTGAAGCGTGACCCGGGCAAGGGCTTCATGACCTGCTGGCGTCTCTTCTGCGCGGCGCTCGTCTTTGTCGGCGCGGTCATCTCCGCGGGTCTCGCGTGGGACACCGCCGACCTCCTGCAGGCGCTCATGGTTATCATCAACGTGCCCGTCATCGTCATCCTCGGCCGCACTGCTGTGCGTGCGCTCGATGACTACCGCGCCCAGCGCAAGGCCGGCAAGAACCCGACGTTCAAGGCCAAGGACATCGGCGTGACCGGCACGGACTTTTGGAACTGAACCAATCGACGCCGGGGTGTCTGCCCCGGCGTCTTTACGAAAAGGTGATGCTTATGAAAACAATTCAAGTCGTCGGCACCTTCTCGCCCGAGGAGGAGGCGCGCCTGCGCGCCGCTGCCGGGGAGAACGAGATCCGATTCTGCACCGACGCGGAGGTTACCGCCGAGACGCTTGCGGACGCCGACGCGCTCATCGGAAACCCGCCGCTTGCCATGGTGGAGTCGGCGGAAAAGCTCCGTTGGATGCAGCTGCTGTCCTCCGGCGCGGATGTTTATGCAGGGTCCAGGGTGCTCAAAGACCGCGGCCTCCTGCTCACCACGGCCACCGGCGCCTACGGTGTCGGCATCGCGGAATACATGGTCGCGATGCTCCTCGCCATGATGAAGAAGCTCCCGGGGTATTACGATCTGCAGAAGGCCGCGCAGTGGCGCGATCTCGGCGCGGTCGTCTCGCCCCGCGGCAAACGCGTGCTCGTCGTTGGCACGGGGAACCTCGGCCGTGAGTTTGCCAAGCGCATGCGCGCCTTCGGCTGCGAGCTCGTCGGCGTGCGCCGCAGAGCGGGGCAGTGCCCGCCGGAGTTTGACCGCGTCTGCCTGCTCTCCGATCTGGAGCGCGAGCTCCCGTCAGCGGACGTCGTGGCCCTGTGCCTTCCCGGCACGCCGGAGACGCACCACCTCTTCGACGCCGCCATGCTCTCCAAATGCAAAGAGGGCTCTTATTTCATGAACGTCGGCCGCGGTTCGGTCATTCCGCTCGAGGCGCTGCTGGACCGCGCGGTTACGGACCGCTTCACGGCCCTCTGGGTCGACGTGCTCGAGACGGAACCGCTTCCGGACGGGCATCCGCTCTATGCCGTGCCGAATCTTCTCATCACGCCGCACATCACAGGCGGCCTGCATCTGGATATCACGCGCGAGAACATTCTCTCGATCTGCGAGGAGAATCTCCGCGCCTGGCAGGCAGGGGAGCGCATGCGCAGCGTGCTCGACTGGAGCACCGGCTATTGTCAGTAAAAAACCGTATCGCACTTTTTTGGAGGAAGAACAATGAAGCTTGCAGATTGGTTCCGCGCAAAGAAGCAGCAGTGGTTCGGCAGGGAAGATGCGCAGCCGGCGGAGATCCGGCCGCTGGACGCCGACCTCTCCGAGATCGATCCGCCCGAAACGCGCTTTACCGAGGAGTATCGGGCGTTCTTAAAGCAGCAGGAAGCGAGGGACTCCGAGGGTCCGAACAAGCGCGAACTGAAATAAAAAAGCAGCCGGTTTGATACCGGCTGCTTTTCTCGTTTTCGGTTTATTCCGCGCTCTCAAAGACCGCGATGTATTCGACGTCCTCAGTGACCTCCACGGTGATCTGATCCTCGGTGGAGAAGTCCTCGCCGTCCTTCGTCCACTTCACGAACTTCCAGCCGTCCTCGGGCTTGGCCGCAAGCACGAAGGAGGCGGCCTCCTCAAGATTCTGCACCGCAGACTGCGTGGGGAACTCATCATCAAACTCGGGTGACTCTCCCTCGGGAGCGTAGGCGATCTCGCCTAAACCCTCGATGTTGATCTGCATCGTCATCTTGAACTCCGGCATCTCGAGCGCCGCGAGGTGATAGCTCTCGCCGCCCTCGACCTCGATGAGAATGCCGTCCTCGCCGTCCTCGGAGACGGTCACGATGTATTCGCCCTCATCATAGTCGGGAATGAGGTTGCCGTGGAGCTTGTCGCCCTCCTGCGGAATGAACCAACCGTGCGACTCGTCGCCGTGCATGAACATGACGGACCAGCCCTCATAGTCCGGGTCCTCGCTGAGGGCGATGTAGGCGTAGTTGCCCTCCTCGTCCTGGAAGGCGCCTTCGCGCGTCCAGGCCGCAGCCTCGTCGCTGCCCTGCGCGTCCTGTTTGGCCCCGCAGGCGCACAGCGCAAAGATCATCACGAGCGTGAGAATCAATGCAATTGTCTTTTTCATGTTTTTCCTCCTTCGAAAAATGATCTGATTCAGCATAACACAGAACGTCTGACAAATCAAATGCTTTGACGCTGAAGAATTCTGAATGTCAAACCAAACAGAAAGACCTCACTTGTCAGTGAGGTCTTTCTGTTTGGTGGAGATGGCGGGAGTTGAAGTGCCTGACGGCACTTCGTGCACGATGTCCCCACTCGCTCCCGCCGCTGCGCGGCGAAACCGCTCGGGGATGACAACGGGTTCAACTCCCGCCCAATGCAAAAAGAAGCCCTCACCTTACGGTGAGGACTCCTTCTTTGGTGGAGATGGCGGGAGTTGAACCCGCGTCCGAAAGCACTTTAACAGGAACTTCTCCGGGCGCAGCGGGTTGTTTTGATGGGCCGAACCCATCCGTTCCCTTCGTCACAGGCCAACACGCAAGCCTGCCAGTCCGGTAGCTTCTTGATGCGTGGCGCGCTCAAAGCTTTGCGCACTCACGTTCCCCACTCATCGACGCTCCGCATCCGGGCCGTGGGCCTCCCGGCGGGAACGCTCGCTAATTAAGCAGCGAGAAGAACAGTGTTATCGTTGTTCTTTAATTTATAAGGTTGCCCGTTTTATGGCGGTCAGGCGCCGCCGCCCGCTATTCCTGCCTCCACGCCCCCGTCGAAACCGAGACATCCCCGCGTCGTCAGACCGGGCGCGCTCCACGCCGCAGCCGGGCGAAGGCGATGCCTTGCCCGACGGCTTTGTATCCGCTTCCCCGGTCTTCCTCTCCGAATCGAAGCATATCGCTTCGATTCGGTAAAGGGAAATCGGTATCACGCTGTGCGTGATGGATAGAATCAACTGTGAATAGGACGCTGCTGCTTGGATTTTGTTTCGTAGGGGTCGGCGTCCTCGACGACCCGCTTTCCGATTATCTGCCCGGCAGCTTCTCCGGAGCGGGGTAGTCGACGCCCTGCGTGTCGACCGTGACTTTCCTCATGCGCTGGTCGGCCTTGGGCTTGTCGTTCATCATGTTGCGCGGGGCGCGGGCAATCTCGTCCACGACCTCGATGCCCTCAATGACCTTGCCGAAGGCGGCGTACTGGTTGTCCAGATGCGGGGAGTCCTTGTGCATGATGAAAAACTGGCTGCCGGCCGTGTCGGGAATCATGGTGCGGGCCATGGAGAGCACGCCGCGGGTGTGCTTCAGATCGTTCTTGAAGCCGTTTGCGGTGAACTCGCCGCGGATGCAGTAACCGGGGCCGCCCATGCCGGTGCCCTGGGGATCGCCGCCCTGAATCATGAAGCCGGGAATCACGCGGTGGAAGATCACGCCGTCATAGAAGCCCTCTTTCACAAGGCTGATGAAGTTGTTGACCGTGTTCGGGGCGATATCGGGATAGAGCTCCGCCTTGATCACGCCGCCGTTTTCCATTTCAATGGTTACGATGGGATTGCTCATGTTCTATCTCCTTTGTCATTAATAACGTTCCTTCATAGCGCGGTCTATGTCGCGCTTTGCGCTCTTCTCGGCCGCGGCCTCGCGCTTGTCGTAGAGCTTTTTGCCCTTGCAGAGGCCGAGCTCTACCTTCACGCGGCTGTCCTTGAAATAGAGGCTCAGCGGGATGAGCGTCAGCCCGTCCTGCTGTACGCGCGCCTGCAGCTTGAGAATCTCGCGCTTGTGCATGAGGAGCCGCTTCGGCCGGTCGGGGTCTTTGTTGTAGTAGCTTCCGTGCTCGTAGGGGCTGATGTGGATGCCGTGCGCGAAGAGCTCGCCGTTTTTCACCGCGCAGAATGAATCCTTCAGATTCACCGTGCCGGCCCGAATGCTCTTGACCTCGGTGCCGAAGAGCTCCACGCCCGCCTCGTACTTTTCCAGCACGAAATAGTCGTGATACGCCTTCCGGTTGGCCGCCGCCTGTTTGGTGCCCTTTTCCCGCGGCATTCCGCTCGCCTCCTTTCCCGGTTGCTGTGAGCCAGTTTACCACATTTGCCCCGAGAAAGAAAGAGGAAAATGTGAATGAGAAAAGAGAGCCCGCGCAGCAGACTCTCTTTTGGATTCAGAACACGTCCTCCACGACTCTCTCGGGCGGATTCTCCAGCAGCTCCGGCTGCTTGATGTACATCTTGAACATCTTGAAGCCCTGCGCGTAGTCGAAGCCGTCGCAGATGCGCTCGTCGGTGTTGATCTTGAAGTCGATGTACTTGCGCTGCGCCACCGTGCCGTCGGACTGGATCTCATAGGCTTTTCGTTTCGAGCCGAAGGCGATGAAGGCGGGGAGGGTGCCGAAGTTATACAGATGATGGTAGACCGGGCTGATGCCGAGCGAGCCGAGGTCCGTGATGATCATGGAGCCGTGGAAGGGGCTCGCGTCGAGCAGGCTCTGCGGGATGACGCCGAAGTAGTCCATGACCTTCAGAATCCAGATGGCAAAGCGCAGCACAAAGCGGGGGAGCTTCGTCAGGGCGGAAGCGACCTGCTCGGTGTTGTTGTCCTCCTCGCCGTATTTGATCTCGTCGATCTTCTCGTTCATCTTGTGGTAGACGTCGAAGACCGTGTCGTACGGGTCAAAGATGACCTTGATCGTCGTCTCGCCGGCCTCGGCGCTCATGCCGCGGCGAACCGTAAGCACGACCTCGATATTATTTCTGGCGTAGATCCGCCGGCCCGCGATGAAGCGGTTGACCGCCGGACGCTGGCTCACCAGACGCACGTACGCCGCGATGAACAGATGCAGGTAACCGATACCCTTGTAGCCCTCCTTGCGCTTTTCGCGCATCCAGCGGTCGGTCTCCGTGATCTCAGCGGAGTCTTCAAACTGATTGCAGGCGTCGTTTTTCTGCACCATGATGTAGGGAATGAATTTATAGAAGGGGTCGAGAGACCGCAGCAGGCGGCCTTCCTTGCGATCCCCGAAGCGTCTCTTGCCGGGCATAGAAGCACCTCCAAATTATTTTCAATATTTGAACAATTCGATTATAACGCACATTCGCGCGGAAGGCAAGCCGGAGTTCCGGAAATTCAGAAAATAAAAAGAATCGATAACAGGAAAAGTGTTGAGTAACCATACAAAAACGGGCTTTGTGAAAACGATGAAAATGCGGGGGGATATGGGCCCTTGTTTTGTCAATTATGTAACAAACAGGTGAAAAAACTAGCAAAATCAACAGAAATTTAACGGTGCTGTCACAAAAATAATTAGTGATTTTGCAGTAAAATGGCGGGTCACAGGCTTGCGAAATCGTTCAAAATGAGGTATCATGTTGTTGAATTCCACGCATGGCTTTCTTATATCACACAGGGACCATGCGTCATTGTTCAGAAATATACATGTCGGGAGGTGTGTGAATGTCATTTGAAGCGATCAATACGGTCCGGGAAGCGGAAGAGCGTGCCAAGCAGATCAAGCTGGAAGCGACGCAGGCTGCCGCCGAGGCGATTGACGCGGCCGAACGCGACGGCAAGGAGGCAGTGGAAGCGGCGCTGAATAAAGCGCGCGAAGAGCTCAAAGCCCTGTGCTCCAAGACCGACGAGAAGGCCACGCAGGACGCCGAAGCGCTCGCGGCCACGACGAAGAATCGCGAGGCTACCATGCGGACACGCGCGGAAGCAAGACTGGACCAGGCGGCGTCACTCATCGTGGAAAGGATCGTGAATAGCTGATGGCCATTGTAAAAATGAAAAAGCTGCAGCTCATGGTCGTTCGGGAGCAAAAGGAAGCCCTTCTCCGCGATTTGATGTTGCTCGGCTGCGTGTCGGTCACGGAGCCGGAGCTGCCCCAGGAGGGGGACGCCGCGCAGCTTCGTCCGGAATCCGGAGGACTCACGGAGGCCAGAGCGGACCAGGCAAGGCTCACCGCCGCGCTCGGCCTGCTGGATAAATATGCGCCCGTGAAGTCCAAACTCCTCAGCGGCCGCCCCGAGGTGTCGGAGGCGGAGTTTCTGGATGAGAACGCATACCACCGTGAGCTGGAGGCCGCTTCTCAGATGGAGGATCTCGAAGCGCAGATCCGCCGCCTGACGAGCGAGGAGACGCGTCTGCGCTCGTCCATGGAGGCCCTCGGCCCGTGGACCGGCCTCGATCTCCCGCTCGAAACGAAGGGCACCGGCAGCGCGGATGTGATTCTCGGCACCATTCCCGCCGTGATGGATCTGGCGGAGGCGCAGCGCTCGCTCGCCGAGGCCGCTCCCGAGGCGGAACTGTTCCCCGTGAACGCGGACAAGGACGCGCACTATACCGTGCTCGTCTGTCATAAGAGCGTGCAGGCGGAAGCGCTCCAGGCGCTGCGCGCGTTCGGCTTCGCCATTGCGAGCGTGGCCGGCACGACCGGCACCGCCAAGGAGCAGATCGAAGCGCAGACAAAGCAGGTCGCCGCGATCGGCGAGAGCCGCGCCGCGCTTGAAAAGCAGATCGCCGCTTACGCCACGCATCGCGATGCGATCAAGCTCAGCATCGACCGCGCCAACGTCTTCATCGGCAAGGCCGAGGCGGCCGAGCGCATGGTCGGCACGGACCTTGTCGTCTGCCTCAACGGCTGGATGGAGGCGCCGGAGGAGGACCGCGTGGTTGAGGTCCTCTCGAAGTATGACTGCTCCTGGGAGTTCACAGAGCCTACGGAGGAGGAATACGCCACCGTCCCGGTCAAGCTGAAAAACTCTGCCGTGACAGAGCCGCTGAACATGGTCACCAACATGTACAGCCTTCCGGCCTACGGCACGCTCGACCCGAACCCGCTCATGGCGCCGTTCTTCATTCTGTTCTACGGCATTATGATGGCGGATATGGGCTATGGTCTTCTGATGATCGCGGCCGCGCTCATCGTCAAGCATTTCGTCAAGCCCAAACGAGGCTCGAAGACCTTCGTGAACCTGCTGCTGGAGGGCGGTATCTCCACCTTCATCTTCGGCGCGCTCACGGGTGGCTTCTTCGGCGACCTCATCCCCACGCTCTATAAGATGTTCAAGGGCGTCGAGATGGGCCCGAATTTCCTTACCAAGCCCCTGCTGAACCCGCTCAACGACACGACCACCGTCCTGTACGGCGCGCTCGCGCTCGGCGTTCTGCAGCTGTTCACCGGCATGATCATCTCCATGGTCGCGAAGATCAAAAAGGGCGATGCCAAGAGCGCCATCTTCGAAGAGGGCTCCTGGTTCGTCATCCTCGCGGGTCTGGTGCTGTTCGTGTTCAAGATCGGCAACGTCGCCGGCATCCCGATCGTGCTGTGCATCGGCGCGCTCATGCTGATCTACGGCGCGGCCTATCCGGCCAAGGGCTTCGGCAAGGTGACGGCCGTCTTCGCCGCGATCTATAACGGCGTGACCGGCTGGCTGGGCGACATTCTCTCGTATTCCCGACTCATGGCGCTCATGCTCGCGGGCAGCGTCGTGGCGCAGGTGTTCAACAATCTCGCCACCATGCCGATGGGCGGCAACAAGCCGAACGTCATGACGTTCCTGCTCTTCGTCGTGATCTTCCTCGTGGGCCACGCGCTCAACTTCGCGCTGAACCTGCTGGGCTGCTTCGTGCACGATCTGCGTCTGCAGTGTCTGGAATACTTCGGCAAGTTCTATCAGGACGGCGGCAAGCCCTTCAGGCCGCTGGAGATCAACACCAAGTATGTTGACGTGGAAAACCACCTGTAATTACGTAATTCAATTCAATCAAGGAGGATTATATCATGGGATTTCTGGAATCATTCGGCGGTCTGGCAATCGGTCTGCTCGGCGCGGCTCTGGCTGCGGCTCTGGCCTGCGCGGGCTCTGCCCAAGGTACCGGCATCGCCGGTGAGGCATGTGCGGGTCTGATCAGTGAGGATCCGGATAAGTTCGGTAAGGCAATGATCATGCAGGTCATCCCCGGCACGCAGGGTCTGTACGGCTTCGTGGTCTGGTTCCTGGCCAACTCCCGCGTGCTCGCGGCCTTCCAGGCCAACGGCGGCATGGACGTTGCGCTCGGCTGCCGCTTCCTGGCTGCGTGCCTGCCCATCGCCATCGGCGGTCTGATCTCCGCTGCTGCGCAGGGCCGTGTGGCTGCCGCTTCCATCAACATTCTGGCCAAGAAGCCGGATGACTGGGCCAAGGGCATGGTGTTCTGCATCACCGTCGAGTTCTACGCCATCCTCTGCCTGCTGGCGTCCATCATGATGCTCTTCGCCATTTGATGATCATCCCGCCACCCGAACGGAGGGAGAACAAAACATGACAGGTATTGAAAAAATCACCGGACGCATCGAGGCGGACGCCCGCGCCGAGGCCGCGCAGATTGCGGCTCAGGCCAAGGAGCGCTGCGCCGAGATCCGCGCCGAATATGAGAAAAAGGCGGAGGACGCCTATTGGGAGACCCTCCGCAGCGGCGTCAAGGACGCGGAGGATCGCGCAGAGCGCCTCGGCAGACTCGCCGGCATGGAGGCCAAAAAGAGCACGCTGGGCCTGAAGCAGTCCATGGTGGGCGAGGCGTTTGACCGTGCGCTCAATAAGATCTGCGACATGCCCGTCGGCGATTACGTCTCCGCCATGGCGAAGCTCGCCTGCAAGGCCGCTTCCACCGGCAGCGAGGCCGTGGCCTTCAATGCGAAGGACCGCGAGCGCTGCGGCGCGGAGATCGTGACGGCTGCCAATCTGCTCCTGCAGGAGCAGGGCGAGCCCGGCAATCTCACGCTCTCTGACGACGTTCGCCCCATCCGCGCAGGCTTTGTCCTGCAGCAGGGCGACGTGGAGGTCAACTGCGCGCTCGAAACGCTGGCCGAGCTGAGCCGTGCCGATCTGGCCGGTCAGGTCGCCGCCGTGCTGTTCGATTAATTCCCGGGACGGGAATTATTCGCATCAACGCCGG
>JAZPZZ010000161.1:0-2322 GCA_045544935.1 Oscillospiraceae bacterium | reverse complement strand
CTTCTGCTCCGCCGTCGGCGCGGGTGTCGCGGCGGCGGCCGCCTCGGCGGCGCTGCGGCGCAGGTGGATGCCGAAGACGATCACGCCGATGATCGCTGCGAGCACCAAAAGGATCGCGATGAGATACGCGCGCTCCTTCTTCGTTTTGAGCATATCGAAGTCCCCTTTCTCTCTGTCGGGTCTTTCTGAAATGATCTTATCATAAATCCAAACGCATCACAAGAAAGGGACGATTTATCGCGGGACAAGGTTTCAAAAACCGGCAAATTTTTGCACAAACTTTTGTAACATTTTTGTTTAAAAAATAAATTTTTCAACAGTGCGCAAATTTTTGTTCACCGACTCTTGCTAATTGGCGAAAATTAAGCTATATTTTAGGAGTACGATTCGGGATAATGGCCCGAAATAGAATAGCAGTAGAGTGGAGGATGAATATGAAAAAAGTACTGCTTGCGATCCTCAGCCTCTGCCTGATCGCCGCGAGCCTCTTCGGTCTGTTCACCGGAGTCGCCGGCATGAAGGACGTGCTGAATATCAAGGACTACAAGACCGAGGACCAGGACTCCGGTCTGGCTCAGATCAACGACGAGCTCCTGCCCGGCATTCAGCAGCTGAGAGAGAACCTCGACGTCTATCTGGATGGCGTCGCTCAGGTCGAAGACGGCAAGGCCCAGCTCGCCGACGGTGCTGCCCAGCTGGCAGCCGGTGAAGCCCAGCTCGCCGCCGGCAAGGCCGAGCTCGCCGCCAACACCGACGCCTACAACAAGGGCAAGGAACTGCAGGGCACGCTCAACACCGTCAACGGCCTCATCGGTCAGTGGAAGAGCACCAAGGAAGCCATCGTGAACGGCACCAGCGATCTTCTGCACAACAACCCCCTCGATCCGCTGGATCTGGGCGGCAACACCTATGACGCTGCCATCCGCACCGCGGAGCAGACCTTCCTGAGCACGGTCCGCGCCGTGCTGAGCACCGACCTCATCACCAACACCCTCGGCATGAGCATCGACATCCCGCAGGATGCCGACAACTTCCCGAACTGGTTCCAGGGCTTCGTGGCTGACGCCAACGCCAAGCTCAAGATGTATGAGGACGGCCAGGCGCAGGTCGCCGCCGGCGAAGCGCAGCTCGCGCAGGGCTATGCCGATTACGCCGCCGGCCAGCAGCAGCTCGCCGATGGTCTCAAGCAGCTGTCCGTGTTCGAGGAAGGCTCCGTGACGCTGTCCGTGGGTCTCGCCCGTCTGATGACTCAGCCTGCTTACCAGAACAACTACGTCGGCCAGGTTTACCCGCTCGAGAGCGAAGTGCCCGGCAAGCTGTTCGACACCATGTACAACAACATTGAAGAGAGTGACCGCGACACCGTCATCGCCGCTGTCTTCCCCGGCTTCTGGGATACGGAAGACGCCAACGCCATGGGCTTCCCGAAGTCTGAGGGCGAAGGCGACGAGGTCGTTCCCAGCATGCTCACCATCCTCCGCAAGGATGAATACCTCGGACCGAACTTCGATCCCGCCACCGGCATCTACATGAAGGAGAACGGCGGCATCATGGTCCGCAACGGCTATCCCGTCGTTGACCTCGACGTGGCCGAGACCATCGCCAACGCCGGCATCGACTACATCAACGAGTTCCAGGGTCCTGCCGTTATGAAGGAAGTCATCGGCAAGCTCGTCACCTACGCTCTGATGCTCATCGGCTCCGTCGCGGGTCTGCTCGGCGGCCTCTTCGGCCTGCTGGCCCTGTTCGGAAAGTGCACCGGCGCCGCAAAGGTGTTCGGCTGGATCTCCGCCATCTCTGCCATCGGCGGCGTGATCGCGACCTTCGTGACCGGCGGCTTCAAGGGCTATGCCTTCGGCGTGTCCGACGGCGCTCTGAATCCGTGGGGCCACATCATTGGCGATATCCCGGGCAAGGAGCAGCTCAAGGCTCTGATCATTCTGGCCTGCGTCGCTCTGCTCTTCGCCATCGTCGCCTCCATGGTCCGCAAGGCCTACAAGAAGGCCAAGAAGGCCGTCAAGGCCCAGGCTTACACCGCTGCCGCTCCCGTGCAGCCCGTGTACGCGGCTCCCGTTCAGCCGGTTGCCCAGCCCGTGTACGCGGCTCCCGCTCAGCCCGTGGCTGAGGCTGTCTCCGCCGCGCAGGCCGCCGCTGCCGCCGCGCAGAAGGCCGCCGCTGAGGCGCAGGCCGCTGCCGCCGCAGGCGACGCTGCTGCCGCGCAGAAGGCTGCCGCCGCCGCGCAGGCCGCCGCGGAAGCTGCCCAGAAGGCTGCTGACTGATTTTAACGCATAACCCCGAAAGGGCTGTCTCGATCGAGACAGC
>JAZPZZ010000160.1:0-27468 GCA_045544935.1 Oscillospiraceae bacterium | reverse complement strand
CGCCCAATTGTATTTTGAGAATAGGAAGCCAGAATCATGTCATCCTGAGCGGAGCGCAACAGCGCGGAGTGGAAGGATCTTGGCACCGCAGCAAGACAGAACCTCCAGCGTCTATCCGGCTGCTCTGCCAAGATCCTTCGACTTCACTTCGTTTCGCTCAGGATGACATGCTTTTTTCCTGCGTAGGATAAATCGAAAGGGCCGCCTGCATTTTTTGCAGCGGCCCATTTTTGTTTTTTACTTGCCGAAGAGCTTGGCGAAGAAGCCGCCGCTGCTCTGGCCGCCGAAGATCTTATTGAGATCGGGGTTTTCAAAGCCCTTCTCCCAGACGATCTCGGCGGCCTCGGTGCGGGCGGTGGCGAGATCGTTGAACTGCTCCATGGCCACCTGATAGCGCAGGGAGACGTCGTTGCCGTTGTTGTCGGCGCCGACGTTGGAGTCGCCCTTGAGCGGCAGACGGAGGATGACGTGGTAGCCGGCGGAGGTCTCCACGGGGTCGGACACCTCGAAGTCGCCGAGCGCCTTGGCGCCGTTTTCAAACTCCTCCATCATCTCGCCGGGTCCGAAGACGTAGCCGTCCGGATAGTAGGCCAGACCCGGGTCCTCGCTCTCGGCGTTCATGATCTCATCAAACTTCTGCACAAGCGCCTCGTTGTCGGTGATGCCGCGCAGCTGCTGCACGGCCTGCTCGGCGGCGGCCTTCTTTTCGGCCTTGGCGGCGTCATCCAGCTCGGCGCCGGTCTCGTCCGTGACGGAATAGAGGATGTGCTTGGCGAGCATGAGGCCGTTTTCCTCGACGTACTCGGCCACGTCCTCGTCGCTGACCTTCTCACCGTCGGCGCCGAAGAGCTCCTCAAAGAGCTTGGTGTAGAGATACTGGATCTTGCCCTGATAGCGCAGGACGTCCATGTCGAGATAGTAGTCCTTCAGATATGCGGAGAGGTCCTCCTCGGTGCCCTCCTCGCCGGCGATGGAGGCGATGGCGTCCTGAATCATGCCCTCGACGTACTCCTCGCCTTCCTCGCCGAACTCGATGCCGCGCTCGGCGGCCATGCCCTCGAGAATGTGGTACTGCAGGATGCTGTCGTGCACGTTCGCCAGCAGCGTCTCGGCGAGCGGCTCCTCGCTGCCCTCGGCGGCGTACCAGTCGATCTTGCCCTCCTCATCGGGCTGTGCGATCTGCGAGCCAATATAGGCCAGCCAGTAGGCAAATTCGTTCCAGTAAACGCTCGTTCCGTCCGCCGTTGCGACGAGGGTGTCGGGGTCATAGGCGGTGAGGGCGTTGGCAAAGATATCCTCCGTCTCGGCGTCTTCCTGATAGCTGCGGATCTCCGTGGAGCCGCAGGCCGTGAGCAGGCCCAGCGAGAGCGCGAGGACCAGCAAAAGGGTGATGGTTTTCTTCATGTTTTAAGTCTCCTTTACGGTTTGGCGGTTTTCTTCGATCTGTTCTTTTATGGTCTGCCAGTCGCGCAGGAACGCTCTGGCCTGTTCGATGACTTTACTGCGGGTTTTGAGCTTTAAGAGCACGGCCGGAACGCTGCCGCCGTCGACCCGCAGGCGGCCCTTATAGTCCGGCATGGCATAGAGCGCGGAGACGATCTCCATATCGAACTCCTCGAGCCGGAAGCGCAGCTGGCCGTTTTTCTGCGCGATGTCCGTGACGCCGGCCTTGCCCGCCTCGCCGCGCAGCAGCGCCACGCGCACAAGGCTGTTGACCGAGGGCGGCGGATCGCCGAAGCGGTCGATGATCTCGTCCATGAGATCGTCGGCCTCCTCTTCCGTGCGCACGAGCGCGATGCGGCGGTAGAGATCCATGCGCTGCTCGCTGCTCGGCACATAGCTCTCGGGAATGTTCGCCGAGATCGCGAGATCGGCCGAGCACTCGGCTTTTTTCTGCACGGGCTCGCCGCGGAGCTCCTGCACGGCCTCCTCGAGCAGCTTGAGATACATATCATATCCCACGTCGATCATATGGCCCGACTGCTCCGCGCCGAGGAGATTGCCCGCGCCGCGCAGCTCGAGATCGCGCATGGCGATGCGGAAGCCGGAGTTGAACTCGGCAAACTCGCGGATGGCGTTTAAGCGCTTTTCGGCGAGCTCCGTGAGCTGTCTGCCCTGCCGGAACGTGAGATACGCGCTCGCGCGGCGGTTCGATCGGCCGACGCGGCCGCGGATCTGGTGCAGCTGCGCGAGGCCCATGCGGTCGGCGTCCTCGATGATGAGGGTGTTGACGTTCGCGATATCAATGCCGGTTTCGATGATCGTGGTGCAGACGAGAATCTGCGTCTCGCCCTCGGCGACGGAGCGCATGACGGTGGAGAGCTCCTCCTCGTTCATCTGCCCGTGCGCCACGGCGACGGTGGCGCCGTCGACCATTTTGGCAATCTTGAGCGCGGTGCGCTCGATGTTGTCAATGCGGTTGTGGAGATAATAGACCTGCCCGCCGCGCTGCAGCTCGCGGCGCATGGCGTCGCAGAGGATGTTCCAGTCGTGCTCCATGACGAAGGTCTGCACGGGCACGCGGTCCTGCGGCGGCTCCTCAATGGTGGACATGTCGCGGATGCCGGACAGGGCCATATTCAGCGTGCGCGGGATGGGCGTGGCCGAGAGCGTGAGCACGTCGACGTTGCGGCTTAATTCCTTAATATGCTCCTTATGGCCGACGCCGAAGCGCTGCTCCTCATCGACGATGAGAAGGCCCAGCTTTTTAAATTCAACGCTCTTTTGCAGCAGCTTGTGCGTGCCGATGACGAGATCGCACTCGCCGGAGCGGATCTGTTCGAGCGTCCTGCGGTTTTCCGCCGCGGTCTGGAAGCGGCTGAGCATGCGAATTTCGATCGGGAAGCCGAAAAACCGCTGCGTCGCCGTCTGAAAATGCTGCTGGGCGAGCACCGTGGTCGGCACGAGAATCGCGGCCTGATAGCCGTCGAGCACGCACTTCATGACGGCGCGGAGCGCGACCTCCGTCTTGCCGAAGCCGACGTCTCCGCATAAGAGACGATCCATCGGCGTGCTTCGTTCCATATCCGCCTTGATTTCGCGGATGCACCGCAGCTGATCGTCCGTCTCGAGATAGCCGAAGCGCTCTTCAAACTCCGTCTGCCACGGGCTGTCCGGCGCGAAGGCGTGGCCCTCGGTTTTGGAGCGCTGGGCATAGAGCGCGAGAAGATTGACGGCGAGCTTTTTCGCCGCCGCTCTCGCGCGGGTTTTGGTGCGGTTCCAGTCGGCGCCGCCCATTTTGGAGAGCTTGACGGGGTGATCCTCGCCCGCGCCGATGTACTTCGACACCATATCGAGCTGCGTGGCCGGGACGTAGAGACTGTCCGACCCCGCATAGCAAATTTTAATGTAATCCTTCACCGCCCCGTCCACGGGCATCTGCACGATGCCGGCGAAGCGGCCGATGCCGTGCACGTCGTGCACGACGAGATCGCCGACCGAGAGATCGGCATAGGACTGAATCGCCTCGCGGTTGGCGCTTTTTTTCGTCTTTAAGCGCCGCACGCCGCCGACGCCGGCCATCTGCGTGTCCGTGAGGATGGCGAGCTGGCCGTGGGGGTACTCGAGACCCGAGGAGAGGCTTCCGACCGTGACGAGGCACCGTCCCGGCGCGGGGAGCGCCTCGGGCGTCTCCTGCACATAGGCGGGCACGTCGTGATTGGTCAGAAACTCGCCGAGCATCGCCGCGCGGCGGGCGTCTCCCGCGAGCACCACGACGCGAAAGCCAAGAGAGAGATAGTGCGAGATATCGTCCATGGCGGTCTGGATGCTGCCGCCGTAGCTCGACAGCTGCTTGACCGTGACGCCGCAGACGGCGCGCGGGTCGATCGGATAGCGCCCGAGCTGGAAGGAATCGGCGAAGAAGATGGCAAAATCCGCGAGCTTTCGCACAAGGTCCTTCCACGGGAGATAAAACTGCTCGGCGCGCACGGCCATGCTGCCGGCGGCCACGAGCTGGTTGATATCCTCGGTGAGCTGCTTGACATACTCCTTCGCACGGTCGGCGCAGCGGCCGGCCTGATCCATGATGAGGATCGCGTCCGGCGCGAGATAGTCCGCTGCCGTCTCGAAGGTTTCGTATAAGAGCGGCATATAGCGGTCCGCCGCGTGCAGCGGCAGGGACGCCTGCAGCGCGTCCGCGTCCTCCTTGAGAGAGCGGGCGAGGTTCGCGGCGAGCGCCTCGTTCTTGCGCCGCGCGGCGCGCTTCGAGAGCTCCTGCAGTTTCTCGCCGAGGGCGAGGCTGCCGCCGGGATAGAGCGTGGCGAGCGTCTCGGCCGCGGGCAGGATGCGGCAGCGCGAAATGTTCTCGGTGCGCCGCTGGGAGGCAGGGTCAAAATAGCCCATGGAGTCGATGTCATCGCCCCAGAACTCGATGCGCACGGGGCTGTCCTCCGAGGGGGAGAAGAGATCGAGAATGCCGCCGCGGCGGGAAAACTGTCCCGGTCCCTCCACCTGCTGCGTGCGGACGTAGCCGCAGCGCAAAAGCGCGTCCTCCACGTCCTCCGGCGCGAGATGCCCGCCGTCTGAGATCGTGAAGGTGACGCTCTGCAGCACATGCTTTGGGATTGCGCGCTGCAGCAGGCCCGAGACCGTGGCCACGAGCACGGGGCTCTCGTCCGTCGCGAGCAGGTCGAGCGCGCCGAGGCGGCGCTGCTCGGTCTGGCGCGAGACGCTCAGGGCCGTATAGAACGTATAATCCCTCGCCGCGAGCACCGGCACGCTCTTGCCGAGCAGGTGCGACAGATCGCGCGAAAAGCTCTCCGCCGCGGATTCATCCGGACAGACGACGACGACTGGCCGCCCCGTCTCGCTGCGCAGGACGGCGGCCAGCTGCGCTCTCGCCGCGGCCGGAAGACCGGAAAAGAGCGCGGGAAGCCGTCCCCCCTCCAGCAGCTCCGGGAGCGGGGCGTTGTCTTTGGCTTGGAAAATCGCGCTGGTCTGTGTGGCTAGGATCAACTGTTTCCTCCATCCATTCTAATGAGATACACGAATAGTAATTATATCACAGAATGCCGCGAAAAAGCAAACATTCACGCGGCGGCCTGTTGAAAGTTCGGCGCTATCTTTTTAAACAATAATATAATATTAATATATACATTATTATATATAAGTTCTATTGAAAAAAAGGGGGTTCGGCGGTATAATAGAGTGTAAAATTTCTGGGGCTATGCCCTTTTCAGAGGTACTGTTATGGATTCTACCAATCAGGTATGGGAAATGATCCTTGATATGCTCTCCGGCAATCTGACCGAGACGGCATACAAGACCTGGTTTGCCGACTGCACGGCCATTGATCTGGGGGACAATCAGCTGGTGCTGCACACGACCTCCGCCGTCAAGCGGGACATCATTGAAAAGCGCTACGGCAACCTCATCAAGCAGGCGCTGTATGAGCTCTTCTCCTGCCCGTTCGAGCTGAAGGTGATCGTGGGCGAGGACGAGCTGATCGATTATAAGGAGCAGCGCACGATGGAGGACGACATGCCCGAGCTCGAGGGCTACACCTTCGACCACTTCGTCGTGGGCCCGTCGAACCGCTTTGCGCACGGCGCGGCGCTGGGCGCGGCCCAGAACCCCGGCACGCTCTATAACCCGCTGTTCATCTACGGCAACTCCGGTCTCGGCAAGACGCATCTGCTGCTCGCGATCGGGCAGTATATCCGCCAGAACGATCCGGCGACGAATCTGGTCTATGTAAAGGCGGAGGAGTTCATCAACCACATGGTCCGCTCGCTGCAGACCGGCGCGATGGAGTCCTTCCGGCAGAAATACCGCTCGGCGGATCTGCTGCTGGTGGACGACATTCAGTTCTTCTCCGGCAAGGAGCAGATGCAGGAGGAATTTTTCCACACATATGAGGCACTCTTCAACGCGCACAAGCAGATCGTGCTCACCTCCGACCGTCCGCCGAGAGAGATGCGAAATCTCAACGACCGTCTGCGCAGCCGGTTCGAGGGCGGCATCCTCGCGGACGTGGCGCCGCCGGATCTGGAGACGCGCATGGCCATCACGCGCAACAAGGCCGCGCAGGTCGGCATGGTCCTGCCGGACGAGACGGTGCACTACATCGCCGAGAAGATCACC
The DNA here is from genome assembly GCA_045544935.1 of Oscillospiraceae bacterium. Lineage (GTDB taxonomy): Bacteria > Bacillota > Clostridia > Oscillospirales > Oscillospiraceae > CAG-103. The sequence goes on along the minus strand of JAZPZZ010000160.1, from coordinate 21,384 downwards.
TCGAACGTGCGCCAGATCGAGGGCGTGGTGAAAAAGCTCACGGCCTATCATAATATTGATAAGAGCACGGCCTTCAACAACGCCGCCGTCGACCGCGCGATCAAGGACGTGATCCGCTCCGGCATCTACATTCCGACACCGGATATCATCATCGAGGAGACGGCGCGGTACTATCAGCTCGAGGGCTCGGACCTGCGCGGCAACCGCCGCGACCGCAGACCTTCGCTCGCAAGACAGATCGCCATGTACCTCATCAAGACAAACACGAACCTCTCCCTCAACCAGATCGGCGCGGAGTTCGGCAAAAACCACTCGACCGTGCACACCTCGATCATGAAGATTGAGGAGCTCTTAAAGTCCGATCCGGACGTGGCTTCTACCATCCAGGACATTACGAGCAATATCCATTCTCGAAATTAATTCATTGAGACCCGCTTCGCCGGGCTCTCAATGAAGGAACTCGCGCTCCATCGCCCTTCGGTTGGTCGGCGCGAGGGCTCGCGTGACGCTTTGCCTCAGGGAATTTTTCCACCGCACATGTCGCTGGAAAAACAGATATGAATTGATTCGCGGTTATACCGCGAACTCTGCGAGGCATTTTCCGATGTTTCAACATTTGCTGTTGAAAAAATGTTCAAAAGACGCCCTTTTGTCACTCACAAATTTAGGCTGTTGAAAACCGTCGGATCTTTCAAACATTTTTCAACAGGCTGTTTTGATGAAAGCGCGGGCTTTTTTCCCGATTTCAACAGTTTCGACAGGACTACTAATACTACGACTTTTTAAATCTTTCTTTCTTCAGAGAAAAACAATTTGTAAATCATTTGGGAGGAAACAAAAATGAAATTTTCCTGTGAAAAATATGTTCTGCAGCAGGCGGCGCTCTCCACCGCGAGAGCCGCAGCCTCCAAAAGCCCGATTCCGACGCTCGAGGGTCTGCTGATTCAGGCCGGCGAGGGCGTGCGCCTCACGGGCTATGATCTCAAGCGCGCGATCTATACGAACATCCCCGCGGACGTGGCCGAGGGCGGCAACATCGTGCTGCCGGCGCGCCTGTTCTGCGAGATGCTGCGCCGCATGCCGGACGGCATCGTGACGCTCGCGGTTGAAAACGAGACCGTCAGCGTCAAGTGCGGCAAGGCCAACTTCGACATTGTCGGCATGAGGGGCGAGGATTATCCGGACCTGCCGGTCGTGGAGCAGGAGCGCGGCGTGGCCCTGCCGCAGGGTCTGCTGAAAAAGATGATCAACGAGACGAGCTTTGCCATCAGCACGAACGAGGCGCGTCCGGTCTACATGGGTTCCCTGTTTGAGCTCGACAACAACGAGCTGCGCATCATCTCCGTGGACGGCTACCGTCTGGCGCTGCGGCGCGAGGCCGTGGAGGGCTACGGCGACGACTGCAGCTTCATCGTGCCCGGCACGGCGCTCGGCGATCTCGAGCGCTTCTGCGACGACAGCGACGACAAGGTCCAGCTCGCCGTGGGCGATAAGTACATCTCCTTCACCGTGGGCGACAGCGTGATTCTCTCCCGCCGTCTCGAGGGCGAGTTCCTCAATTACCGCAAGGCGATCCCCGCCTCCTTCCGCGTGAACGTGAAGACCGAGCGCGCGGAGCTGCTGCGCGTGGTCGAGCGCGTGAGCCTCATCGTGGACGAGAAGGTGCGCACGCCGCTGCGTCTGACCTTCAATGACGACGCGATCGACTTTGCCTGCACGACGCCGGTCGGCCGCGCCGAGGACGTCTGCCCCTGCGAGGGCAGCGGCGAGGGTCTGGAGATCGGCTTCAACGACCGCTATCTCTCCGACGCACTCAAGAACGCCCCGGCCGACGAAATTCAGCTGAGCCTCAACACCGGCTCCTCCCCCTGCATCCTCACGGCGGCGGACGGAAGCGACAACTTCACCTATATGATTCTGCCCGTCAGACTCAGAGCGGGACAGTAACAGAGATATGATGGAAACAATTCAAATAAACACCGATTTTATTAAGCTCGACGCCTTTTTAAAATTTGCCGCCATGGTCGGCACCGGCGGTGAGGCCAAGATGGTCATTGCCGACGGGATGGTGAAGGTAAACGGCGAGAAGTGCACGATGCGCGGCAAGAAGCTGCGCGCGGGCGATCAGGTGGAATTTGCCGGACAGACGCTTCTGGTGGAGCAGGCCTGATGGAAATTCGGCGCATTGCCTTAAACGGCTGGCGAAACTATGACTTTGCCTCCGCGGAGTTTTCGCCGGGGACGAACGTCATTTCCGGCGAGAACGCGCAGGGAAAGACGAATCTGCTCGAGGCCGTCTATATGCTCACGGGCGGCCGCAGCTTCCGCACGCGGTTCGATAAGGAGCTGATCGGCTTTGACTGCTCCGCGGGCGAGATTCTGGCGGACGTCTTTGCGCACGGGCGCGAGCAGACCGTGAAGATCACGCTGCGGCGCGGTCAGCGCAAGCAGATTCTGCAAAACGGCGTGAAGAAAACGGCGACGGAGCTCTCCGGAGACTTCGCGGCGGTGCTCTTCTGCCCGGACGATCTGAATATCATCCGCTCCGGCGCGGCCGAGCGGCGAAAGCTCATGGATCTCGCGATCTCGCAGCTGCGGCCGAATTACGCGATGCTGCTCGGGGAATATCACCGCCTGCACGAGCAGAAGACGAGCATTTTGCGCGACTGGCGCGAAAAGCCCTCGCTGCTGGAGACGCTCGATGATTTCTCAAATCAGATGAGCCGCGTCTCGGCGAAGATCATCCGCTACCGCGCGGCCTATGCCAAGCGGCTCGAGCGCGCGGCGGCCCCGATCCACGAGGATTTCGCCGGCGGCGGAGAGACGCTCTCCATGGCCTACAAGACCGTGAGCACCGTGACGGACCCCCTCGCCTCGGAGCGGGAGATCTATTATGAGATCTGCGAGCACCAGGAGCGCCACCGTGAGGCGGAGCTTGAGAGCGGACAGTGTCTCACCGGCTGCCACAAGGACGATCTGCTGATCGACTTAAACGGCCAGAGCGCCCGCGCCTTCGCATCTCAAGGCCAGACGCGCACCGCGGCATTGAGCCTGAAGCTCGCCGAGCGCGACATTTTCTCCGACGAATTCGGCGAGCCGCCGGTCCTCATGCTCGACGACGTGCTCTCTGAACTCGACCGCAAGCGGCAGGAGTTCGTCCTAAACCGCATCGGCGGCGGACAGACGCTCATCACCTGCTGTGAGGACGAGGAGATTGCCAAGCGCACGGGCGGCCGCGTGCTGACGGTGCACAGGGGGACGATCCGGTAATGTATCTGCATCTGGGTAATAACGTGATCGTGCGCAAAAAGAGCGTGATCGGCATCTTCGATCTCGACACGGTCTCCTGGTCGCACCGCACGCGCGAGACGCTCGCCATGGTCGAGCAGGCCGGACAGGTGGAAAACGCGGCGGACGATCTGCCGCGCTCGCTTGTGGTCTGTTCGCTGGGAAGCGGACAGCGGTACATTTTGAGTCAGCTCAGTTCCTCCACACTGGAGAAGAGATTTAAGCAGAAAGAGATGGAATTCTGATTGTAGGGCGGGGACCTGTGCCCCGCCGGGACATCGCGGCGGCCCACAGGTGGCCGCCCTACGGAAAAGAAATTAAAAATTCTCGAAAGAGGTATTTACATGGCAGACATCACAGACAAGATCACACAGGAATATGATGCAAGTCAAATTCAGGTGCTGGAGGGGCTCGAGGCGGTCCGGAAGCGTCCGGGCATGTACATCGGCTCCACCTCCGCATCCGGACTGCACCATCTGGTGTACGAGATCGTGGACAACTCCATCGACGAGGCACTGGCGGGCTACTGCGATCATATCGAAGTGACGATCGAGGAAGGCAACATCATTCGAGTGAGCGATAATGGCCGCGGCATCCCCGTGGACATTCAGCCGCAGACGGGAAAGAGCGCGCTCGAGGTCGTGTTCACCGTGCTGCACGCGGGCGGCAAGTTCGGCGGCGGGGGCTACAAGGTCTCCGGCGGCCTGCACGGCGTGGGCGCTTCCGTCGTGAACGCCCTCTCCGAATGGCTCGAGGTTGAGGTGCACAAGGACGGGAAGATTCACCAGATGAAGTTCTCCCGCGGCGAGATCACCCAGCACATCACCGTCACGGGCGAGACTGACCGCACCGGCACGACCGTGCGCTTCAAGCCCGACCCCGAGATGTTCGAAACGCTGGTCTACGACTATGAGACGCTGCACAAGCGCATGCGCGAGCAGGCATTTTTGAACGCGGGCCTGCGCATCTCCATCACGGACGAGCGCGAGCGGCTCGATGAGGAGGGCAACAAGCTCGAGCCCTACGGCGAGAGCATGTACTACGAGGGCGGCATCCGCGAATTCGTGTCCTACATCAACCGCAACAAGACCGCTCTGCACGAAAACGTGATCTACGTCTTCGGCGAGCGCGAGGACTCCGAGGCCGAGATCGCGCTGCAGTATAACGACAGCTACAACGAGACGCTCGTCTCCTTCGCGAACAACATTCACACCCCCGAGGGCGGCATGCATGAGACGGGCTTTAAGACCGCGCTCACGCGCGTTCTGAACGCCTACGGCAAGAAGGTCGGCATCCTCAAGGAGGGCGACTCTGTCTCCGGCGAAGACTGCCGCGAGGGTCTCACCGCGATCATCTCCGTGAAGCTCACGAACCCGCAGTTTGAGGGCCAGACGAAGGCCAAGCTCGGCAACTCCGAGATGCGAACCCTCGTCGACAGTATTCTGCAGGACAAGCTCACCGTCTTCTTCGAGGAAAACCCCGCCGTCGGCAAGGCGATTCTCGACAAGGCGCTCACCGCCGCCCGCGCGAGAGAGGCGGCCAGAAAGGCGCGCGAGTCCGTGCGCCGCAAGACGGGGCTCGACTCCGGCCAGATGCCGGACAAGCTCCAGGACTGCAACGAGCGCGACCCGAGCCTGTGCGAAATTTACATCGTCGAGGGCGACAGCGCCGCCGGCTCCGCCATTCAGGGCCGCGACAGCCGCTTCCAGGCGATCCTCGCCATGTGGGGCAAGATGCTGAACGTGGAGAAGGCCCGCGCCGACAAAATCTACGGCAACGACAAGCTCTATCCCCTCATCGTGGCGCTCGGCGCCGGCATCGGCGAGGAGTTCAACATCGAAAAGCTCCGTTACCACAAGATCATCATCATGGCGGATGCCGACGTGGACGGCAGCCACATCCGCACGCTGCTGCTCACGTTCTTCTTCCGCTACATGCGCCCGCTCATTGAAAACGGCTACGTTTACTCCGCCGTGCCGCCGCTTTATAAGCTCTCGCGCGGCAAGACGCAGCGTGTCGCCTACTCGGATAATGAGCGCGACCGCGTGAGCGCCGAGCTCCGCGGCGACAATCCGAACGCGAAGGTCGATATCAGCCGCTATAAGGGCCTCGGCGAGATGGACCCGCACGAGCTGTGGGAGACCACCATGGACCCCGAGAAGCGCACGCTCCGCCGCATCACGCTCGACGACGCCGTCGCGGCCGACCAGATCTTCACGGTGCTGATGGGCGAAGAGGTCGCCCCGCGCCGCGAGTGGATCGAGTCGAACGCACAGTACGTCGAAAATCTGGACATTTAAGGGAGGCGAGATCAGATGGCACACAACAGAAGCTACAAGCCGGAGGATATCGCGTTCCCCGACCAGAAGATCACCGAATCCGAGCTCGTGCGCGAGATGGAGACGAGCTACATTGACTACGCCATGTCCGTCATCGTCGGCCGCGCGCTGCCCGACGTGCGCGACGGACTCAAGCCCGTGCACCGCCGCATTCTCTACAGCATGTATGAAAGCGGCCTGACGCACTCCAACCCCTATAAGAAGTGCGCCACCGCCGTCGGCGACGTGCTCGGCAAATACCACCCGCACGGCGACGCTTCGGTCTACGACGCGCTCGTGCGTCTGGCGCAGGATTTCTCCATGCGCTATCCGCTCATCGACGGCCATGGCAACTTCGGCTCCGTCGACGGCGACCCCCCTGCCGCCTATCGTTACACCGAGGCGCGCATGAGCCGCATTTCCGACGAGATGCTCCGCGACATTGACAAGGAGACCGTCGACTGGGACCCGAACTTCGACGAGACGCGCAAGGAGCCGAGGGTGCTCCCCAGCCGCTTCCCGAACCTGCTGGTGAACGGCTCGAACGGCATCGCCGTCGGCATGGCGACGAACATTCCGCCGCACAACCTCACCGAGGTCATCAACGCCTGCATCTGCGTGCTGGACAATCCCGACGCCGACGTGTTTGAGCTCATGGAGCACATCACCGGCCCCGACTTCCCGACGAAGGGCATCATCATGGGCCGCATGGGCATTCGCGCGGCCTACGCCACCGGCCGCGGCAAGGTGACGGTGCGCGCGAGAACCGAGTTTGAGGAATACGGCCGCGACCACCGCACGCGCATCATCGTGACGGAGCTGCCCTATCAGGTCAACAAGCGCCAGCTCCTCAAAAACATCGCCGACCAGGTGCGCGAAAAGCGCCTCGAGGGCATTTCGGACCTGCGCGATGAATCCGACCGCAACGGCATGCGCATGGTCATCGAGCTCAAGCGCGACGCGAACCCGCAGGTTGTGCTCAACCGCCTCTTCACGCAGACGCAGCTGCAGTCGAGCTTCTCGATCATCATGCTCGCGCTCGTGAACAACCAGAGCCAGCCGAAGATTCTGAACCTCCGCCAGATTCTCGATGAGTATCTCACCTTCCAGGAGGATGTCATCACCCGCCGCACGCAGTATGATCTCAAGAAGGCGCTCGAGCGCGAGCATCTGCTGAAAGGTCTGCTCATCGCGCAGGACAACATCGACGAGGTCATCCGCATCATCCGCAGCAGCTACGACGACGCCAAGCAGAACCTCATGGATCGCTTCGGGCTCGACGATGTTCAGGCGCAGGCGATTCTCGACATGCGTCTCAAGGCCCTGCAGGGTCTCGACCGCGAGAAGCTGCAGAAGGAGTTTGACGAGCTCGAACAGCGCATCGCCTACTACCGCGATCTGCTCGCCGACCCCGAGAAGATCAAGGGCGTGCTCAAGGAAGAGCTGATCGCGATCCGCGATAAGTACGGCGCGCCGCGCGTGACCGAGATTCAGGACGTCGAAAACGAGATCGACATTGAGGACCTCATCGAGGAGGAGCAGTGCGTCTACACCCTCTCCCACGCGGGCTACATCAAGCGCGTTCCCGCCGATGAATACACCGCGCAGCGCCGCGGCGGCAAGGGCGTGCGCGGCCAGTCCCTGCGCGAGGAGGACTATGTGGAGACGGTCTTCACCGCCTCGACGCACGACTTCATCCTCTTCTTCACGAACACCGGCAAGGCGTACCGCCGCAAGGGCTATCAGATCCCCGAGGGCAGCCGCGCCTCGAAGGGCACGAATATCGTGAACCTCATCCCCGTCGAGCTGGGCGAGCGCGTGAGCGCCATGCTCCACTTCCGCGAGACGGACGAGGAGAGCCACCTCTTCTTCGCGACCAAGAACGGCACCGTCAAGCGCACGGCAGTCTCTGCGTTCAAGAACATCCGCAGCAACGGTCTGCGCGCGCTGAACCTCGAGGAGGGCGACGCGCTCGTGAACGTCATGGGCACGACGGGCGAGGATAAGATCATCATGGCCACGAGAAACGGCCTTGCCATCTGCTTTGCCGAGACGGACGTCCGCTCCATGGGCCGTCAGGCCACGGGCGTGCGCGGCATCTCCCTGCGCGAGGGCGACGAGGTCGTCGGCGCCGAGGTCGCGCGCGAGGGCATGCAGGTGCTCTCCATCACCGAAAACGGCTACGGCAAGCGCACCGCCATGGAGGAATACCTCCGCGGCGACGAGGTGCAGCACCGCGGCGGCAAGGGCCGCAAGAGCCATAACGTGACGGACAAGACCGGCTTTGTCGCGGCGATGAAGCTCGTCACGGGCGAGGAGGACCTCCTGTCCGTCTCGGACGACGGCACGCTCATCCGCAGCCCGATTGCGGGCATCAGCGTCACGGGCCGCGCCACGCAGGGCGTGCGCGTCATGCGCGTGGCCGAGGGTCAGAAGCTCATCTCCGTCGCGCTCACGGAGCACGCCGAGGAGGCCGAGACGGAGCCCGTTTCCGCCGCCGAGGAAGCTGCTCCCGCGCCGGAGACGACCGAGAACGCATGAAAAATGTAACGATCTACACCGACGGGGCCTGCTCGGGAAACCCGGGCCCCGGCGGCTGGGCCGCGATCCTGCGCTACGGCGCGCACGAGAAGGCCATCTCCGGCGGCGAGAGAGAGACGACAAACAACCGCATGGAGCTCCTCGGCGCGATCAGCGCCCTGCAGCTTCTGAAAGAGCCCTGCGCCGTCGATCTCTATACCGACAGCCAGTATCTCGCGAACGCCATCAATCAAGGCTGGCTCAAAGGCTGGAAGGCCCGCGGCTGGCGCCGCAAGGAAGGGCCGCTGAAAAATCCCGACCTCTGGCAGACGCTCGATCAGCTGTTGGAGACGCACAACGTCACCTTCCACTGGGTCAAGGGCCACGCCGAGAACGAATACAACAACCGCTGCGACGCCATGGCCGTCGCGGAAAGAGAAAAGTTCGCATAAAAAGAGAGACCGCGTGCGGTCTCTCTTTTTATGCTCTTATTTGGTTTTCAAACACCCCGTCCGAAAATCGTTTAAAAACTTTTAACTGATTTCTAAGAAAGGCGGGCTATAATGGTGATATGATCCAAACCGATCAGGAGGTACATCCAAATGGCGTTTGCTTTGGTTACGGATACGTCCGCGAATCTTCCGGCGGCGTGGCTGCGGGAGCAGGACGTGCAGGCGATCCCCTTCTCTTATTTTATCAACGACGAGGAGCACCAGTGCCCCGGGCCGGACGAATTTGACGGCGCGGAGTTCTATCAGTTTCTTTCCGACGGCGGCGAGGTGAAGACCACGCTCATCAACGCCCAGAAGTATGAGGACTTCTTCCGTCCCTATCTCGAGGCGGGGCGGGACCTGCTGTACGTCGGCATGTCGAGCGGCATCAGCAGCTCGATGAACATGGCGCAGATGGCCGCGCGCGAGCTGCTCGAGGAGTTTCCGGACCGGAAGCTCGTGATCTTTGACGCGCGCACCGCCTCTCTGGGCGAGGGCATCTACGTCCGCGCCGCCGTGAAGCGGCGGGACGCCGGCATGTCGCTGGCCGATACGGTGACGGAGCTGATGGCGCTGAGAACCCATGTCTGCTCCTATCTCACGGTGGGCGATCTCATGTTCCTGCGCCGCGGCGGCCGTGTGTCCAACGTGGCTGCCATCCTCGGCACGGCGCTCGGCATCAAGCCGCTCCTGCACGAGGCCGGCGCGCAGATCGTCGGCTACGGCAAGACGAGAGGGCGCAAGAAAGCGCTGCGCGCGATTGCGGACGAGTGCATCAGCCGCATGGAGGACGACCCCGACCAGTGCGTCTCCATCGCGCACGGCGGCTGCGAGGAGGAGGCCGTCGCGGTGGCCGACATGATCCGCGAGGCCAAGCCCGGCACGGAGATCGCGCTCGAGATCTACGAGCCCGTCACCGGCTCCTACGTCGGCCCCGGCACGGTCGCGCTGTTCTTTGTGGGGCGGAAAGAATGAAATTTGAACAGCTCAAAAAAATCAGCGGTGGAGTCTTCCTCCACCGCTATGATATTACCTACTCCGACGAGCAGGACCGCCGCTTTACCTACGAGATGGTGAGCCGCGACGCGAATCTCAATTCGTTCGAGAAGCTCCGCAATCATAAGCCGGACGCCGTCGTCATGGCGCTGACGGACCGGACGGGCGAGCGCTTCGTGCTGATCCACGAGTTTCGCCTCGAGCTCGGGCGGCGGATCTACGGCCTGCCCGGCGGATTGATCGACGGAGATGAGACGCCCGAGGAGGCCGCGCGCCGCGAGCTGCGCGAGGAGACCGGCCTGGAGCTGGTCGAGATCAAAGAGATTCTCCCCGCCGCGGCCTGCGCCGTGGGGCTCTCGGACGAGCAGACCGTGAGCGTGATCGGCGTCGCGGAGGGCGAGCTCCACCCCGCCCCGGGCGAGGACACGCAGGCACGGTGGTACACGAGAGACGAAGTCCGCGCCCTGCACCAGACCGACATGTTCGGCTCCTGGGCGCTGGCCTACAGCTGGATGTGGACTAACGGCAAGCTCTGATGCAGAGCCGAAAGTCCACCCGCCTCGAGGGATATGATTACTCCGCCCGCGGCGCGTATTTTGTGACGCTGTGCGTAAAGGATCATCAATGCATCTTTTCTCAAATCGTAGGGGTCGGCGTCCTCGACGCCCCAGAGGTGCGTTTGACGCAAGCTGGGAAGATCGTTGAAAAGCAGATTGCAGAGATGAATCACGTGTATCGAAATGTGCAGGCAGAAAAATATGTGATCATGCCGAATCATGTGCACATTCTATTGACCTTCAGCGGCGAGGAAGGGTCGTCGAGGACGCCGACCCCTACGAACTCGCTGCTGGCGAGGTATGTGTCGACACTCAAGCGAATGACAAACAAAGCAGCCGGAAAGCTGCTCTGGCAGAGAGGTTACCATGACCACATCATCCGGGATGAAGACGATTATCGCGTGCGGTGGAAATACATTGACGAGAACCCGGCCAAATGGGCGGCTGGAAAAGACAAATATTACGTCTGACACCTCCGGACTCACCGCGTAGGGGTCGGCGTCCTCGACGACCCGAACCGCAGAGTGAAAGGAACGACGCCATGCAAAATCGTTATGCCGGCGATATTGGCGACTTTGGAAAACTGGGGCTGCTTCGCGCGCTGCAGGCGGCCGGTTTTTCCATCGGCGTGAATTGGTATCTGACGCCGGATGAAAACCACAACGAAGACGGTAAATATACCAATTACGATGGTCTCAAAACTTGCGACGAGGAACTCTGGCTTGCGTTGAAGCAAATTGTGGATTCCGGTCAGAGAAGGGTCTCCGCGCTTCAAAACAAACGCATTCTGAAAGCGACGTTTTATGCCGAGCCGCTCGATTTCATGGGGAAGAAAAAGGTAGAGCGGCGGCAGATTCGAGAAATTTGGCACCAAAATGCACGCAAAACGCTTTTTGGAATGAATTTGGTTTTTGTCGATCCGGATAACGGGCTGGTCGTACCGTCTGCAGAAGGAAAACCGAAGGAAAATAAATATGTCCTGCCGGAAGAACTGGCGGACTATTATAGACAGGGCTCCAGCGTCCTATATTATCAGCATAAGGCGAGACGTCAGGACGAGTATTATTTGGAACAGCATGAGCGCCTTTTGAGCCGACCGGAATTATCGGACGCCTCAGGATTCGGAATCAAATTCCGGAAAACATCGCATCGGTATTATTTCTTCATTCTTCATCCGGAGCACAGGACCAAAGCAGAAGAAGTTGTTCGGAAAATGCTGAACTCGGAATGGAAAGCATGCTTTTCCGAACTCGAATAAAACCCCGGAGCAGTCCATTGGACTGCTCCGGGGTTTTTGATCTGGTCTCATTTACGCCAGCTGACGCTGTCGGCCATGGCGAGGATGTCCTCGTGGGTGAGCGGGCGGAGGATTTTTTCGGCCTCCTCCGGGTCCGGGTCCGCGGCGGCGAGGGCCGCCATGTGTTTTTTGTGGCGGCGGACGGCGAAGGCGGTGGTGACGCCGCCGACGATGCCGAGCGTGCCGACGAGGCGGACGATGGAGCGGATCTGGATATAGCCGGTCCAGAACGTGGGCAGAATGAGATCGGCCGCGCCGAGCAGCGCCCCGAGGATGATGATGGCGAGGACGCTGCGTTTATTGAAAATCTTTCGCCACGGCATGTTCGGGAAGATCGCCTTGGCGGCGAGACCGAACGCGCCGACCATGGCCGCGATCATGACGACCCAGCCGAGGACGCTTCCCATGAGCGGGGAGAGAACGCTCGCCCAGAGCGCCGTGGCGACGCCGGTAATCGCGTAGCCCGCGGCCCAGAACGGCAGAATGAACACGAGCCGCACCCAGAGCGGCAGGGCAAGGATGCGCGCGCGGAGCTTGTCCCGCAGGCCGGACTCCTCCGCCTCCTGCTCTTCCTGATCCGTCGCGGCGCCGGAATCGTCATCGTCGGCTCCGCCGTCGCCGGAGGCGTCGAGCGTGGCGGTGATCGGCGCGGGCGCGTCGTTCTGCAGGAGATCGTCGGGATCGGTGAACAGCCCGCCGACGACCACGCTGCCGGCGGTCATCGCCGCCACAGCCGCCGCCGTCGCGCGTTTTTTGCGATCGTTCTTTTCAGCCATTGAGATCACCTCTGAGGTTAGGATAGCACAAAGTTATCCGAAATAAAATACCCGGAAGCATCCATTAAGACGCTTCCGGGTGAAGGTTTGTTTCAGCCGATTACTTGTGGCCCATCTTCTTCATGCCTTCCTTGCCGAAGTGGAGCTCTTTCAGGCCTTCCACCTCGTCGCAGACGGGCTTGAAGCTGCAGGACGCGCAGTCGAGGTCCTCGGGCAGACCCTCGAGGATCTTGTTCATGGTCTTGGTGACCTCGCCGACCTTCTTGGCGCGCTCGGTGAGCGCCTTGTAATCCACGGAGGGATCGGTGATGAAGATCAGCTTGACGGCGGTGATGTTGGGATTGGTGTGGTACTGCTTGATGTAATCCGCGCCGACGCTCTTGAAGCTGATGCCGCGCTTGATGGCCTTCTTGCTGACGCGAACCTGCTCGCGGTTGCTCTCGGGAGAGACGCGCATCATGTAGCCCTCGGGGAAGACGTGGTACTTCACAAACTCCATGTTCTGGATGGTGTTGAAGGCCTCCTGCTCGTCCTTGGAGATCTCCTTGACGCCGAGGAAGGCGATGCGGGCGAAGGTGGAGTCGGCCTTGAGGTCCTTGAGATCGGGGCCGTAGAGGAGAATTTCGTCGCCGGAGACGAGGGACTTGTCGTCCGTGACGCAGGTGAAGTTGACGGCGGCCTTGCCGCTGCCGCCGAGCTCGAAGGCGGCGTCCTTCATGAGGACGAGCTCGCTCGCGCCGAGGTCCTTCCACGCGTCGCGCTCATTGTAGGCCCACTTCTGCTTGGCGGTGCCGAGCTGCTCGTTGGTTTCGTTGATAAATACGTTGAACAGATCCATGGTGATCCTCCTTAAATCATGTCGATGGCGGTGAGCGCCTCTTTGACGCCGACCATGATGTTGGAATCCTCGGGCAGCTCAAACACGCTCTTGCCCTGGATGTCGTTTGCGGCGTGCGCCGGATCGGTGGGGATGAAGGCGAGATTCTCGACGCCCTCAAGCTTGATGAGATCGTTCATGCTCGGATCGACGACGCGGTTGCAGATGATGCCGATGCGCTCATACTTGATGAGCTCGTCCGCCACTTCCTTGATCTCGCGGCAGACGTTCACGCCCTTGGCGCTCTGGTCCGTGATGAGCAGGAGATGGGTGACCTCGTCGAGCACGCGGCGGGAGATCTGCTCGATGCCGGCCTCGCAGTCGATGACGACGTAGTCAAAGTCGCCGGCGAGCATGCTGATGACTTCCTTCAGATAGGAGTTGACGGAGCAGTAGCAGCCGGCAGCCTCCGGACGGCCGATGGCGAGGAAGGAGAAGCCTTCGCACTCGACCATCGTGTCGAAAATGCGGAAGCGCGCCTCGTTGAGGATCTCGATGGCCTGACGATACTCGCCGCGCTCGCTCGTCTCGATGACGGCGTTGCGGATATCGTCGAGCGTGTGGTCGACCTGGATGCCCAGCGCGGTCGAAAGACCGATCGCGGGGTCGGCGTCGATGGCGAGGATGCGCTTGCCGGGGTGCGCGTCCACCAGAAGGCGGACGATGGCGCTGCACAGGCTGGTCTTGCCCACGCCGCCCTTGCCTGCCACGGCAAGAATTTTGGCTTTGGTCTTGGTCTCTTCCATGAGATTCCCTCCATGTTTTTTTCTTGATCATATCATAGCAATATCCTCGGGATTTGTCTGTGCGTTCGTCACAAAACTCGCAAAAAATTTGACAATGTGTCGTTATCTTCTGCGCGAAAGGTTCAATTTTCATTCTTTCAATCAAAATTGATTGTCAGAACCGTGGCAAAATGGTATATTGAAGCATGAACCACCCAAGAGAAAAAGGAGACACGATATGAAAGGACTCGAGACCGGAAAGACCCGTATCCGCCAGCAGGTGTTCGCTGCGATTGCCCGCCTCGCCTATGAGGGCGGCGACTATGCCGACAAGCTGGAGCGGCTGCCGTTTGAGCTCATTCCCGGAGAAATCAGCTCCTATCGCGACAGTATCTTCCTCGAGCGCGCCGTGATCGGCGAGCGGCTCCGTCTCGCGATGGGCCTGCCCGTGCAGCGCCTCGCGGACTACGCCAAGGTGTCCGACGGGATCGAGGCGGCGCTCTCACCCGAGAGCTATTATGAAAAGCCGCTCATCAACGTGATCAAATTCGCCTGCAACAAATGCCCGGACAACGTCGTGCGCATCACGGACGGCTGCCAGGGCTGTCTGGAGCACCCGTGCATGGAGGTCTGCCCGAAGGGCGCGATCTGGCGCGAAAACGGCCGCGCGCACGTCGACGCCGACAAGTGCATCCGCTGCGGCAGATGCATGCAGGCATGCCCCTTCCACGCGATCGTCAAGCAGGAGCGCCCCTGCCGCAAGGCCTGCGGCATGGACTGCCTGAAGTCCGACGAGATGGGCCGCGCGGAGATCGACTATGAGAAATGCACCTCCTGCGGCCAGTGCATGGTCGCCTGCCCCTTCGGCGCGATCTCCGATAAGAGCCAGATCTTCCAGACGATCCAGTCCATTAAGAACGGCGACGAGGTGCACGTGGCGCTCGCGCCGGCCTTCGTGGGCCAGTTCGGGCCGAACGGCGTGCCGGAGAAGATGCAGAGCGCGTTTCAGAAGCTGGGCTTTGCAAAGGTGCACGAGGTCGCCATCGGCGCGGACCTGTGCGTGATCGAGGAGGCGGCCGACTTCCTGGAGGAGGTGCCGTCGAAGCACAAGTTCATGGTTACGTCCTGCTGCCCGAGCTGGAGCGACATGGTGAAAAAACTCTTCCCCCAGTTTGCGGAGAATATTTCCGTCGCCTTCACGCCGATGGTGCTCACCGCGCGTATGATCAAGCAGAAGTACCCCGGCTGCAAGGTTGTCTTCGTCGGCCCGTGCGACGCAAAGAAGCTCGAAGCGCGCCGCAAATCCGTGCGCAGCGACGTGGACTTCGTGCTCACGTTTGAGGAAGTGCTCGGCATGATGGAGGCCAAGGGCATGGATGACGTGTTCTCGGGCGAGGACCTGCCGCTGGGCGAGGGCGGCGCCGACGCGAGAAACTTCGCCGTTGCCGGCGGCGTGGCGCAGGCCGTCGTGAACGCGATCCACCAGATCGACCCCGACCGCGAGGTGAAGATCGCCTCCGCCGCGGGTCTGGCCGAATGCCGGAAGCTCCTCATGATGGCGAAGGCCGGAAAGTACGACGGCTACCTGCTCGAGGGCATGGCCTGCCCCGGCGGCTGCGTCAACGGCGCGGGCACGCTGCGCCAGCCCGAAAAGAGCGCGCAGGCCGTGGCGAAGTTCGCCGCCGCCGCCCCGTTCCAGTGCGCGAACGACACGCCGTATATCGAGTATCTGCCGCTGATCGAGGAAAAGGGCAAGATCAGAAAATAACCCGATGAAAACCCGCTTCGCTGGGCTTTTCATCGGAGGGGCTGCACTGCAATACCCCCGCTCGTTTCCAAGTGCGACTTGGAATATGAGCGGGGGTATTTCCGTGAGCGGTATTTTGCTCGCCCAAACAAAGTGTGGGCGGCAAAATCATTTGATTTTCTTTTGCGGCTTGCGAGCCGCAAAACTCTGCGAGGCTTTAGCCCAAGCGGGCGTTGAGCTTTTCGATCAGGCGGTCGAACAGCTCCTGATGCTCCTGCACGTTCAGCTCCGCCTCGCGGTTGACGGTGTACTGGAACGTGAACTCCATCATGTGCTTGCTCACGGCCTTGATCTCACCGCGCATCGCGGCGATGACGCCGAGGGCGAGGTGCACCGCGCCGAGCACGTTATAGACCATCGCGTCGGAGCAGTGTTCGGCCACGGGCTCTAAGAGCTCGGCCAGATGGCACATCATATAGACCATCTCGTTCGGGATGCCGCAGGCGACGCGCGCGGCGCTCTCGAGCTCCTCGGGCGAGCCGCCCTCGGCCAGGCGCTTCAGGAGCGGAGCGCGGGACTTGACCATCTCCTCGACCTGCTTGAGCATGTATTTGCTCATCTCAGGCAGCTCCTGCAGCACGACGGCATCGATCTTGCCCTCCTCGGCGGAGGCGGGGGCCAGCGCGCCGAGGCTCGCGGCGAGCGCGGCGACGAGCGCGGCGGCGCTGCCGTTTTCGGGCTTGCCCTCGGGATCGGCGACGGCCTCGACATATTCCTTCAGCGGCTTGTCTCCCAGACGCTGGAACTTGATGGTGACTTTCTTTTCTTCTGCCATAACGGATTCCTCCAAATACAGTTTTGATGATGCTACTATACCAAAGAGAAGCTCTGTTTTCAGTGAGGAAATCACACAGGGCGGGTATGATTTGATTTGCTGCGCACGGGTTCAGACGCCGTAGGGCGGTCCCTTGGGGCCGCCAGCACCAGTTCGGCAGATTCGGCGGCGGCAAGCCACCGCCCTACGTTCTCTTTGCGCGCGGTGTATCATTTTCCGTTTTTCCGTCTATCCTCTCTTCGGAAAGGATGATGGAAGTGCAGTTTTATCGAAAATTACATGTCTGGGAGACGGCGCTGATGGTCTCGCTCTGCCTCGCGCTGCTCACGGGGCTCTGGGCGGACGGGACGCAGGCGCGGCTGGCGGGGCAGCTGGTGCGCCTGCACGTGATCGCGGCCTCGGACAGCGCGGCGGACCAGGCGGAAAAGCTCGCCGTGCGCGACGCGGTGCTCCGCTGTCTCGCGCCGAAGCTGCGGAATGCGCAGAGCGCCGCGGAGGCAAAGGCGCTCATTTTGCGCGCGAAGCCTCTGATCCTCCGCGCGGCCGCGGGCGCGACGAAGCAGTCCGTCCGCTTCGACTTCGGCACGGAGCACTATCCGACGCGCGATTACGGCGCCTTCGCCCTGCCCGCGGGGGACTATATGTCTCTGCGCATCACGCTCGGCGCGGGCGAGGGGAAAAACTGGTGGTGCGTCGTGTTCCCGCCGCTGTGCACGGCCGGCGCCCTCTCCCAGGACGCTGCCGAGACGCTCTCGCGGCAGGACCGCGCGCTCATCACGCGCGAGGACGGCGAATACGAGATCCGCTTTCGCATTCTCGAACTTTGGGACATGGTGAAGGAGAAGCTGGAACAATAAAAAACAACCGGAATCACAGATTCCGGGTGTTTTTGAGCCTGTCAAAGAACCATGTTCTTTGACAGGCGAAAGGATACTCGCGCTCCATCGCGGCAGGCGTTGCCCGCCTTGGTCGGCGCGAGGGCGCGTCATCAGCCGCGCCTCAGGGAGATTTTTCGCCGCACATGTCGCCGAAAAATCAATGAGATTAATTCGCGGCATCCGAGCCGCGAACTCTGCGAGGCCTTTTTGACAAGCGGAAAAAACACCCGGAATCACAGATTCCGGGTGTTTTTCAATCGGGATTTTACTTGGTGACGAACACATGCAGAACCTTCGCGAGCTGGGCGCGGGTGGCGTAGCCCTGCGGGTTGAAGGTGCCGTCGCCCATGCCGCTGATGATGCCGTTCTGCACGGCCCAGACCACGGCGGGTCTGGCGTAGGCGCTGATGCGGTAGGCGTCGGTGAAGTTCAGCGAACCGGAGGTCTCCTTTGCGCCGGCATAGCGATAGAGCATGGTGACCATCTGTTCGCGCGTGATCTTGTCGTTCGGGGAGAAGGTCGTTTCGGACGTGCCGGTGACGACGCCCCAGCTCTTGGCCCACTTGACGGCGTTTTCATACCAGGAGCCGCGCTCCACGTCGTTGAAGGAGGTGGTGACGCCGCTGACGTCCGGCGACTTCGCCATGCGGTAGAGCACCGTGACAAACTGCGCGCGCGTCGTGGTGTCGTTCGGGGCGAAGAGCGTGGCGGACATGCCGTTCATGAGCCCGGCGTTGTAGCAATAGGCCACGTCGTTATAGAACCAGTCATCGGTCTTCACGTCGTAGAACGGGAGCTTGGAGGAGGGAGCGGGCGTGTCGCCGCCGCTGCGCGTGGGCAGCTGGGCGATGATCTGCTCGGCCATGTACTTGTGGCCGGCCTCCGTCGGGTGGCAGTCCTTGACGATCTCATCGAAGAAGGTGGGATCGGCAAAGGGGACGGTGTCGTCGATCTCGGTCTTCGTCACGTCGGCGTACTTATAGCCGAGCTTGGCGGCGTTATCCTTCATGTAGCTGTTGAGCGCGTTGACCATCAGATCCGCGGCCTTGCCGACGGGGACGAGCTCCGCGGAGGAGAAGGCCTTGACCTTGCCGAAGGGGTTGTACATGCCGACGACGACGATCTCGATGTTCGGGTTGTACTCCTTGATCTTGTTGATCAGCGGGGCCCAGTTGGACTTGAAGGCGCTCTGGCCGATGTTCATGTAGCGCAGGAACTCGGTGACCTCGGTGACGATGTTCATGCCGGGGTTGTCGAGCTCGGCGGCGGTCTGCTTCATGGCATAGAGGAAAATGTCGTTCAGACCGAGAGCCACGGTGCAGAGATCCGCGTTGATGATGTTCTGGCGGAAGTAGTACTTAAAGCCCAGGGCGCCGTCCTTGCAGTAGGGCTCGAGCGTCGCGCGCGTGTTGGGCCGGATGTAGTACTCGCTGTTCTTATCGGCGTAACGGGCGATGTCCGGATTGTTGGGGTCGTTCTTCTTCATGTCCATCCAGTAGAGGACGTCATGAAGGCCGTTGAAATACATGGCGCGGAGATCCTTGGCCTCCTGGCTGGCGGAATAGGTGTCGTCCAGCAGCCAGCGGACCTCGACGGTGCGCATGCCGGTGTGGGCCAGAGACGCGACCGAGGCGCCCGTGGCGTTGGCGACGAGACTGTGATACGCGGCGGGCACGATCTCAAAGCCGCGCACGTCGCGGCCGTAGGAGCCGTAGCCGGCGGCGATGCTGTCGCCGATGCAGACATAGTGCTTGTACTGCTTCACGTTCGACATGTTCGCTGCCTGCGCGCCGACGATGAGCAGACCGCCGAGCATGACGACTGCCAGCAGCAGGGCCAGCAGACGGACGGCGGGATTTCTCTGAATGTTAATCATGGTAAATCACCTCGCAGGGTTCATAATACGGCAAAAATGACAACTTGTCAATTGTTTTGTTTCGGAATTGTAACTTTTTAGAGCGACGCCATCTTCACGGCGGTGTCGAGCGCGATGGTGATCATCTGCCGGAAGGAATTCTGGCGCTCCTCGCTCGTGAGCTGCTCGGGGCGGTAGAGATGGTCGGAGATCGTGAAGAGGCCGAGGGCGCGCTTTCCGGCGCGGGCGGCGTTCATATAGAGGCCGGCGGCCTCCATCTCGGTGGCGAGGACGCCCATCTTCTTCCAGAGATCCGGGCTGTCGCTGCCGTCGCTGTAGAAGTTATCGGCGGAGAGCACGTTGCCGACGTGAAGCTTCACGCCCTGCTCCTTCGCGGCTTCGACGGCGGCGGAGAGCAGATCGAAGTCGGCAATCGGCGCAAACGTGCCGTTCAGGCCGAACTGGTGCGCGTAGTTGGAATCGGTGCAGGCGCCCGCTCCGGCGACGACGTCCATGAGCTGCAGATCGTCGCACAAGCCGCCGGCACTGCCGACGCGGATGATGTTGTCCACGTCATAGAAGTTGAACAGCTCCCAGCTGTAGATGCCGATGGACGGGATACCCATGCCGGAGGCCATGACCGTCACCGGCACGCCCTTCCACGTTCCGGTATAGCCCTGAACGCCGCGGACATTGTTCACCAGCACGGGATCGGTCAGAAAGGTCTCGGCAATGAATTTGCTGCGCAGCGGATCGCCGGGCATGAGCACGGTTTTCGCGATCTCGCCGAGCTTCGCGGAAATGTGAGGAGTGGGAACGGACATAAAACTACCTCCTTGTATTAGCTGATCTGCCGACCTACCAGAATGAATCTGCCGTTGGCGGTGTGGTAGGCGCAGGTGGAAAGCGTGATGAGCCGGTCGCCGGGCTGGAGCGTAACGCCGGTGTCGTAGAGACGGTTGTTCTCGATAAAGGTCTGATACTCCTGAAAGCGCTCCGTGTCGCCGCTGCCGGTGTACTGATAGTACTTAAAGCCGGGCTCATCATCCTCGAGCACGCGCGTGTTGATCGCGGCGACGATCTCATAGGTATGGTCGGCGTAGAGCGTGTGGAAGCGGATCGTCGGGTGCGCAAAGGCAAACTGCGGGTCCTGATAGGCCACGAGCGCGCCGAACATCGTGCCGTCCTTCATATGATGGCCGTAGATGATCAGATTATCCGAGGTGCGCACGTCGCACTGCTCCTCCAGATAATACGTTCCGCGCGCGGAGTAGTTCCCGTAAAAATCTAAATGAAGGTATTTATCTTCTTCATCGGGCGCATACATGACGACGCCGTCGACCGACGTGCCTTCGATGCGCAGCCAGCCGATCGTCTCCGGATTCTCGGCGAGCAGGGCCGAAAAGGCCTCGTCCGGCTCGGTATTCTCGTCCGGGCGCAGGGCGGAGACCGCCTCGCGCACGCGCGCGTCGCTGCGGTCCTGCATCCAGTAATAGGTCAGAATTCCGGCGCTCGCGAGAATGGCGATGCCGCTGACGATCAGGATGGCCAGCAATAGTTTTTTCCGCATGGAAAAGTCTCCTGTTTAGGGAATGAGCGCGCCGTGGCGTGCACGGCGCGCTCTGAATTACAGTTGGATCTTATCCGTTGTTCTGGCTCTTGCGATACTTGCCATACGTAACGGCAAAGACGAGAACGCTCGCGAGGAGCACCAGCGCGATCGCCACGATCATGCGGGCGTCGCCGGTGCGCGCGCCGGAGCCGGAACCACCGTTGGCGCCGCTGCCGCCGTTGCTCGGTTCAGAGCCGGGGGTGTTGGAGCCATTGCCGCCGGAGCCGGGGATGCCGGAGCCGGAGCCGCCGGAACCAGGCAGGCCGCTGCCGCTGCCGCCGGAGCCGGGCAGACCGGAACCGGGCAGACCGCTGCCGGAGGTGCCGGAACCGGGCAGACCGGAACCGGGCAGGCCAGAGCCGATGGAGCCGCTTCCGGGGAGACCGGTGCCGATCGCACCGGAGCTGGGCAGACCGCTGCCGGGCAGGCCGGAACCGGAGGTGCCGGAGCCGGGCAGGCCGGAGCCAGCGTTGCCGCTGCCGGGCAGGCCGGAGCCAGCGTTGCCGCTGCCGGGGAGACCGGAGCCAGCGTTGCCAGAGCCGGGCAGGCCGGAGCCAGCGTTGCCGCTGCCGGGCAGGCCGGAGCCAGCGTTGCCGGAGCCGGGCAGGCCGG
>JAZPZZ010000159.1:0-15622 GCA_045544935.1 Oscillospiraceae bacterium | reverse complement strand
AATGGGCACCAACTCCTTGGCTCACAGAACGACATGGCTACGATCCGACTTCGGGCAGCTCTGCCTCGAGCTTGTAGGCGTCGTTGGTCTCGCTGATGTCGGTGCGGAAGCCGTTGCTCACGGCCGGGGTGTTCCAGAACGCTCTCTGCATCTCCTGCATCTCCCGGAAGGGATCGAAGGGACGCATACGGTAGCTTCTGCGGTCAAAAGGCATGATTTCGAACATTTTATATTACCTCCTGGAATGTTATACAAAGTGGTTGGGATTTGAGAGACGTTTTTTCAATCTCTCGCTCTTTCTGATATATAAATTACCCTACAATTATGAACATTCCAACAGTAAAATATGAACGAAATATGAATTTTAGCACTTAAAACAAAAGAGTGCTAATTTCGACAGTGAAAGACGCGCCGCATGCCGCGGCGCGTCTGCCTTATTGTATATCGGTATTACGGATTGCCGCCGTCCTCGGGCGTCTCCGTCTCCACGGGTTCCGGCGTCGGGGTCGGCTCCGGCGTGGGCGTCGGGGTCGGGGTCGGTTCCGGCGTCGGAATCGTAATGTTCACGCCGCAGGTCGCGGAGTGCGCCGTGCCGTTCGGATCGGTGATCTCGAAGGCGATCGTGCACGCGCCGTCCTTCAGCGCCGTGATGGTCACGGTGTAGGTGTCGCTGTTGCTTCCGGCGGAGCGCTGGAGGCTGCCGAGCTGAACGACGGAGGTGTCGGTCGCGTAGACCTTCGCGGTGTTTGCCACGCTTCCGAGCTCATTGCCGGTCACGGTGAAGGTCACGGTGGCGGCGCTGCCGACGTTCGAGAGCGCCACGTTGCCGGTCGGGCAGCTCACGCTGCGGATCTCGGCCTTGGGCTTGACCCGGATGGTGCAGGTGGCGGAGGCCTTGTTCTTATCGGTGGAGGTGGCGGTGATCGTGGCCTCGCCCGTGTTGTGCGCGGTCACCACGCCGTTTTTCACGCTCGCGACGTTGCTGTCGCTGCTGGTCCAGTTGATGTTGGCAATGTCGGCCTCCTTCGGCTCGACCTTCACGTCCAGCGTGAGATTTTCGCCGATCTTCAGCTCCGCCTCGGTGCGGCCCAGCTCGATCTTCGTGATCTTGATGGCGTCCTTCGTGACGGTCACGTCGCAGTGGGCTTCCTCTTCAGCCTCGGTCTCCTCGTCGGTGAACTTCGCGGTGATGCGCGCGTCGCCCTCCTTCAGGCCCTTGACCACGCCCTTGCTCGAGACCTCGGCGACGGACTCGCGGCTGCTGGACCACTCAATCTTCGGGTCGGCGAGCAGACGCGTCGTGCCGCTCTCGTCCTTGACCTTCACCTCGGCGATGAGGTTGATCTCCTCGTCCGGGGCGATCTCGGCCTTGTCCATGGAGAGCGAAATCTCATAGGAAACCTTCTCGTCCTTCTTGCCGCCGCCTCCGAAGAGCACGGAGGCAAGCAGCGCCAGCAGCGCAACCAGCGCAACCGCGCCCACGATCCAGACGGCGCGGCGGAGGCCCTTGTTCTTCGGCTCGTCGTCCTCGTCATAATCGTCCTCGACGGCAGCGCTCTTGCGGCGCTTGTCGGCGGCCTTCGCGGCCTTGCTCTGCTCGGCCAGACGCTCGGCCTTCGCGCCGGCGCTCGCGGCAACCGGTGCGGCAGCCGCCGCCGCGGCGGTGCCGGGGGCGGCCTGCGCCGTGCCGGGCCGGCGCACGGCGGCGCGCAGCGCGTCGCGCAGCTCCTGCGCGGACTGATAGCGGTCGGCCGGCTGGTCGGAGATGGCCTACATCACGCCGGCCTGCAGGGCCTTGCTGCCGTGCAGCGGCTTCGGCATCGGGTCGCCGCGCAGACGCATATCCCGCGCGATCGCGAGATCCGTTCCGCTCACGCCCTCGGGCGGCAGCGGCGCGAACGGCACGCGCCGGTCGTTGAGCATCCAGTAGAGCACCATGCCGAGGGAGTAAACGTCGTTCTCCGCGCTCGGCTCCTCGCCGCAGAGCACCTCGGGCGCGGCAAAGTCGCCCGCCGCGTCCGGCACGAGCGTCGCCATGCCGAAGTCGCCGAGGCGCACGTCCAGCGAGCCCTCAAAGTTGCCGCCGGAGACGAAGATGTTCTGGGGCTTCACGTCGCCGTGGACGATGCCGCGGTCGCGGCAGAGGGCGAGGGCATTGCAGATGCCGGCGCCGATCTTCGCCACGTCGCTCTCGCCGTAGGTGTGCGTGCGGATGTAGCGCTCGAGCGGCACGGCCAGATCCGTCCGCAGGCTGATCTCCCAGCCGCTGCCGTCGGCATAGCGGCGGATGGCGTGGTCGCGCCAGACGAGCAGGTTTTTGTTTTCGCTCAGCGCCGCGGCCGCGCGCAGCACGCGGCTCATGGACTCCAGCTGCTGCCGGAGCTGGGCCGTCTCCTGCGCATCCTCGGAGGATGCGATGCTGATGATCTTCAGCGCGCCGTGCTCGGCCGTGCCGAAGCCGTCGTCCCTTACGATTTCATACGTCTCGCCGCAGCGTCCCGCGCCCAGCGCGCGCACGCCCTGCCAGCCGTTGAATTCGGGCAGTTCATTCATGGAAATAGTCCCACCTTTCAGATGGAAAGTGATCTCGGTATTGCACCAGTCTGTATTATACTGCGAAATATCCGCGCTGACAAGAGGCAATCCCCCCGAAAAGCCGGTTCCGGTGTTGAGAAAAATACAATTTTACATTGACAACACCCGCCGTTCGGGCTAGAATAATACCATGATATTTATCGGCATTTTGCCGGTGATACGGCTTTACAATAATTGGAAAGGGGCAATACAAATGATCAGTGCCATCATCTATACCTCCACCTCCGGTTCCTGCGAGTACTATGCGAGAGAGATGTCCCGCAAGCTCGCCATCCCCTGCTATGACGCGAAGAACTGCGGCCTGCCGAAGGGCATGGAAGTTGTTTTCATCGGCTGGCTGATGAACGGCAAGGTCTCCGGTCTCGACGCCTGCATGAAGAACTACGACGTCAAGGGCGTCGTGCAGGTCGGCATGGGCGCTCCCACCGACGCGCAGGAGAAGGTCTGCCGCTCCAAGCACGGCCTCGGCGCGGACGTGAAGGTGTTCTCGCTGCAGGGCCGCTTCGATATGGACAAGCTGCCGGTGTATTTCAAGCCCGTCATGAAGATGGTCAACAAGTCCATCGTCGCCCGCCTCGAGGGCAAGAGCAATCTCAGCGAAGCCGACAAGGCCACGCTGCAGATGGCCAAGACCGGCAAGGGCGAGCCCGCCACCTGGGACGGCATCAACGCGGCGATCGAATGGGTCAAGGAAACCCGCGAGCCGCTCGACGTCATCAAATGGCACGAGCCCACCTGATTCGATATTGAATAAGGTAAAGCACCTCCGATTCGGAGGTGCTTTTCCTTACGGAAGCTCCAATTGGTTGACTTATTGCAAAATGTGGTTATAATAAGGTCATCTGAAAACAAACGGAGGTAAGATACCCATGCATGATGTACATGATCCCAACGCGGCCGTGCCGGAAGACTGCACCCACGACTGCTCCACCTGCGGCAGCGACTGCGCTTCCCGCACCGAGCCCCAGTCCTTCCTGCAGAACCTGCGCCCCGGCGCGAGAGTTGATAAGGTCATCGCCGTCGTCTCCGGCAAGGGCGGCGTCGGCAAGAGCCTCGTCACGAGCCTGCTCGCCTGCGAGATGCAGCGCCGCGGCCATCAGGCGGCCGTCCTCGATGCGGACATCACCGGCCCCTCGATCCCGCAGGCCTTCGGCATCCACGGCGGCGCCATGGGCGGCGAGGATTTCCTCTATCCCAGCCGCACCCGCACCGGCATCGAGCTGATGAGCATCAACCTGCTGCTGCCCAATGAGACCGACCCCGTCGTCTGGCGCGGCCCCGTCATTGCCGGCGCCGTCACCCAGTTCTGGACGGACGTCCAGTGGGAAGAGGTCGAGTATATGTTTGTCGACATGCCTCCCGGAACGGGCGACGTGCCGCTCACCGTTTTCCAGAGCCTGCCGATCGCCGGCGTCGTCGTGGTCACCAGCCCGCAGGAGCTCGTGAGCATGATCGTCTCCAAGGCCGTCAACATGGCGAACATGATGAACGTGCCCGTCCTCGGCCTCGTGGAGAACATGAGCTACTACCAGTGCCCCGATTGCGGCAAGCAGCACGCCATCTTCGGCGACAGCCACATCGAGAAGATCGCCCTCGAGCACAACATCCCCGTCGTGGCGAAGCTCCCCATCGAGCCCGCCATCGCCTCCTCCGTCGACCACGGCCGCGTCGAAACGCTCGACGCCCCCTGGCTCAAGGAGCTCGCGGACAAGATCGAGAACGAGTAAGCGCATGGAAACACATACCCCGTATCCGACTCGGATACGGGGTGTTTTTATATTGACACTGTGTCATCCGCAAGATATAATAATCCCATCCGTGACTTACATCACACAGGGAGGTGGCCCGATGGACCGCGCCAAACAGATCTTTTCCGACCAGGGCAGCAGCACGCCCGAGGGATTTCGCTGCGATTACGCCCGGTTTTTTCCGTTCTGGTATAAGCTCACGCCCGGCCAGCAAAAGCGCCTCGCGGGCTATTGCACGCTGCGCCAGTTCCGCGCGGGGGAGAATATCTACTTCCACCAGATCTGCAACGGCGGCATGTACTTCGTCTATGACGGCGCGATTCGCATCTATATGATCTCGCCGCACGGCCGCGAGGCCACGATCTACCACCGCTACCGCGGCCAGACCGGCATCGTCATCCCGCTCTATGAAAGCCGGCCGGAGAACATCATTCCGGTCTTTCAGGCGGAGGAGGACAGCACCCTCGCCTATATCTCCAAAACCGACCTCTACCGCGCCACGCAGGAGAATCCCGACATGCAGGAAATGTACCTCAACGTGACGGCCGAGTGCATTCAGGAGGTTGTGAACACGTTTTTCAGCTTTGCCTTTCTGCCGCTGCAGTCGCGCGTCGCGCGCATTTTGCTCGACCGCCTGCGCGCCGACGGGGACGACACGCGCATTGTCTCGGCGACGCATGAGATGCTCGCCGCCGCCACCGGCACCTCCCGCGAGGTCGCCACGCGCACCCTCGGCAAGATGCAGGCCGACGGCATCCTCCGCACCGGCCGCGGCAAGGTGGAGGTGCTCGATCTCGAGCGATTGGAAGCACTGGCGTCCGTGTAAAAGAAGGAGCGAATACTATGAACCAGCAGGAAACCGTCAAAATTCTCGAAGCCGTCCAATCCGGCGCGCTCTCCGTGGCGGAGGCCACGCTCAAGCTCAAGATGGAGCCGTTTCAGGATCTCGGCTTTGCCAAGGTCGACCACCACCGCGGCGTGCGGCAGGGCGTGTGCGAGGTGATCTACGGCGCCGGCAAGACCGACGAGCAGATCCTCGCCATCGCCGACGCCATGCGCGAAAAGCACCAGAAGACCATCCTCGTCACGCGCATCTCTTCCGAGACCGCGGACTGCCTCTCCGAAAAGCACCCCCTGCGCTATGAGCCGCGCGCCCGCGTCGCCATCCTCGGCGAGCTGCCCGAGCCGGACGGGGACGGCGTCATCGTCGTCGCCACCGGCGGCACGAGCGACATTCCCGTCGCCGAGGAGGCCGCCCTCGTGGCCGAGGCGCTCGGAAACCGTGTCACACGCCTGTATGACGTCGGCGTCTCCGGTGTGCACCGGCTTTTGAGCCATATGGAGGAGATCATGTCCGCCAGATGCATCGTCGCCGTCGCGGGCATGGAGGGCGCGCTGCCCTCTGTCATCGGCGGCCTTGCCGACTGCCCCGTGATCGCGGTGCCCACCAGCGTGGGCTACGGCGCGAGCCTCGGCGGCGTCGCGGCGCTGCTGAGCATGCTCAACTCCTGCGCCAGCGGGGTCAGTGTCGTGAATATCGACAACGGCTTCGGCGGCGGCTATCTCGCCAGCATGATCAATCACCTGGGCAGCAAACCGGAGTAAACGAATGAAAACACTGTATTTTGACCTCTCCATGGGCGCCGCGGGCGATATGCTCTGCGCGGCCCTTTTGGAGCTCTGCCCGGATCGGGCGGCGGTGGTCTCGGCGCTGAATGAAATCGGCATCCCCGGCGTCACGCTTGCGCTCGAGCCGCGCGAAAAGTGCGGCGTCATGGGCTCGCACTTCTCCGCCCTCATCGACGGGGAGGAGGAGCGGCCCGACGAGCCCCCGGAGCACCATCATCATCACAATCTGCACGATATTCGCGCGCTGATCGCCTCCCTGCAGCTGGACGACGCCGTCCGTGCGGACGCGCTGGCGGTCTATGATCTCCTCGCCGCCGCCGAGGCGAAGGCGCACGGCGCGCCGATGGAGCACGTCCACTTCCACGAGGTCGGCTCGCTCGACGCCGTGGCCGATATCGTGAGCTGCTGTTATCTGCTGCACCGCCTCGCGCCGGAGCGCGTCGCCGCGTCTCCCGTTGCCATCGGCAGCGGCACGGTGAAATGCGCCCACGGCATTCTGCCCGTGCCCGCGCCCGCAGCGGCGGCGCTGCTCGAGGGGATTCCCACCACGCCTGGCGATTATGAGAAGGAGCTCTGCACGCCGACGGGCGCCGCGCTCGTGCGCCATTTCGTGCAGGACTTCGGCCCCATGCCCGCCATGACGACGACCGCCATCGGCTACGGCATGGGAACGCGCGACTTTCCGCGCCCCAACTGCGTCCGCGCCGTGATCGGCGACGCGGAGGGCACGGACGAGATCACGGAGCTCTGCTGCAATGTGGACGACATGACGCCCGAGGCCGTGGGCTTCGCCATGCAGACGCTGCTCGACGCCGGCGCGCCCGAGGTCTGGACGACCCCCGTCGGCATGAAGAAAAACCGCCCCGGCATCCTGCTCACCGTTCTCTGCCGGGCATCCCAGCGCGATGAGATGGTCAGACTGCTCTTTCGCCATACCAGCACGATCGGCATCCGCGAATCGGTCTGCCGCCGCTGGGTGCTCCGCCGCGAGAGCGGGGCGGTCACAACGCCGTACGGCCCCGTGCGCGTCAAGCGCTCCGAGGGCTACGGCGTCACCAAGACCAAGGCGGAGTATGACGATCTCGCCGCCATCGCGCGCGAGCACGGCCTCACGCTCGACGAGGTGCGCCGCCTCACCGTTGAATCGGAATAAACGCAAAGGAAGAAGCATCCCATGACTCTGAACCCCAACGACCTGCTCCACGGCTTTCGGGTGAAATACGCCCAGCCCCTGCCGGAGATTCGCGCCACGCTCTGGCGCATGGAATATGAGAAAAACGGCGCCGACCTCATCTGGCTCGACCGCGCGGACGACAACCAGACCTTCGCCATCGCCTTCAAGACCATCCCGCAGGACGACACCGGCGTATTTCACATCCTCGAGCACAGCGTGCTCTGCGGCTCGGAAAAGTACCCCGTCAAGGAGCCGTTTGTGAACCTGCTCAAAAGCTCGATGGCCACGTTTCTCAACGCCTTCACCTTCCCGGACAAGACCATGTACCCGGTCTGCTCGCGAAACGGACAGGACTTTCTGAATTTGATCGACGTCTACATGGACGCCGTGCTGCACCCGCTGAGCATCACCGATCCCCATGCCTTCCGGCAGGAGGGGTGGCACTTCGAACTCGATGACGCCGAAGGCGAACTCCGGCGCAACGGCGTGGTCTATAACGAGATGAAGGGCGCCTACGCCTCGCCCGAGACCGTGCTCTATTCCGAGCTCGAGCGGCTGCTCTTTCCGGACAACTGCTATGGCTTCGAGTCCGGCGGCCACCCGGAGCACATTCCGGAGCTGACCTACGAGGGCTATCTCGCCGCGCACGCGCGGTTTTATCATCCGTCCAACGCCCGCATCATCCTCGACGGGCAGATGGACCTCGATGCTGTTCTGGCAAAGCTCGATTCCTTCCTCTGCGATTATGACCGCATCGACGTGAACGCCGACATTCCGCTGCAGGCTCCCGTCGCCCCGCCGGAGCGCACCTGCGCCTATGAGATCGGGCCGGACGAGGACGAGCAGAACAAGGCCTTCCTCGCCCTCGGCTGGGGCCTCATGCGCTTTGACGAAATTGAGGAAAACCTCGCCTTCTCCGTCCTCTCGGACGTGATCGCCGGCACGAACGAATCCCCGCTGCCGAAGGCCCTGCTTGACCGCGAGCTCGCGGAGGATATCTCCCTCACGCTCACGGACGGCACCGCCCAGCAGTACGCCGCCTTCGTGGCCAAGAACGCCGACCCTGCGAAGAAGGACGAGATCTTCGCCCTCGTGCGCGAGACGCTCTCGGACCTCTCCGAGAACGGCCTCGACCACAAGCGCCTGCACAGCCTCTTAAACAACCTCGAATTCACCACCCGCGAAAAGGACTTCGGCTCCTATCCGCGCGGCCTCATCTTCGCCATGAACAGCCTTAACACCTGGCTCTACGGCGGAGATCCGGCGCAGGCGTTCTTCTATGACGACATTTTCCGCTCCCTGCGCGAGAAGATCGACTCCGGCTGGTTCGAGGATTTTCTCCGCCGCATGCTGCTGGAAAATCCCCACCATGTGAGCCTCGCCATGCTCCCGTCGAAGACCCTCGGCGCCGAGCGCGCCGAAAGGGAGGCTGCCGCCTGTGCCGCCATCAAGGCAGGGTGGAAGGACGCCGAGATCGCCGCCGTCCTCTCGGAATTTCAGACCCTTCGCGCCCGTCAGGCGCAGGAGGACACGCCCGAGCAGCTCTCAATGCTGCCGCGCCTATCGCTCTCCGACATTCCCGAGCGGGCCGTGCCGATCGCGCAGAACGTTCTCGCTGTGGACGGCGTGCCCGTCTTCCACCAGCCCGAGGACACGGACGGCATCACCTATCTCGATCTCTTTTTCGATCTCTCCGATCTCTCGGACGCGGAGCTCGACTGCACGGCCTTCTTCTCGGGCCTGCTCGGCGAGCTCGCCACGGAGCACTTTTCCGTCCTCGAGCTGCGCAGCGAGATCGAGGGCAAGCTCGGCCGCTTTACGATCAGCGCGCCGGTCTTTGCGCCGGACGGCAGCCTCACCGAGGCGCACCCGAAGCTCTGCTTCACCGTGGCGCTCCTGCCCGAGCACAAGGCGGACGCGGTCGCCCTGCTCGATGAGATTTTGAACCGCACGCGGTTTACGAATCTGAACGACATGTTCAACATCCTGCGCCAGACCCGCATGAGTCTCGAGCAGCGCGTCATCGGCGGCGGCAACGCCTTTGCCGCCATGCGCACCGCCGCGAGCGTCTCCGCCCGCAGCGCGGTCAACGAGCGCCTGCTCGGCATCACGAGCCTGCGCTGGATGCAGAAAACGGAGAAGACCTTCCAGACCGAGGGCCTTCGCCGCGCGGCCGATTTTGCCGCGCTCCTGCGGCGCATCGTGTCGAAGCGCCGCCTCACCATGAGCATCACGGGCGAAATGGATGAAGCCTTCCTCCGCAAGGTGCTCTCCGTCCTCGGCGACGCGCCTGCGGGAGAGCCGCGGCAGTTTGAAACCATGCCCGTCCGCCGCGAGGGTTTTGTCATTCCGGCGGAGATCGGCTTTGCCGCGCGCAGTGCCAATCTCAACGCGATCTCGAAGTTCACGGGCTCGGCGCGTGTTGCGGGCCAGATTCTCACCTTTGGCTATCTCTGGAACGATATCCGCGTCGTCGGCGGCGCTTACGGCACGGGCCTCTCCGTCCGGCAGGACGGGGACCTGCGCATCACGACCTACCGCGATCCCAGCCCCGCCCGCTCGCTCGGCAGCTTCGACAAGGCCGGACAGGCCCTGCGCGATTTCTGCGCCGGCGAGAGCGAACTTGACGGCTTCATCATCAGCACCATCGCCGCGAGCGAGCCGGTCATCTCCTCCTCGCAGGCGGCGGGCCGCGGCGCCGCGCTCTATTTCTCCGGCCGCACCTACGAAGACCGCCAGCGCAACCGCCTCGAGATGCTGCGCACCTCGCGCGAGGACCTCGAACGCTTCAGCCGCGAGCTCGATGCGCTTCTCAAGGACTCCGGCGTCTGCGTCGTCGGCGGAAAGGCCGCCATCGAAGCCTGCGGCGACAAGCTCGACACCGTGGAAGCGCTCCAGCAATGAAAATGAAAAAACGTGAGGCATCTGCCTCACGTTTTTTATTGGTTTGTAGGGGACGGCGTCCTCGACGACCCGTTCAGCCGTCTCAATACCACCGCCAGCACCCAGATCAGCACGACCAGTCCGCAGGCGATTGCGATGCCGATCGGCCAGCCCCATGTGAGAAAGCCGTAGAAATCATGCCGATTCGGCCACTCGCCCGGCCCCTGAATGAGCACGTTGCCGAGATATCCCGCGCTGTAGAGGAGCATCGGCACGACGGCCCAGACCGTGCTGCGAAAGGGGAGGAGCGTGTCCCGCTCGAGCGTCACGAAGCAGAGCATGCTGATCACCGGCAGCGCCAGATGAAACCAGAAGTTCGTGCCGAGGAACATCCCGCCGTAGCCGAAGACCGGGCCGAGAAAGCCCATCACGGTCAGAAACGTGAGCCCCACGGCGGCCGTGCCCGCGAGCTTCCACGTCCGAAGCCCCTCGGACGGCCTTTTGCCGCGCATGAGCGCAATGCTTGTCGCGGCGCAGGCCGCGCCGTTGAAGAGGTTTGAGAGCGTGGTGAAAAACTTCAGACTGAAGAGCCCGCCCGCCATGAGGGGACTGCCCATATCCGTCACCGCGACGAGCATCGCGATCCAGCACCAGAGCGTGATGACGGCGATCAGAAAGTTGATCGCAGCAGCAAAGGCGCGCTTCATCTCAAATCCTCGCCACGCCCGTGCGCCGCGCCGCCTCTGCCACGGCCTTCGCCACCGCGGGGCCGACGCGCGGATCGAACGCCTTCGGGATGATGTAGTCCGCCGAGAGCTCCTCCGGCGCGATGAGGCCGGCGAGCGCTTCCGCCGCCGCCATCTTCATCTCCTCGTTGATATCGCACGCGCGCACGTCGAACGCCCCGCGGAAGATGCCGGGGAAGGCGAGCACGTTGTTGATCTGGTTCGGATAGTCGCTCCGGCCTGTGGAGACCACCGCCGCGCCGCCGGCCTTCGCCTCGTCGGGGAAGATCTCCGGCGTCGGGTTCGCGCAGGCGAAGACGATTGCGTCCTTCGCCATGGAGGAGACCATCTCCTGCGTCAGCAGGCCGGGGCGGCTCACGCCGATGAACACGTCCGCGCCGGGCAGCACGTCGGCGAGCCTGCCCTGCAGCTTCTGCGGGTTCGTGATTTCGGCCATCTCCTCCTTGATCCAGTTGAGCCCCTCGCGGCCGGAGTAAATCGCGCCCTTCGAGTCGCAGAGCGTCACGTCCCGGAAGCCCGCCGAGAGCAGCAGCTTCGTGATGCTGATTGCCGCCGCGCCCGCGCCGGAGACCACGACGCGCACCGCTTCCTTTTCTTTTCCCACGACCTTCAGCGCGTTCGTCAGTCCCGCGAGCGTGATGACCGCGGTGCCGTGCTGGTCGTCGTGGAAGATCGGAATGTCGCACAGCTCCTTGAGCTTGCGCTCAATCTCAAAGCAGCGGGGCGCCGCGATGTCCTCGAGATTCACGCCGCCGAAGCTGCCCGAGAGCAGATATACCGTGCGCACGAACTCGTCCACGTCCTTCGTCTTGATGCAGAGCGGGAAGGCGTCCACGTCCGCGAAGGACTTAAACAGCACGCACTTGCCCTCCATCACGGGCATGCCCGCCTCGGGTCCGATGTCGCCGAGCCCCAGCACGGCGGAGCCGTCCGTGATCACGGCGCAGAGATTGTGCCGCCGCGTGAGCGTGTAGCTCTTCTCGGGGTCCTTCTGGATCTCCAGACAAGGCGCCGCCACACCGGGCGTGTAGGCGAGGGAGAGGTCCTCCTTCGTCTGCACCGGAACCTTTGATACCACTTCAATCTTGCCCTGCCATTCGCCGTGCAGGCGCAGGGATTCCTTTGCGTAGTCCATCGTTTTATTCCTTTCTCAGAGGGGCTTTACCATGTTCTCGGGCTTCACCCAAGCGTCAAATTCTTCCTCCGTCACGAGCGCGAGCGCTTTGGCCGCCTCGCGCAGAGTCAGACCGTTCCTGTGCGCGTATTTCGCGATCTTCGCCGCGTTTTCATAGCCGATGTGCGGGTTGAGCGCCGTCACGAGCATGAGCGAGTCGCGCAGATGCTGATCGATGACGGTCCGGTTGGCCTGAATGCCGGCCGCGCAGTTCTTATTAAAAGAGTCCATCGCGTCCGAGAGCAGGCGCGCCGACTGCAGGAAATTATAGAGGATCACGGGCATGTACACGTTCAGCTCAAAGTTGCCCTGCGAGGCGGCAAAGCCGATCGCAGCGTCGTTTCCCATCACCTGCACGGCCACCATCGTGAGCGCCTCGCACTGCGTGGGATTCACCTTGCCCGGCATGATCGAGGAGCCCGGCTCGTTTTCCGGAATGATCAGCTCGCCCAGCCCGCAGCGGGGGCCGGAGGCGAGGTGCCGCACGTCGTTTGCGATCTTCATCAGATCGGCGGCAAGGGCCTTCAGAGCGCCGTGCGCGAAGGCCACGGCGTCCTTGCTTGTGAGTGCGTGGAACTTGTTCGGCGCGGTGATAAAGTCATGGCCGAGCAGGCGGGAGAGCTCGCGCGCCACCTCTTCGCCGAAGGCGGCGGGGGCGTTCAGCCCGGTGCCGACGGCGGTGCCGCCGAGGGCCAGCTCCGAGAGTCCCGGCAGCGCCGCGAGCAGATAGTCGCAGGCATGGGAGAGCATGCTCGCCCAGCCGGAGATCTCCTGTCCGAGCGTCAGCGGCGTCGCATCCTGCAGGTGCGTCCTGCCGATCTTTACCACGTCCGCGTTCTCCTCGCTCAGGCGCAGGAGCGTCTCCTCCAGTCGCCAGAGCGCCGGGAGCACCCATTCCTTGACCGCGATCGTCGCCGCGATGTGCATCGCCGCGGGATATACGTCGTTCGAGCTCTGCGAGCGGTTCACGTGGTCGTTCGGATGCACGAGCGTTTCGCCGAGAATCTCGTTTGCCCGGTGGGCCACGACCTCGTTTACGTTCATGTTCGTCTGCGTGCCGCTGCCCGTCTGCCACACGGCGAGCGGGAACTGATCGTCCCACTTTCCGGCGCGGATCTCGCGGCAGGCCTCGCGGATGGCTCCGGCGCGCTTTGCGTCCACCGTGCCGAGGCGCTCGTTGGCGGCAGCGGCCGCCTCCTTCACGGCGGCGAGCGCATAGATCACCGGCAGCGGCATCTTCTCCGAGCCGATGCGGAAGTTCTGGAAGCTGCGCTGTGTCTGCGCGCCCCAGAGCTTGTCGGCCTCAACGGCGATCTCGCCCATCGTGTCATGTTCCATACGGTATTCCATGGCGTTCCCTCTCTTTGTCGAATATCAGCTGTATTATAGCGCCGGAAGGGAAGGGACGCAAGAAAAGGATTTGTGAACACAGAAATCAGCGCAGCAAAAAAGAGACCGCTAAAGCGGTCTCTTTGATATTTATGGTTTTTATTCCGCGGGCTTTGCGAAGGTCTCGCGCAGATCCTGCATCGAGCCGTCGTTGTTGATGCGCACGAGCTGGAGCGCGCCGTCCTCACTGAACACGGCCTGATACATCTCCAGCGTGCCCTGATCGTTCATCGCGAGCGTCAGATATTCGCCCTGCACGGCGTATTCAAACGTGTCGGACCAGTCGGGATACTGCACCGAGCCGGTGCCGTCCTCGTTGAAAACGTAGGTGCGGGTGTTCTCCACCTCTGCCGGCGTGAAGTCCTCGGCGTCCTCGGCCTTGACCTCGGCCTTGTCGAGCGTCCAGGAGCCGATCAGCGCCGCGGCGGCCTCGGCGTCCTTGCCGGTCTGGATGCCGCTGGAAATGTCCGTCTCGGAAAACGGGGCGGGGGAGGCGCTCTCCGGAGGCATGCTCTCCTCGGGCGCGGCGTTGCCCGCGCAGCCGGCGAACAGCAGCGCGCTGAGCAGGAAGGCGGCGGTGGTGGTAAACTTAAAATTCAGCTTCATATGGCGATTCTCCTTTCCATGGGGCCGAAAACAGCCCCGCTTGGGAATGACCGCATTCGTCGTCTAGGTTACATAATAACAAATGCATCATATCATGCCGTACGAAAATTGTCAACAACATAAAAGATATTTCGCAATATTATGGTAACTTCATAATCACCCCCTGTCCGTTCCTTGCGTTTTCATCCGAAATGTGGTATTTTTAAGGAAAAATCGGGGCAGGACCCCGCTGGGAGGCTTTGCTATGGCATTCAAACGGAAGATCCAATCCGAGCCCACGCTTCTGGAGCACTTCAAGGGCGGCGAGGGCTGCGTGCAGAAGTGGGACATTCTCAAGGCGGACGAGATGTACGGCAAGGGCCGTGTCTGCGCGCTCATGGCGCTCGATCCCGGCCACGAGGTCGGCCGCCATCGCCACGAGGGCGACGGCGAGGTGTTCTATATCCTCTCCGGCAAGGGCAGGTATCTGCTCGACGGCGAGCTCGTCGACGTCGAGGCGGGCGACGTGCTCTTTGTCGATGACGGCGAGGAGCATTACATGGTCAACTCCGGCGAAGAGCAGCTTCGCTATCTCGCCATCGTGCTCTTCTCCAGGTAATCCGCAATCAAAGACGAAAAACCCCTCCGCATGTTCCAGCATGCGGAGGGGTTTTATCATGTCGTCAAGGGTCTGAGATTAGAATGCCCTGCTGGGCATCCCAGGTCACGAGCGGTGCGTCGTCATACTCCACCGGGGGCGGCGGGGTGTAGCCGAGTGAATCGCGGATCAGCGCGGCGTAGGCCTGCTGTCCGTCGCCCTGCAGGTGAATCCCGTCGGAATAGAGCCAGCCGGTGTTCTGCGCCGCCGCCGCGGCCCAGTCGATGATCGTCACGTTCGGGTTTCTCTCGGCGATGGCGCGGATGCTGCTGTTCGACTGCTCCTGCCAGCTGAGATTCGTGCCGAAGGCCGTCACCCAGTAGATCTGCCGGCCCGGCCCAATGCGGTCCACGATGCCCTGCCCGTCCTCCACGGAGAAGGGGCCGTTCGTGCCGAGCGCCACGACCACGATGCTGCCGAGCTGTCCGCTCGCTTCGAGCGCGTCGAGCACGCCGTAGGCGTCCCACAGCTGGCGCGAGACCTTCGCGTCCACCGTGCAGCCGGGCAGCGCGTCCTGCAGCGCGTTGTAGGCGCCGAGCATCACCGAGTCGCCCACCATGGAGACGTCCGCGGGGTTCACGGTCGGCTCCGGCTCCGGTGCCTCCGTCGGCTCGGGCTCGGCGGTCTCCGCGATCGTATCGGTCTGTCCGGCCTCCATCCGTCTGCGGTTGGCCTCGAGCAGCTGCTCGAGCGCGTCGAGTTCTCCGTCCGCGGCCGGCGCCGCTGCCGAAATGACGAGACCCAGCGAGAACGCCAGCGCCGCCGCGATCGCGGCCGGACGCTTGAACCACTTCCAGCCCGGATCGCCGGGCAGCGCCTGCCATGCCTTCGGCACGGCCAGTGCGTGGATGATCACAGAGAGCGCAAGGATGAGCCCGCCCTCCGCCAGATGGCGCCAGAGCGCGTCCTCAATCGGCTGCAGGCGCTCCATCAGATAGAGCTCAACGGCAAAGCCGTAGCCACCGCTTTCGGGATAGAGAACGGCAATGCGTTCCAGCGGAATGCCTTCTTCAGCAAGGTGCATTACCTGCTGCGTCATGC
>JAZPZZ010000158.1:0-6467 GCA_045544935.1 Oscillospiraceae bacterium | reverse complement strand
AAGCGGGGATCTCGACCTCTTCCTTGGTGCGGGGGTTGCGGCCCATGCGAGCAGCGCGCTCCTTGACGTCGAAAGCGCCGAAGCCAACGAGGGAGACCTTCTCACCGGCCTCGAGAGCGGCGGTGATGGCATCGAACGTGGCGTTGACGGCCTTCTCGCTGTCCTTCTTGGACAGGCCGGCGACCTCGGCAACAGCAGCGATGAGTTCAGCTTTATTCATGGTGTTATCCTCCTAATGATTTTGGCGCGGTGCGCCGATATAGATAATCGCGCAGACGGCGATAATCTGTCTTAAATCATTCCTGCGCCTTCACGGTTTTGTAAAGCGACAGGATTTCCCCGAGCGTCAGGTCCCGCATGTCCCGCCCCGCGGCGAGCACGGCCTGCTCCACGCCGCCGAAGCGGCGGATGAACTTGTCGCACGAGCGGTGGAGCGCCTTCTCGGGGTCGACGTTCAGAAAGCGGGCGAGCTTCACGGTGGCGAAGAGCAGATCGCCGAGCTCGTCCTCGATCTTGTCGGGGTCATTCAGCGCGATCGCCTCGCGCACCTCCTCGAGCTCCTCGGGCAGCTTGGCGTAGGCCATCTCCGTGTTCGGCCATTCATAGCCCACGGCGGCCGCCTTGCGCTGCACCTTGTCGCTCCGCCAGAGGGCGGGCAGGGCCCGGCTCACGCCGTCCATGGCCTCGGCGGTCGTCTTCTGGCCACGCTCGCGACGCTTCTCCGCCTCCCAGTCCTGCGGCTGCGCGCGCTGCTCCGGCGTGCCGAAGACGTGCGGATGGCGGTCGATGAGCTTTTTGCAGGCGGCGTCGGCCACGTCGTCAATGTCGAAGTGCCCGGCCTCACGCTCGATGTCGGTGTGAAACAGCACCTGCATCAGCACGTCGCCCAGCTCCTCGCGCATGTGAGGGAGATCTCCCTCGTCCATGGCCTCGCAGGCCTCATAGACCTCCTCAAGGAAATTGCGACGGATGCTTTCGTGTGTCTGAACCCGATCCCACGGGCATCCGTCCTCCGAGCGAAGGAAGGAAATGAGACGCACAAAATCTGCCAGCGTGTAGAAATCACGACCTTCAAAACTTAACATATTTTTCATCCCAAAGCAACCCTTTTTTTGAAAAACCTTTGAAAAATCAAACCTTTTCGGCGTTTTGACACAACCCCGATTGCCGCGCTCCACCCTCGTGATGCATTCAGCCGAGGGTCAGAGGCGAAAAACAGATACAGCTGTGTTGTTTTTTTACCGAATGTGCAGCCACGCGGCGAGCTTTTCCCCGTGCGGAATGAGACGGAGATCTTCGCCCGTCACGGCGCGGGTCTTCACCGCCGCGATGAGATAGACCGCCACCGCCGCGATCACCGCCGCGGCCACAGAGAGCGCCGTCGCCTTCCACGAGCGGCCGAGCACGATGCTCAAACCGCGATAGACGCCCCAGGCGACCGCGCCCATGAGCGCCGCGGACACCGCCGCGCGCCAGAGCGCCGGCAGCACGCGCACGCGCTCCCTGGGGCGAGCGCGCAGAAACAGCGCGTTCATCGCGCACATCACGATGTAGCAGGCGAGCGTGCCGATCGGCGCGCCGTAAATGCCGATCGAGGGATTTCCGACCAGCGTGTAGTTCACGATAATCTTCACCACGCCGCCGATCACCATGCCCAGCACCGGCCAGAGCTCCAGCCGGTTGGCCTGCAGCACGGCGGTGGACATCTGCCCGAGGCACATGAAGACGGCGCCGACGCCGAGCAGTGCGAGCAGCAGGGGCCCCGCGGCGTTGCCCGTGGGGTAAATGACGCGCATGATCGGGTCTGCCAGCACCGCGAGCCCCACGCCCATCGGCATGAACACCAGCGCCGCCACGCGCAGGCTCGCGGCCGACAGACGGCTCGCCTCCCTGTGCTCTCCGCGCACGACGAGCGCCGTGATCGCGGGGATGATGCTGATCGTCAGCGGCACGATGAAGGACGCCGGCAGGTTCGAGAGCGTCTGCGCCTTGCCGTAGATGCCGTAGAGATTCTTTGCTTCGAAGTAGCTCACGCCGGCCGCGGTCTGCAGCCGGTTGAGCACCAGCTTCGCGTCGATGAGATTGATGAGGCTCATCACGCTCGAGCCGAGCGTGATCGGAATGCCGATGCGCAGCAGCGTCAGCACGATCGCGCCCGGTTTCTCCGGCACGTCCGGCTCGGCGACGGTCCGCGCCGGATAGTGGCGGTGCTTGTAGATCACCATGTAAACCAGCGAGAGCAGGCTGCCCGCCGTCACGCCGAAGATCGCCCCGCCGGAGGCCACGGGCAGGCTTTTGCCGATGCGTGTGAGATACCACGCCAGCACGAGACCGACCGCGACCTTGCCGAGCACCTCGAGCACCTGCGAGACGGTCGTGGGCTTCATGTTGCTCTGGCCCTGCGCGTAGCCGCGGTAGGCCGCGGCGAGGCACACGAGGAAGATCGCCGGGCTGATCGCCCAGATGCTCTGCGCTGCCTCCACCTCGTCCATCATCACGGCAAGCTCCGTGGGGAAGAGGAACATGACGAGGCTGCTCACCAGACCGACCGCGGCGAACACAAGCAGCGACACGCGGAAGATGCGGCGCATCTGCATGGGCCTGCCGAGCGTGTCGACCTCGGAGATCATGCGCGAGAGCGCCACGGGCAGCCCCGCGGTCGTGAGTGTGAGAAATACGTTGAAGATGCTGTAGGCCACCATGAAGTGGGCATAGCCCTCGTCGCCGAGGATGTTCCCGAGCGGGATTTTATAAAACGCGCCGAGAATCTTCGTGATGATCACGCCCAGCGTCAAAATCGCGGCGCCGTGCAGATAATTCTGTTTGCTTTGCTGTTTTGGCAAATTCGTCACTCGCTTCCGGAAATGGAATACCTTACTTTACTGCAAGGCGTTTGAAAAAGCAATCACAAGCCGTCAGACCGGAGGTGCTCCTCCAGCTCCGCCTTGGTCATCATCAAATTGACCGCCCGCAGGAGGGCGTTTGCGCTCATGCGCGCCGGCAGACCGAGAGACTGCAGCAGCGCCGTGCGGCGTTTGGCGCTCTCCGCGCCGCCCGAGAGCCCGAGTCGGTGAAAGTCCGCCTTCGTAATTTCGCCCGGCACGGCCTTTTCCGTCTCGCCGAGGATCGTCGCCCCGGCGCGGCGGAGCGTCTCGATCAGCACCTCGGGCTTCATGCCCTCCACGCCGAGCTTGCCCTCCTTCGAGGCGTGCGCCTTGCGCCGCTCCTTGCCGGAAACGTCCGGGATGTAGGCGTGCTTGACTTTTTTCGGGTCGATCGCGCCGGAGAGATACCGCCGGATCACGAAGCCCGCGCCGTCGCTGTCCGTGAGCACGATCAGCCCGCGCTTTTCGGCGGCCATGCGCAGAAGGTGCAATAGTTCTTTGTCGTTGAATACGCCGAAGCCGCCGGTCTCGAAGATCGGCGCGTCCACGATCTGGCGCAGCGTGTTCGCGTCATAGCGCCCCTCGACCACGATGGCCTCCCGAATGCGGATCATCTCGCTGCCTCCATCATGATCTTGAGGAGCGTGTCCTCCAGCAGAATCAGATCGTCCGCGCCGGTGTGCTTCATGGCGTAGTCCGCCTCCGCGCAGAGCGCCACGGAGCGCTCCAGCGCCTCGAGCGAAAAGCGCCGCGCCGAGCGCTGCAGCTTCTGCACGAGAAAATCATACCGCACGTCGCACAGGGCCATCGCGTCCGACCCGCCCACGCGATTTTGCTCGCAGATCTTCGCGGCGTAAAGCCGGCGCATCTGCCCGCCGATCGCGGCGAGGAGCATGATGGGCTCCGCGTCCTTCATCGCGAGCAGCTCCGCGAGCGTCGCCATCGCGCCGTCGCGGTCGCCCTGCGCGAGCAGGTCGGTCATCTCAAAGACCACCGCGTCCGGCGTCTTTTCCGTCACGGCGTCAATGTCCGCGCGCGTCACGACTTCGTCCTGCGCGTAGGACGCGATCTTTTCGATCTCCGGAATCATCCGGTTCATCAGTCCGCCCGTGATCTCAATGAGATACTCCGCGTCCGTGCGCGCGATGCGCTTTGAGAGCGCGCCGAACCGCCGCGAGACCCAGATCACGAGCGCGTCGCTCGACTGCGGCATGAACTGCAGCACCTTGCCGTGCTTTTTCAGCGCCTTCGAGAGCTTCAATCGCCCGTCGAGCGCAAAGTCCGGCGCCATCACGAAGGCGAGCGTGCAGTAGTCCGGCAGATCGGAGATCAGCGCCGTCAGCTTTGCGGCCTCCTCCTCGGGCGCCTTGTTCGTGTCATAGCCGCGCACCTCGATGAAGCTATGATCGGAGAGAAACGGCATCGCGTCCACGGCGTCGGCGAGCCGGTTCAGGTCCAGATTCGCGCCGTCGAAGCGGTGCAGGCTGAAATCATCCCCGCCGTCCGGCAGGCAAACGGCCTTCACCTGCGCGAGAAACTGCTCGCGCAGATAGTCCTCCTGCCCCCAGAGCACATAGAGCCGCTGCGGACCCTCGGCCTTGAGCGCGGCGACCTCTGCTTTATAACTCGCGCCCTGCTCGGGCTGGTTTTTCTTTCGGTTCGGTCCTGCCATGGGGTTCACTCCATTCGTAAGGTTACGCTGCCGTCTAAGTCCGTGCGCCGGATCTCCATCCCGTGCGCGGCGAGCCGGTCGAGCGTCTCCTGCGCCGGGTGGCCGTAGGTGTTATATCCGCAGGAGATGATTGCCGTCCCGGCGCCGAGCGCGTCGAGCAGCGTGTCGCCGGAGGCATATTTCGAGCCGTGGTGGCCCGCGATGAACAGCTCCGTGTCCGAGAGATCGTAGGCCGCCGCGAGGGCGTTCTCCGTCTCGATCGGCACGTCGCCGGTAATGAGCGTGTCATAGTCGCCGCGCGTCACGCGCAGCATGAGGCAGCCGTCCTCCTCCTCGCGCCCGAGCGCGACGAAAAACTGCAGCTGCAGGTCCCCGAGCGTCAGCGCCGCGTCGTCGTCCAGCCGGACGACCTCGGTGCCGCGCTGCTCCGCCGTCTGAAGAATCGAGCGGAGCGGCTCGCTCTCCGCGTCCGCCGCCGCGGGGAGAATCAGCGTGCGCACGCGCGTGGTGAGGAGCAGGCGCTCCGCGCCGTTGACATGGTCCAGATGCGGATGCGTCAGCACGAACACGTCCAGTACTTCGCGCCGTTCGCGCAGCAGCGCGCGGCTCGCCGTCACGTCCGCACGCACCGGGCTGTTCAGGCCGCCGCAGTCGACCAGCAGGGAGGTCTTGCCCGCGCGGAAAAAGACGCT
This sequence comes from Oscillospiraceae bacterium, assembly GCA_045544935.1. Classification (GTDB taxonomy): domain Bacteria; phylum Bacillota; class Clostridia; order Oscillospirales; family Oscillospiraceae; genus CAG-103. Next base: position 1,218 of record JAZPZZ010000158.1, on the reverse strand, counting down.
CTGTCCCTGCCCGACGTCCAGCGCGGTCACGCGCGGCGCCGCCTCGCCATAAAACCGCGCCGCCAGACTCGTCAAAAGCAGCAGCGCGGCGCAGCCGCAGATCGGAAGGAAGAGCCGCACCGGCTTTCCCCTCCGGCGCCGGAGCCACAGCGCAAAGCCAACCAGATAACAGACGGCGAGCCAAAGCACCGTCAGCGGCGCCGCGCCGTCAAACCGCAGTCCGGGGAGGGCGGCGGTGCCCTTCGCGATCCAGAGAATATACCGCAGCGGCCACGCGACGAGCCATGCCCCGATCCTGCCGAGCGGCAGGGAGAGCATGCCGAGCAGCACCGCGAGGTAGGACCCCACGAATGCGATCGGCAGCGCCCAGAAAATGAGCAGATTCGTCAGCGGCGCCGCGAGCGTCATCGTGCCGAAGTGCAGCGCGCCGAGCGGAATCGTCGGCGCCATTGCGCCGAGCGAGGCCGCGGCCGTGGTCATCGCCGTGTGCGCCGCGCCGCCCGGCTCGCGCTCGCCGAAGAGGCCTTCCGCCATCCACCGGTAGATCGGGCCGGTCAGAAAGAGCACGCCCGCCATCGCCGCGAACGACAGCTGCAGACTCGCGCTGCCGGCGGAAAATGGTTGACATAATAATAGAATCATAAGCGCTGCCATCAGGCTCGTCGCGGGGTCGTTTTCGCGGTTCAGCGCCGGGGCGAGCAGCACGAACGCCGCCATCACGCCGGCGCGCACCACCGAGGGCGTCGCGCCAGCCATGAGCGCGAACAGCGCCAGCAGCGGCAGGCTCAAAAGCGATAAGTACAGCCGCCGCCCGAACAGCAGCTGCACCGCGCCGATCAGAAAGGCAAGATGCATGCCCGAGACGGCCACCGCGTGCATGATGCCTGCGTTTCGAAGCGGAATGTCAAGGTTGGATTCGTACAGCGCGCGCTTTTCGCCGAGCATCAGCGCCTCGGCGAAGGGAGCGGCGTCGGCGGGGAAGAGCGTCTCTGCCATCTCCTGCATCCGGTGCGCAAGCGCCTTCGGCAGGCAGAGAACCTTCCATTTCCGTTCGCCGGTCTTCACCGGAGGGTCCGTGATGCTGCCGACGGCCGCGATGCCCATCGAGAGATAGGCGTCCGTCTCCTCGCCGTAGCGCTCATCGCCGCGGCGCAGCTAAGTCGGATCGTAGCCATGTCGTTCTGTGAGCCAAGGAGTTGGTGCCCATTGTTGTCTTCC
>JAZPZZ010000157.1:0-3216 GCA_045544935.1 Oscillospiraceae bacterium | reverse complement strand
ATTGTGGGCATCGCGCTCGTGCTCGGCTGGAAGGCACTGCTGGTGATCATTCGCCAGCGGAAAGGCTGACGGGGGACGATCCCGTACCGCCTCACAGCAGCCCTTTTGGGTGCTTTTCACTTTGTTGTCCTCGCCTTGCGCCAGCAAGGCTTCGTCCGTCGCAGCGAAAACCCCACCAAAATTGCTTGCTGTGAGGTGCAAAGCAGTTTTTGCGGAGCAGATTTTCGCTCAGGCAATGAAAAGGCCGAAGCGAATCCTCGCCGGATTTGCAAGGAATTTGAAGCAGCATGGGCGGAAATCTGCCCGCAAAAACCGGCACGGGATCGTCTCCCGTCAGCCTTGGAAAGGATGAAAGCGAAATGGATAATCACGACATCACCTCCATCATGAACGCGACCATGGCGAAGATCAAGGAGCTCGTGGACACGAACACCGTGGTGGGCAAGCCCATCGTCACGCCGGACGACATCACGCTCATTCCGCTCTCGAAGGTCAGCTTCGGCTTTGCCAGCGGCGGCACGGAATATCCCACGAAGAACCAGCAGGGTCTCGGCGCGGGCTCCGGCGCGGGCGTGAAGGTCGAGCCGATGGGCTTTCTGATCATCAAGGACGGCAACGTGCGCATGATGAACATCGCCCCGACGAACAACACCGTCGACCGCATCATCGACATGGCGCCGACCGTGATGGATCGCGTGGACGCGTTTATTGACAAAAGAAAGAAATAATCGTTTGAGAGCGGAGCGTGTTTTTCGCTCCGCTCTCCGCGCGTAGTCCGGGGAAAAACGGGCATACTGACATCATTGAAAGGATGATGTCGGTTGAAAAAATGCCTGCTCTGCCTAACATTATGCGCTCTGCTCTGCGCGCCGGTCTACGCCGAGGAGGCGCCTTCGATCTCCGCGCGCGCCTGCGTGCTGACGGACGCAGAGAGCGGGCGCGTGTTATACGAACACAACGCGGACGAATTTCTCCCGATCGCGAGCACGACGAAGATCATGACGGCGATGCTCGTGCTGGAATCCTGCGCGCTCGACGAGGCGGTCGTCATCCCGCCGGAGTGCGCCGGCGTGGAGGGCTCGAGCATGTGTCTCACGCCGGGCGAGACCGTTTCGGTGGAGGACCTGCTCTACGGGCTGATGCTGCAGTCCGGCAACGACGCGGCCGTGGCCCTCGCCGTGCACGCGGCGGGGTCGTTGGAGGCCTTTGCCGCGCGGATGAACGCAAAATGCGCCGCGCTGGGCTTAGCGCAAACGCATTATGTAAACCCGCACGGACTCGACGCCGAGGGGCAGGGCTCCACGGCGCGGGAGCTCGCCGTGATCGCGCGGGCCGCGATGGAAAACGAGACCTTCCGAACGATCGTCGCCACGGAGCGGAAAACGATCGGAGATCAAACTTATGTAAACCATAACCGCCTGCTGCGCGACTATCCCGGCGCGGTGGGCGTGAAGACCGGTTATACGATGGCGGCGGGGCGCATCCTCGTATCCTGTGCTATGCGGGACGGGATGCGGCTCCTGTGCGTGACGATCGCGGACCCGGACGACTGGGCCGATCACACGTCGCTGCTCGACTGGGGCTTTGATACCTTCCGCATGTTCGAGGGCGACGGCATTTCCTACGTGCTGCCGGTGCTCTCGGGCGAGGCGCGGGCCTGCGCGGTCGTGCCGAAGACGGCGCCGCGGCTGCTGCTGCGGCAGGGCGAGACGCCGAAGGTGCGCGCGGCTCTGCCGCGCTTCGTGTTCGCGCCGATCCGAAACGGACAGAGCCTCGGCACGCTCACGCTCACCGCGCCGGACGGGACGGAGGCGTCCGTGCCGCTCGTCAGCGCGGGCGAGGTGCCCTTTGATCGGGCGATGCCCCTCTCCTTCCCGGAGAAGCTCGCGCGGTTCTGGCATCTCGCGGGACGGGCGCTCTTTTCCTTCAACTTACAACTATGAGGTGATTTCATGCTGCAGCGGCTGCAAAAGTGCATTGCGCAGTCGGGACTCTGCTCCCGTCGCGCGGCGGAGGCCATGATCGAGGCGGGACGCGTGACCGTCAACGGCGAGCCGGCCGCGCTCGGCGCCTCCGCCGACCCGGAGACGGACGATATCCGCGTGGACGGCGCTCCCCTGCCGCGCGCGGAGGAGCACATCTATCTCATGCTGCACAAGCCGCGCGGGTACGTGACGACGCTCTCGGACGAGCAGGGCCGCCGCACGGTGGCCGAGCTCGTGGCGGACGCGGGTGCGCGGGTCTACCCCGTCGGGCGGCTCGATCTCGACAGCGAGGGGCTGCTGCTCCTCACGAACGACGGCGAGGCCGCGCACGCGCTCATGCACCCCTCGCACACGGTGGACAAGGTCTACCACGTGACGGTGTCCGGCGCGGCGCTCGAGGGCGCAGCGGAGATCATCCGGCACATCACGGACCTCGACGGCGAGGCGGTCCGCCCGGCGGACGTGGAGATTCTCGGTGAAGACAAGCTCGCCGTGACGATCCACGAGGGCAAAAACCGGCAGGTTCGGCGCCTGTGCGCCAAGGCGGGCCTCACCGTGCATAGGCTTGTGAGAGTCCGCGAGGGCAAGCTCAAGCTGGGCGATCTCAAGCGCGGAACGTGGCGATATCTCACGGCGGAGGAGATCTCATACATCAAAAGCATTTAGCATCTGCGAGCGTGGAGAGTTGAGAGTGGAGAGTGGAGTTTTCGTCATCTCAACTCTCCACTCTTCACGTTCCACTCTTTTTCTCTTGTTCTTCCACGCATTTTTCAGTATAATAGAGTATTATGTGACAGAAAGCGGGGGTCTCGGATGCGGAAGCTCGCATGGGTCGGATTCGGCTTTGCGCTGGCCGTGTTTTGCTCGCATTACCTGCTCCCGCTCCCCGCTTTGTACTGGTGCGCGCTCGTTGCTGTCTTGCTTGCCTTTGGCGGATTTCTGTTCAAGGGCCTCAACCGGCGGCGGTGGCTGCTGGGCCTGCTCGCCGCTGCGGTCGGCTTCGGGTGGTACGCTTACCGCGCGCACCGCGTGCTCGATCCGCTCGAAGCGCTCGACGGCAGGACCGAGCAGGTCTATGCCGCCCGCGTGCTGGACTACCCCATGCGCGGAGACTACAGCACGAGCCTGCTGCTGCATCTCTATGCGCCGGGGCTCGACCGGCTCGCCGTGCGCGCCTATGCGCACGCCGAGAGCTGCTGCGAGCTGCGGCCGGGCGACGAGATCACCGTGA
>JAZPZZ010000156.1:0-2854 GCA_045544935.1 Oscillospiraceae bacterium | reverse complement strand
CGATCAACTATGAATCCGGTGTGTCCTTTCAGAAACAATAGCTGCCAACAACATAAACCCCGCAAGAATCGGATAGGCAATCAGTTTGCCATTCGTAGTGCCGTAAATGTCAAGTGCACCTTTGACCAGACTACCAAGCGTCAGCGTCAGTACAAAGCCGCCGTAGAGCTGTGCCGTGACCGGAGACCGTTCTTTTCGCATAAGAAGAGCGGGCAGTGCGCCGAGCAGCAACGGGATCAGAAACGCGAAGCCCATGAAATGTGACCACACGCCGAAGCTGAAGTGCTCGTAGATCAGTCCAAACCCCGCGCATACTGCTGCGGCGAGAGCATATCGTACCGCACGTTTAACCGATGTAGACAATGTCGCTCACGCTCCTTTCCTTGATGCTGTTGCCGCTGGTGGTGGGATTGTTGATGATGCTGCCCTGATACCAGAGCGTAGACGATCCGCCGCCGTCGAGGTTATAGGCCGTTTTCACGCCGAGACTCTGCAGGAATGCCGCAAGCTCACTGAGAGTCAGTCCCTCGCTTTCCTCCGTGCGTCCGTCGGAGACGACAAAGACGTAGTGATTGGCGTCGATCACGCCGATGGCGGTGCGGGGATTCGAGGCCATAGCCTTTCCAACCTCCTCGCCTTCTGTGACCGCGATCTCGCCGTCCACGACCAGCGCGGGGCCGAAGCTGAATGCCTGCCATACGCCCTCGTCTACAAGCTCCTGCGCGGTGACGTCCGCCGTGTTTTTGATCTGCATCGTGCCGTCGGCGTAAATACAGCAAATCTCTGTTGCCGTCTTCGCGGTGTCGCGGTAGACGACGCCGTTCCGGATGACATAGCCGGTCTCCTGCGCGCCGTAATAGTCGCCGTTGATTGCGAGGATCGCGTTGTTTTCCTCCGCCATCTCCGAGGTCGTGGCCGTGATGTTTCGCCCGTAGGTGTTCTCGGCAAACGCTGTTTTGAGGGATGCGGCGGAGGATACGGTCACATCCGCAACATAGACCTGCGTGTCCTCCACGGTGTATTCCTCGAGCGTGATGGAAATGTCATCGCTGCCGTAGTCCGCCGTATTGGCGACGGAAGCCGTTTCTGTTTCCGCAGCTGCCGACGTCTTACCTGTGAGCTGGTTTTTCCCGGCGTGCATGTGTTTCTTCCCTCGGTTGCCGGAAGCATCCGAGGAAGCCGCTGCAGTGCTGGTCTCACCGTCCTCCAGATTGCTCTCGGCGGTGGCAAATGCCGCATCGGTGTCAGCAGCGGCGTCGGTTTGATAGGCACTGCGCAGCAGAAAGGTGTCCGCAAGCAGATATCCTGTCAGCGCGAGGCTCAGCAGCGTGCAGATGATGCCGGTCATGCGTTTTTTCATGCTGCCGCCTCCTCTCTGCCTTCCGTAGGGTTTTCGGGTTCCTCCGCGTCATCGCTCCTGAAAACCCACTTCCGCTGTACCAGCCAGCTCAAGGTAAACAGCAGCGCCTCCGTGAGCAGCTTCGCCGCCATTGCGGGAAGTCCGATTGCAGTGAGCGCCTTGAGAATCAGCGTGTTGGCAGCCAGAATAAGCGACGCGAGGACCGCATAGCGCAAGGCGGACTGCGCTGCTGCCTTCTGACTGTGAAAGACCGCTCTTCGATTGAGCTGATAGTTCAGAATGGCGCTCACAAAGCGCGCGGTGATGTTGCTGAATGCAAGCGCACCGCCGAGCAGACGCAGCAGACAGAACAGCCCGTAGTCTACGAGAAAGCTGATGAACGATGCGCCTGAAAACAGCAGAATCTCCTTATAGATCCGATAGGAATCCCGCACGGCGTGGAAGTGCGAGCTTCGATTGCCGTTCAGATAAATGGTCTCAATCTCCAGTTCTGTGATCCGTCTGCGTTCCTTTGCCCATTGCAGCAGCACATTCATTTCGTATTCGTACCGCTCACCGGGGACTTGCAGCATCCGATCGATGCTCTGATCTGTGAAAGCGCGCAGTCCGGTCTGCGTATCATAAACACGAGCGCCGGTGGACAAATGGAACACAGCGCGGGTGATGGCGTTGCCGAGCCGGCTCCGCAGCGGAACACGCCCCTGCAGCGCACGGCTGCCGAGAATCAGCGTGTCCGGCGCGTCTCCTGCTGCCTCCAGCACGCGAAAGATATCGTTCGGCGCATGCTGTCCGTCGGCGTCCGCGGTTGCCACGGCATAGGGCGGGGCAGTGTGCTCCCGAAGATAGGCAAGCCCGGTCTTGAGCGCAGCGCCCTTGCCTCTATTTTCCGGATGCGTCAGCACAGTCGCGTGTGCAGAGCAGGCGCGAAAAATTTGAGCGTATTGATCGCCGCTTCCGTCATCTATGATGATCAAACTCAGCCCACACAGGCGAAGCTGCAGCACCAATGCGAGTAGTGATTCATCTGGCTGATAAGCGGGAATGATCACGATTTCTTTCATATAGGTCTCTCCTTTCGCTTGATATTGGATCCTGTACACAGCATAAAACCGATACTTAAAATCAAGCAAAACGTGAGCCTTAAATGAAACTGAAAGGAAATTAGATCTGCCGCATTCACGTTGGACGTGTACGGTCATGAGATTGATCGTATGCAGCGAGAAAGCTCAGACCGAATGGAAAAATACATTCAAGGCCTGGCTGTTAACAACTAACGATTTATCAATAGACACGTTAATTTCAATATAATCATCGGCGTTGGGGTCAAATTGGGGTCAAATTGGTGTCAGACACACTTTGCAAGTTTTCTTCAAAACCCGCAAACCGTTGATATTACAGCAAAAATCGCCTGTCTTTCCGAAGAAAAACAGACGATTTTGGGGCCGCCTTCGTCTTTGATACAATTTCCGGGGAGTCGGAGGCCAAGCGGGCTTA
>JAZPZZ010000155.1:0-5204 GCA_045544935.1 Oscillospiraceae bacterium | reverse complement strand
TGCGCCGGTATTTCCCGTCCGACTACACCCCGAAGCAAATGACCGAGTCGATCCTTCAGCTGCTCGAACGAGAGCGGCGCCGACGACTCGACCGCGGTGCAAAGTCGGATCGTAGCCATGTCGTTCTGTGAGCCAAGGAGTTGGTGCCCATTGTTGTCTTCCTAAGACCGCTTGGCCTCCGACTTTGCGCCGGTATTTCCCGTCCGACTACACCCCGAAGCAAATGACCGAGTCGATCCTTCAGCTGCTCGAACGAGAGCGGCGCCGACGACTCGACCGCGGTGCAAGGTAAGGGGGTGACGGTATGGCTCAGCCTGTCGTGAGTATCTCTCCGCTCGAGTTTTGCGGAGAGGTTACGTTTGAAATGCAGATCGGCAACACGACTTATGAGGTGCATACGCACTTCAACCCCGAAGGCAAGCAGAGCGTCCTGGAGCAATTCAGGACGCTCATTTTGAAGGAAAAGCTCATCTGAGCACATTCGACAGGACACGCCGGGCATTGTAAGATGGCGTCAGCCTTTGCAATGCCCGGTTGTCCGGAAAGGAGATTATAATGACAACTGCAAAAAACAAAGGGCAGGAAGAAAAAATCACTGCGCTGTACGGTCGTCTCAGCGACGACGACGGCGTGGACATGGAATCCAACTCCATCAGCAATCAGCGGACGATCCTGCAGGACTACGCCCGTAAGAATGGGTATCTGCATCCGCAGTTTTTCTATGACGACGGTGTGAGCGGTACGACCTTCGACCGTCCCGGCTTCAAGCAGATGCAGGAACTCGTAGAGGCGGGCAAGGTCGCCACAATCATCGTGAAGGATCTGTCCCGATTCGGACGAAACTATCTGGAAGTCGGCAATTACCTCGAGGTGGTCTATCCGACGCTCGGAGTCAATTTCATTGCCATTCAGGAGAATGTGGAAACCCTCGACGGCAAGGGCACAGAAATGATGCCATTTCATAACATATTCAATGAGTGGTACGCAGCGCAGACCAGCAAGAAGATCCGTGCAGTCTGGGCAATGAAGGCCGCCAACGGCAAGCGCATCAGCCCAACCGTACCCTATGGATATGTGAAGGACCCGAGTGACCATGAAAAATGGTACATTGATGAGCCTGCTGCGGATGTTGTCCGCAGGATCTACGATCTCTGTCTTTCCGGTCACGGCCCACTTCAAATTGCGAAGCAATTGGAATCAGAGCAGGTACTTGTCCCGTCTGCGTACTATCAGTCAGTCGGCAGAAAAAGCCGGAACAGAGTACAGAACCCGTATCAGTGGGATCAGAAGACAGTCGCACATATTTTGGAGAACCGTCAGTATACCGGCTGCACCGTGAATTTCATATCCACAAGTGTCAGCTATAAAGTGCACAAAAGGATTCATAATCCGGAAGAAGAGTGGCAGATCATTCCGAACACACAGGAGGCTATCATTGATGAGAACACTTGGCTGCGTGTTCAGGAGCTGCGAAAGAATAAACGCCGGAATACAAAAACCGGAAGGCGAAGTCTGTTCTCCGGTTTGGTGTATTGCCCGGATTGTGGCTCAAAGCTGCATTTTTGTGCTTCCAAGAGCCTGAAACGGGATCAGGAGTTTTTCCGGTGTGCGAATTACAAGAGCGGAAGAGGTGCCTGCCAGATCCACTATATCCGCGATGTAGTGCTTCAGCAAATTGTATTGGAGGCAGTCAGCGGTCTGTCAGATTTCGTGCGCTCCTATGAGTCGGTGTTCTTCATTCTGCTGGCAAAGCAAAACCAAGCCTCACATCAGAAAGAAATGCAAGTAACACGAATGCGTTTGGAGCAGAGCAAAAAGCGCATTGCCGAGATTGACCGTGTGATCTCCCGCCTCTATGAGGATAACATCATCGGGAAGCTGAGCGATGAGCGGTTTATGAAAATGTCCGCATCCTACGAACAAGAGCAGAAGAACCTTGAGCTCACGATTGAAGAATGCGAGCAGGCACTCCGGGAGGCAGACAAAGCCAAGGTAGACCTGCGAATGCTCCTGAAGGGGCTCCGTGAATTCACTGAACTGAAAGAACTGACGCCGGAAATCGTAAATACGCTGATCCAACGAATTGAGGTTCACAACAGCGATCGTTCCACCGGAAAGATCCGTGTTCAGGTGGATATCTATTTCACTGCAATTGGACTGTTTGCCATCCCGGATGAAAAGGAACTCCAAAAGCTGATGGACGATATTCGGGAAAACCCGCAGAAATACAGGCTTTCAGCATAAAAAAGGAAATGGTGCAGCCCCCGAAAGGGCTACACCATTCCTTGCTAATGAAAACTTCCTTATAGGGCAGTCCCATACGGCAGGCTCTCTTTTTGATTACTTCTCAAACTCGTCGTCCAGCCACTGGGCGACCTTCTTGGACTTGACGTCCAATCCGGCGGAGATGAAGGCGATCGCTTCGTTCATGTTGAGGTTCTTCAGATGCGCGAAGTTGGTCTCCTTCTTCTTCACGTCAGCCATACGGCCTTCGATGTAACCGCAGTTGTAGCACATCTGGAGCGCATATCTGCGATGCTCATCGATATGCATTTCGCTGCCGCATTTCGGACATTTCATCTTGGATCTCCTCCTGTAAAGTAGTAAAGGTATCTACAGCGCTATTATAGCAAACCCGACTCCGCTCTGCAAGCGTTGATAAAAGATTATTTATCGGAAATCAGCGCCGCCGCGGCCGTGCCGATGAGCGTGGCGTGCTCCACGCCCTTGCACATGCTGTAGATGTTCAGCTCCTGCACGGTGAAGTCCTGCATGCCGTCGGTGATCGCCTCGTGCATGAAGAAGCTGTTGTTGTAAACCGAGCCGTCCACGCAGGTGATGATGGGCTTGTAGCGGTCGGTCTTGCCGAAGCCGGACAGGCGCGAGAGCGCCGCCACGCAGCTGACGGCGATCATGCCGGCGCGGCGGAAGATGCCGATGATGATGTGCTGCGCCAGCTCCAGATCCGCGTCCGTCGCGTCCTTCATGGCCTTGTGATCGCGGTAATCGGGGTTGGTGACGAACTTGTCGATGAGCGCCGTGTCGACCTTGCGCAGGGCCTTGAGACGCTTCGTCGTCTCCTCGTTTTCAAACAGGCCCTCCTGCGCCGCGGCCTTGAGCGCGAGCCGGCAGTTTTCGCCGAGGTACTTGCCCGCGACGGCCTTCTCGAAGAGGGAGGTGCCGGGCTTTTCCGTCGCGGCGTCGACCATCTTGTCGAAGTCGCTCTGCGGAATGTCGGAGAAGAAGCCGGACTCCATGTTCACGATCATGCGCGTTCCGTCGGCCTCCATGCCGAGCTTCCCGATGCGCTCCACGGGGAGGTACATCGCCGTGTTCACGCCGGTGCCGAGCACCATGCCCGCGAAGTCGGAGCCGTAGCGGGGCGGCACGCTCGTCTTGCCGCGGACGATCGCGGCGACGGTATCGTTGATGCACACGAAGGAGAGCCCCTCGTGGCCGCGCTTTTGAAGCTCCTTCTCGATCGATGCGCGCACAAGCTTGCCCTTCGAGCCGGTGACGGTCACTTCCTTGTCGATCGTGAGCACCTTGAGATCGCCGTCCGGCGTGGGCTCGGCGGGGTAGCAGAAGCAAATGCCGACGCGCGCGGCGCCCTCGAGCCGCGGCTCGAGGAGATCGGCGCACTGCTTTATAAACTTCGTCCATGTGACCGGCTCGTCCATGCCGGGCATCGGGAGGACCTCCTCCTGCTCGATTCTGGCCATGCCGCAGTCCCAGACCACCTGCGCCGCGCGCAGATGCGAGCCGCCCGCGTCGATCACGGCGACGGGCTCGTCGTTCGGCACGTGCACGCCCTCGGAAGTGAAGTAGGTCGGCAGCATCGCAAGGCCGCCCTTCTCGCCGCGCAGGCCCTTTTCCATCGCGTCCTGAAACTTGTCCGTCAGCGCAAAGGCGTCGATCTGATCGGGTGCGGCGCCATGCGCGCGCAGGAACTGCAGCGCCTTGTCGGAGAGCTCAATCTTCATGTACTCCTCCGGCACGCGCGTGCGCATGCGCGCCTGCTTGTAGATCTCCTCCTTCGGGCGCACGACGGGGGAGACGCCCTTCGGGATGATCTGCTGCTTGATCATCGGCACGTCGCTCTGCGGTTTCTCTTTTCTCTTAAAAAATGGTAATTTCATGCTGCCTCCAAAAAGAGGTCACGAGTTGATTGGCTCGTGACCTCAGCTGATTTCAGTTGCCTCGCAGAGTTCACGGCTTTGCCGTGAAGCAATTCAAATCGTTTTTCCGGCGACATGTGCGGCGGAAAAACTCCCTGAGGCGAAGCGTCACGCGAGCCCTCGCGCCGACCAACCGAAGGGCGATGGAGCGCGAGTTCTCAAATCAGTGCATGCGTCGCATGCGCTGATTTGAAGCAGTTTACTGCTTCGGGTCCTTGACGGCCTCGATCAGTCCGGCGGCCATGCCGGCGAGACCGGAGATCTCGCTCGGGATGATGATCTTCGTGGCCTGTCCGTTCGCGGCGGCCTGGAAGGCCTCGAGGCTGCGGAGCTTGATCATCGCGTCGGTCGGGTTCGCCTCGTTGATCAGGCGGATGCCCTCGGCGGTGGCGCGCTGCACGGCGAGAATCGCCTCGGCCTCGCCTTCGGCCTCGAGAATCTTCTGCTGCTTCTTCGCGTCGGCGCGGAGAATGGCGGATTCCTTTTCGCCCTCGGCGGTCAGAATCGCGGAGCGCTTTTCACCCTCGGCGCGGAGGATCGCCTCGCGGCGTTCACGCTCGGCCTTCATCTGCTTCTCCATGGCCTGCTGGATCTCGCGCGGCGGGAGAATGTTCTTCAGCTCCACGCGGTTGACCTTGATGCCCCAGGGGTCGGTGGCTTCGTCCAGAATCTCGCGCATCTTGGAGTTGATGATATCGCGGCTCGTGAGGCACTGGTCGAGCTCGAGATCGCCGATCAGGTTACGCAGCGTCGTGGCGGAGAGATTCTCGATGGCGAGAATCGGGCGCTCGATGCCGTAGGTATAGAGCTTCGGGTCCGTGATCTGATAGTAGACGACGGTGTCGATCTGCATCGTGACCTTGTCCTTCGTGATGACGGGCTGGGGCGGGAAGTCCGCGACCTGCTCCTTGAGGGACACGCGCTTTTCCACGCGCTCGATGAACGGCATCTTCAGATGCAGACCCACGTCCCAGGTCTCCTTGTACGCGCCGAGACGCGTCACGACATAGGCCTGTGCCTGCGGCA
>JAZPZZ010000154.1:0-3253 GCA_045544935.1 Oscillospiraceae bacterium | reverse complement strand
GCTCACAGAACGACATGGCTACGATCCGACTTCCGAGATCCTCGCGGCCCATGTGGCCGTAGGCGGCGAGCTTACGGTAGATCGGCTTTTTGAGGTCGAGATCGCGGATGATCGCGGTCGGGCGGAGGTCAAAGACCTTGCGCACGGCCTCCTCGAGCCGGTCGTTGGAGTATTTGCCGGTGCCCTGCGTGTCAACGTACACGCTCACGGGCTCGGCCACGCCGATGGCATAGGCCAGCTGCACGAGGCAGCGGTCGGCCAGACCGGCGGCCACGATGTTCTTCGCCACGTAGCGGGCGGCGTAGGCCGCGCTGCGGTCGACCTTCGTGGGGTCCTTGCCGGAGAAGGCGCCGCCGCCGTGCGGAGCGCTGCCGCCGTAGGTGTCCACGATGATCTTTCTGCCGGTGAGACCGGAGTCGGCCTGCGGCCCGCCGACGACGAAGCGGCCGGTGGGGTTGACGAGGATGCGGGTGTCCTTGTCGAGCAGCTCGGCCGGCACGGTCGGGCGGATGACCTGATCGATCAGCTCCTGCCGCAGCTGGCCCATGTTCACCTCGGGCGCGTGCTGCGTGGAGATGACGATCGTGTGCACGCGCACGGGCTTGTTCTGCTCGTCGTACTCCACGGTGACCTGCGTCTTGCCGTCCGGGCGGAGATTGTCGACGACCTGATCCTTGCGCACCTCGGCGAGGCGCTTGGCCAGCTTGTGCGCCAGAGAGATCGGCAGCGGCATGAGCTCCGGCGTCTCGCGGCAGGCGTAGCCGAACATCATGCCCTGATCGCCGGCGCCGTTGTCGAGATCCTCGCTCTCGGCCTGCTTCGCCTCGAGCGACTTGTCCACGCCCATGGCGATGTCGCCGCTCTGCTCGTCAATGCTCGTCACGACGGCGCAGGTGTCGCAGTCGAAGCCCAACTTCGCGCGGTCATAGCCGATCTCGCGCACGGTCTCGCGCGCGATCTTCGGGATGTCCACATAGCAGCTGGTGGAAATCTCGCCCATCACGGACACGATGCCGGTCGTCACGGTGACCTCGCAGGCCACGCGGCCGTTCGGATCCTTGGCGAGAATCGCGTCGAGCACGGCGTCGGAGATCTGGTCGCAGATCTTATCGGGATGACCCTCGGTCACGGATTCGGATGTAAAAAGATGATGTGCCATAAGTATTCCATTCCTTTCAGAAGTTGTTTACAAAGCAAAAATGCCCCGCCGGACGGCGGGGCAGAGTCATCGGATTTCCCTCATCTTTCGATTCGCACCGCCGGATTTGGCACCACGCGGTCTCCCGCAGGTTGCCGGGCTTCACAGGGCCGGTCCCTCCGCCACTCTTGATAAGGCATATTGGATTGTGTCACATATTATAGCGAAAAAACGCGCGTTGTCAAGCGTTTTCAGACGTCGGTCGAAATTTCCTCCCCGTCGAGCGCGGCGTAGACGAGCCGGTCTCCCTCATAGCAGAGCTTGAGCGAAAACCACGGGCGGTTTTCCCGCAGCAGGCGGAAGAAAATCTTATCCCCGACCCAGAGGGGGAGGCTCGGCACCTTGTCGATCGGTACCCACTCGAGCGTGCCCTCGTCGCACTCGCGCAGGTTCCCTTCAAAGCCCGTCGCCGTGTAGAGATACATGTATTCGCCCTCCCACTCGTCCGAGACGAACGTGACAACGCCGCGGCAGCGGTAATCCGTGAGCGTGAGGCCGGTTTCCTCCAGCACCTCGCGCCGGAGGCATTCGTCCGGGCTCTCGTTTAATTCAAACTTTCCGCCGACGCCGACCCATTTGTCGTGGTTGAGGTCGTGTTCCTTTTTCACGCGGTGCAGCATGAGATACTGCCCGTCGCGCTCGATGTAGCAAAGCGTGGTGTTTTTCATCGGATCCCCTCCGGGATTTATTATAAATGTGCGCTTGACAAAACGCAACCGCGGGTTAAAATTGTACTGTAAATCAAAACCAATCGGGAGGGATCTCAAGTGTTTGACGTGAAGAAGATCAAGGCCGAATGCATCGAATGGATCCGCGGCTATTTCGCGGAGAACGGGCCGGACTGCAACGCGGTGGTCGGCATCTCCGGCGGCAAGGACAGCTCCGTCGTGGCGGCGCTGTGCGTCGCGGCGCTGGGTGTGGACCGCGTGATCGGCGTCCTGATGCCGAACGGCGAGCAGGCGGACATCAGCGCGAGCTATATGCTGGTGAACCACCTCGGCATCCGCTACCACGTGGTGAACATTCAGGAGGCCTATAACGGCGTTCTGAACGCGATCGGCGATCAGTTCCCGATCGACGGGGCCACGACGCTCAGTCTCCCCGCGCGCCTTCGCATGGTGACGGTCTATGCCGTGGCGCAGAGCAACAACGGCCGCGTCGCGAACACCTGCAACCTCTCCGAGGACTGGGTCGGCTATGCCACGCGTTATGGCGACGGCGCGGGCGACTTCAGCCCGCTGAGCCACCTCACCGTGCAGGAGGTCAAGGCCCTCGGCCGCGAGCTCGGCCTGCCCGAGGCGCTCGTGGAGAAGGTGCCGATCGACGGTCTCTGCGGCAAGACGGACGAGGACAACCTCGGCTTCACCTACGCCGTGCTCGACCGCTATATCCGCACGGGCGAGATTGACGATCCCGCCACGAAGGCGAAGATCGACCGGATGCATGCGCTCAACCTCTACAAGCTGCGCATGATGCCCGCGTTTGAGCCGGAAATTTGACATCGTGTCGCATCTTCGGTATAATCTTCACAATATGAACCACAGGAGGAGCAACACCCATGGATAAATATCGCGTTTTGGAAATCAAGGAGAGCGTTTTTGAGTCCAACGACCGCGAGGCCGAAAAGCTCAGAGGCGAGCTGAAAAAGGAGAAGACCTTCCTGCTGAACCTCATGTCCGCCCCCGGCTCCGGCAAGACCAGCACCCTTCTGGCTCTGGCCCGGGAGCTGCGGGGAGAGGTGCGGATGGCCGTCATGGAGGCCGACATCGATGCCACGGTGGATGCCCGGGCCATGCGCAACGCCGGGGTGGAGTCCATCCAGCTCCACACGGGGGGCATGTGCCACCTGGACGCCGACATGACCCGCCAGGGTCTCCGGGAACTGGACACCACCGATCTGGACCTGGTGGTCCTGGAGAATGTGGGCAACCTGGTCTGCCCGGCAGAGTTCGACACGGGTGCTGCCAAAAATGTGACCATCCTGTCGGTGCCGGAAGGTCACGACAAACCCCTGAAATATCCCCTCATGTACGAGACCTGCCAGCTGCTGGTCAT
>JAZPZZ010000153.1:0-3999 GCA_045544935.1 Oscillospiraceae bacterium | reverse complement strand
ACATCATCCTTGACCGCGCATGCTCCAGCGACGATATTGCCGAAGTCATGCTCAAAATGGAACTTCGCAAACCCAAAACCACCGCGGAGATCGCCAAGCTCACCGGCAAATCCGAGGAGCGCATCGTCGAACTGCTCACCGACGCCGCAAACCACGGTATCGTTGAGTACAACTATGAAAATCCCAAGCATGAAAAACAGTGGTACGTCCAGCTGTTCGTTCCCGGCATCGCCGAGATGACCAACATGGTTCTCTGGCAGGTCGAGAAATATCCCGAGCTGGCTGACAGCTTCAACAAGATGACCTTCCTTCCACTCGAAGGCAAGACACATTTGATCCCTCCCGGCGGCGACGGCGTTGGTATGCACGTCATCCCCGTGGAAAAAGCGATCCCCGCGAAAAACGAATCCGCCTCTATCGAGCATATTTCCCACTGGCTCGACAAATATGACGGCCACTTCTCTGTCGGCTACTGCTCCTGCCGCAACGCGCGCCGTCTGTTTGGCGAGGGCTCCGGCGAGATTCAGGACGACTGCTGCATCGGTCTCGGCGATTTCGCCGATTATCTGGTTGAGACCGGAAAAGGCCGCTACATCACACGCGAGGAAGTTCTGCAGATCTGCCAGCGTGCTGAGGACAATGGCTATGTCCACCAGGTCACGAACATCGACGGCTCCGACAAGATCTTCGGTCTCTGCAACTGTGACCTTGGCGTCTGCTTTGCTCTCCGCACCAGCCAGTATTTCAACACCCCCAACCTCTCCGCTTCCGCCTACCGCGCGCACGTGGACAAGGACAACTGCGTCGCCTGCGGCAAGTGCGTCGAGGTATGTCCCGCCGGCGCGCTGAAGCTCGGCCAGAAGCTCTGCACCAAGGACGGCCCCGTGGAATACCCGAAGGCCGAGCTCGCGAGCGAGCACAGCTGGAGCAAGGACAAGTGGAACTGGAACTACGTGGCTGACAACCGCAAGAACTGCTGGGAGAGCGGCACCGCGCCCTGCAAGACCGCCTGCCCCGCGCACATCGCCATCCAGGGCTACATTAAGCTCGCCAAGGAAGGCCGTTATGAAGACGCCCTCGCCCTCATCAAGCAGGATAACCCCTTCCCGTCCGTCTGCGGCTACGTCTGCAACCGCCGCTGCGAGGACGCCTGCACCCGCGGCGTGCTCGACAAGGCGCTCGCCATCGACGAGATCAAGAAGTTCATCGCCGAGCAGGATCTGAAAAAGCCGCTCAAGGACCGCTACGTGGCCGAGACCAAGTATCGCCGTCCGGTCGACATTCCGTATGAGCAGAAGGTCGCCATCATCGGCGCCGGCCCCGCTGGCATGAGCTGCGCCTACTATCTCGCGAACATGGGCTACCTGAACGTGACCGTGTTCGACCGCAACAGCGAGCCCGGCGGCATGTTCGTGATGGGCATCCCCTCCTACCGTCTGGACCGCAAGGCGCTCAAGGGCGAGATCGACATTCTCAAGAAGATGGGCGTCAAGTTCAAGATGAACACCGAGGTAGGCCGCGACATTACGATCGACAAGCTGCGCAAGCAGGGCTACAAGGCCTTCTACGTCGCCATCGGCGCGCAGAAGAGCTCGAAGCTGAACGTCCCCGGCGAGGATCTCACCGGCGTGTTCGGCGGCGTCGACTTCCTGCGCGAGGTGAACCTCGGCAAGAAGCCCGCGCTCGGCAAGAAGTGCGCCGTCATCGGCGGCGGCAACGTGGCGATGGACGTCTGCCGCACGGCCGTGCGTCTGGGCGCCGAGACTTACGTGATCTACCGCCGCAGCGAGGCCGAGATGCCGGCCGATAAGGAAGAGGTCGCCGAGGCGCTGGAAGAGGGCGTGAAGTTCCGCTATCTCTCCGCGCCCGTGGAGATCGAGGGCACGGCTGCCGGCAAGGTCAGCGGCCTGAAGGTCGAGATCATGGAGCTGGGCGAGCCCGACGAGAAGGGCCGCCGCGCGCCCGTGGGCACCGGCAAGTTCGAGACCATCAAGGTCAACTCCGTCATCTCCGCCGTCGGTCAGGTCATCGATTGGGGCGAGCTCGACGTGGGCGATCTCAAGACCGGCAAGAAGGGCAACGCGATCGCGGACGCCATCACCTACCAGACCGCGCAGGACGATATCTTCGTCGGCGGCGACGTCTACACCGGACCGAAGTTCGCGATCGACGCGATCGCGGCCGGCCGCGAGGGCGCCGAGTCCATCCACCGCTTCGTCAACGACGGCCAGAGCCTGACGATCAGCCGCAACCTCCGCGAATTCTACGAGCTCGACAAGGACAATCTTGCGCTCGACATCGACTGCTTCGACCGTCCGGCCCGTCAGCCGATTCTGCACGATAAGAAGAAGGCCAAGAGCTTCCAGCACGACCGTCTCACCTTCACGGAAGATCAGGTCAAGGCGGAGGCCAGCCGCTGCCTCGGCTGCGGCGTGAGCGTCGTCGACCCGAACCGCTGCATCGGCTGCGGCCTGTGCACGACGCGCTGCATGTTTGACGCGATCCACCTGCACCGCGACCATCCCGAGGCCTCGGAGGGCTTTGTGTCCTGCGAGCAGCGTATTCCCGCACTGCTGCCCTACGTGGCAAAGCGTGCTGTGAAGATCGTGAAGAAGACCGTCGCGGACAAGGTTAACAAGTAAAGCCACCCCTTAAGGGTCTGCTGCGCTGCAGCAGACCCTTTTTTCGTTTTCTCTATATATTTATATAAAGTTTACATTTCAAAATTCCAGATAATGGGCATTGCTGTTGACAGCGTGACGAATATGTGTTACAATTCCGTAACAGTCATGCTGATATCTGTTTCAAATTTTTAAACGAAACGATCGGTGCGTCGTTTGCCGCCGAAGTCAGCAACCAGTAAAGAGGTGTATTCGTTTTGGCAAAATCCAAAGAGCTGGTGTACAAGGGCCACCCGCTGAGAAGGAAGGACAATCTGATCTACTTTGGCAGCATGGCTGACAAGTATATTGTCATGCTCCAGATTCTCGACACGAAGAAGGTCAAGGACCTGGACGTGGCAACGCGCGTTTCCGTACAGCTGCAGCTGACCGACCCCGATCTGAAGAGCCGCGACCGCGTGATTCGCAAGACGGAGAAGGACGGCCTCTACCCCGCCATGGACGTGGCGACGGTTTGGCTGGAACGGGCACTCGCAGAGAAATAACGTCTGTGTGATCCTTCGCACAGGCCTCCCGCTGAAGGGCGTAGCTTTCGCGCAGAGCAGCGCCGCTCTGGGCTGCGCGCGGCCTTTCCATCGGGAGCAGACAGCGGCGAAAGGAAGGAATGATACGATGAAGAAAAATTGGTTTACAACCGGATTGACCGCAATCCTCATTGCCGCCATGCTGGCGACCGGCGTGGGCGCGGTCAGCATCGGCGGCGGCACCACCACCACGGACGTGAATTTCCGTACAGGTGCGGGTACCGGCAACAGCATCATCTCCACCCTCCCCGCCGGCACGGCCGTGATCGTGCAGGAGAATGCGGGCAACGGATGGTATAAGGTCATTTACAACGGGACCACCGGCTACATCTCCGGAGACTATCTGAAGGTTTCGACCTCCGCCTCCGGCTCCTACGGCACCGGCACCGTGACCGCGAGCAGCGTGAACTTCCGCGACGGCGCGAGCATGAGCGCCGGCGTGATCGGAGCGCTCTCCAACGGCGCCACGGTGAAGATCCTCGGCGTGAACGGCAACTGGTACCAGGTGGAGGCGAACGGCAAGACGGGCTACGTCAGCTCCGACTACATCAAGGTCGGCGGCGCAGCGGCTCCGGCTCCGAGCAGCAACGGCGGCCAGAGCACCGGCGTTACGGCCGGCACCGTGAAGGGCGACTATGTGCGCATGCGCTCCGGCCCCGGCACGGGCTACGCCATTCTCGGCACCTACAACAACGGCACGGCGCTCACCATCACCGGCACGGACAGCGGCTGGACGAAGGTCACTCTCGGCGGCGTGAGCGGTTATATCCGCTCGGACTACGTCGCGCAGGGCA
>JAZPZZ010000152.1:0-2266 GCA_045544935.1 Oscillospiraceae bacterium | reverse complement strand
GTTTTTCTCCAAAAACGTCACCAAGCCGGAGGGACGCTCCGGCTGATGACGGTGTTTACATTACTTCAGCAGCATCTCCACGAGCTGCTCTTTCGGGCGGAAGCCCACGGCCTGCGCTGCAACCTTGCCTTCCTTGATCACAAGGAGGGTGGGGATGCTCATCACGCCGAACTGACCGGCGAGCTCGGGCTCATCGTCCACGTTCACCTTGCCGACCTTGATCTCGGTGTGCTCTGCCGCAATCTCGTCCACGATGGGGGAGACCATCTTGCAGGGGCCGCACCAGGAAGCCCAGAAGTCGATGAGCACGGGCTTGTCGGACTGCAGGACCTCGGCCTGGAAGTTGTCTTTCGTGATAACGGTAATCATAGTTGTAATCTCCTTTTCGGTATTTTTTAACTGGCCTTAGTATACCGGATTTGGAAGCTTTCTTTCTGTGTTCTTGTCACATTAAGGCAAGTTTTTTCATTTTCTCGCGGTCCGTGATCGTCACGGTGCCGCGGCCGAGCTTGACCATGCCGTCCTCGGCGAAGTTTCGCAGCATGCGCGTCACGGTCTCGCGCACGGCGCCGGTGTCCTTTGCCAGCTGCTCGTGCGTTGCGCGGATGGGTTCGCGCCCCTGCTCGGATTCGTCCCACAGATGCTGCGCCAGGCGCTTATCAAAGCTCGTGAAGAGCAGCTGCTGCATCGACCACATCACGTCGGAGAACCGCTCCGTCGCGAGCTTGTACATGCAGCACTCCACATATACGTTCTGCTTTGACAGCTGCGAGAAGGTGTGCGCGTTGAGAATCAGCAGCTCCGTGTCCACGTCCGCCACCAGCTGCACGTCGAAGGTGATCTGCCGGATCACGCAGCTGGCCGCCAGTACGCAGGCGTCGCCCTCGAAGAGGCGGTAGAGCGCAATCTCGCGCCCGTCCTCGCTCGTCATGTAGGCGCGGATTTTGCCCGTCTGCACAGCGATCAGCCCGAGACATTCGCCCGTGCAGGAGTGAATCATTTCGCCCTTTTCATAGGGCACAATGCGCGCGGCGGACCGCGCGGTCTGCTTTTGCTCGTCGGTCAGATTGTCCCAAAAGGGAAGGGCCTGCAGGGCCTCCTCCAGCGTCGCCATCGCGATCCCTCCGTCAGAAAGATTCTTTTTATAAGAATAGCATAAAATCTCGCGCACGAAAAGAGGAAAATGTATTTTTTTCAACAAACTGATTTGCGCGATTTCGGTTTGCAGAACCGCGCTCGCTGTGCTATACTGATATCGAAAAATCAGAACACGACGAGGAGAAGTACCTATGACCAAGAAAGCCGGCGCCGCCTCCGTGCGCGAGCAGTTTGTCCGCACGATCGAAAGCCAGATTCTCTCCGGCGAACGGAAGATCGGGGAGCGTCTGCCGAGCGCGCGGGAGCTCTGTAAAATCCTGGACGTGAGCCTCACCACCGTGAACACCGGCCTCGGCGAGCTCGCGGCCAAGGGCTTCGTGGAGATCGTGCCGCGGCAGGGCGTCTTTGTCGCGGACTATCTGCAGCGCGGCACGCCTGAGGCGCTCATCTCGCTCATCCGCTTCAACGGCGGCAAGCTCGGCGCGGCCGAGGTGCGCAATTTCTGCGAGGCGCGCATGGCCATCGACCCGAGCATCGCCGAGTGGGTCATCCGGAGAGCCACTGAGGAGCAGCTCGACGAGCTCGGAGAACTGCTGGAGGAATACCGCCGCAGCGCAGACGACCATGAGGCGAGCGAGCGCATCACGCGCTTTTTCCACCGTATGTATCAGCTCTCCGGCAACAGCTTCCTCGCGCTTATCTATCATTCCACCATTCCGCACCAGCTGCTCATGTATCAGACCTTTATGGAGAAAAACGGCATGGACGCCGTCGCCGAAAACGCCGAGGAGATCTACCGCCTCCTCCGCGCGAGAGACATCCCCGGCGCGAGACAGTGCCTCATCGACGCCATGCACCTCCCATTAGAGGGAGAGACTGCTATTGTTTAAATCCTTTCCCTGGGGGAAGGTGGCGCGGAGCGCCGGATGAGGGCAGGGGAGCATTTGCCCAAATAATATCGGCAAAGCGGGATTCCACCGCACCCAAAGAAATATCCTGCATACAAATTCCTCCTTGGTTTACACTATGTAGACTAACTATAGTCTACACGATGTAAACCGGCTTGTCAAGTCCCAAAAAACAAAAAAGTAGGGCGGGGGCTTGCCCCCGCCGTAATTGGCAAAAAAAGCCGCACATATTTTATGCCGGGGAATATCTTGGAATGAGC
>JAZPZZ010000151.1:0-11878 GCA_045544935.1 Oscillospiraceae bacterium | reverse complement strand
GAGCTTCCCTAACCCCCGGAAGCAAACCCGCCCGCCAAGCGCAGCTGGGTTTTTGCTTTGATGGAAGGGCCCGACGCCCTCGGCGGCCCGTTTTCAAATGCTGTCCGCCAGGCTCTGCAGCTTTCCGAAAAACTCCAGCACAAACTGATTGAAGGCTCTCGTGCTCACGGTCTCGGGGCGGTATTTGTTGTAGCTCAAACCCACCGTGCCGAAGCACTGGTCGGTGAGCGTCTTGCGGCAGTACTGCCCGATCAGCGGATCCTTCGTATGGATGATGGACATGAAGGCGATCCCGCGCTTGTCGACCAGCACGGCCCGCTGCTGCAGGTCCATGTCGTTCGTCTCATAGACCACGTTCGGCGTCAGCCCGTGGCGCTCGAAGATGCTGTCGATCGTGTCGCGCATGCCGGAGCCCTTCGGCGCGATGACGATGGGGTAGGGGGCGATCTACTCGAGCGTGACGAACTCCTTTTGATACAGCGGGTGGTCCGGCGGCACCATGATGCTGCCGGTGTCCTTGAGCACCGTGATCGTCTCAATGAGGCGCGATTCCTCGCCCGTGATCGGCGGCAGCGCGATGGCAAAGTCCGCCTTGTTCGTGTTCAGCAGCTCGATGATGTCGCTGCGCTTGGCGTAGGTCTCGGAGAGCACACTGTGCGGATACTGCGCCATGAAGGCGCTGTTGAGCGCGCTTAAATAGCCCGCGTTGTTGTACAGCAGCGTCGTTGTAAACTCCGCCTGCTCCTGCATGGCGGCCATGTCCTCGGTCAGCCGGTCGAGCTTGTCGAGAATCTCCCGCGCGTGGCGGTAGAAATATTCGCCGTTCTGATTCAGAACCACGCGCCGCCGCTCGAGATCGAAGAGCTTCGAGCCGAGCTCCTCCTCCAGCCGGTGGATCACCTTCGTCACGAACGGCTGCGAAACGCACAGCGTGTCCGCCGCGCGCGTCACGCTTCCGGTCTCCGCCACGAGGCAGAAGTATCTCAGATCCCGCAGCTCCATGCGCCGCACCTCCCATCGTTCTGTCTGCTTCATTCTACCGAGCGGCTCGGAAAAAGTCAAATATCCCAACGGTTATGAAGTTCATAACCAGGCCCGGTCATGAAGATTGTTCAACAAAATATTATCTTTTTCAAGGCCCCTCTGCTACACTGAAATCGGGTAAAAAACCACCGATTTCAGAATGTAACCACCATCGAAAAGAGCACATCTCATGGCCACCGAAGTGAAAAGCACCAACCGCTATACCTCCCGCAAGGTGGAGGTCGACGGCATCACCCTCTATGACAGCGAAGCGCGTTTTCGCGCCAACTTCCTCAAAAAGCATCTGAAGAACACGGTCGACGTCGTCCGGTTCTCTTACATGATGGGGCAGCTTGCGGTCAAGCCCATCATCGGCCCTCTGATCCGCAAGAGCCTGGAGCTCCATTATCGCTATATCCACACCAACTCCGTCGTCGTCCCGATTGAGGTGGCAAAGGACATCATCAAAAACACCACGGACATCGCCGTGAGCCCCTGCGTCTGCCGCACCGTGCGCGGTAACTGCGACAATCCGATCAACACCTGCTTCGGCCTCAACTTCTACGGCAAGCTCAAAAAGAAGGCCGGCGAGCGCGCCGTGAGCGTGGAGGAATGTCTCGCCGTGGCCGAGATGGCGCACAAGCGCAATCTCATCGCCGTCGTCGAGAGCTGCGTCCAGCCCTATCAGGACAACCTCTGCTTCTGCTGCCCCTGCTGCTGCATGCCGCTCACGCTCAAGACGAAGTTCCATGTCCCGTTTGTGAACTACAACGGCCCGTATCTGCCGGAGTTCAGCGAAAGCGAGTGCGTCCACTGTCAGAAGTGCGTCAAGGCCTGCCCCGTCGGCGCGCTGTCCTTCGACGAAAACGGCAATCACAAGATCGATCTCGACAAATGCCTCGGCTGCGGCATCTGCGAATCGAACTGCCCCAAGCACATCGGCAAAATGGTCTATACCGAGTCCCGCGTCCAGAAGGTCACGGAGCCGAGCCGTTTCCGCGTGTGGCTGAGCGTCCTCTATGTGAAGCTCATCTTCACGCCCGGCGTCTGGTTCTATAAGACCTTCAAGGGCAGCATGATGCACCTCATGGACTCCGATCCGCGCGAGACGGATATCATCTCCACGAAAGCCCCCGGATACATCCACGACGGCGAGCAGTACGTCTGCAAGGGCGAGTAAGGAAACGGAGCGCCGGAGCATGAACATCTGGTTGGCCCTTCTCATCTCCACCCTCCTCGCGCTCTTCGCGCTCTGGCGGCGGGCGCTCACGCCGATCGGTTCCCTCCTTGCGTGGGCGCTCTGCCTGCTCATCACCTTCGCCGGCGGGTGGACGGCGTTTTTCGTTCTCGCGGCGACGTTCCTGTGCACCGTCGCGGCGGACAAGCTCGCGGGCAGCCGCGCCGATCCGCACGGCCTGCGCCGCAAATCCGGCAGAAGGGACGCCGTGCGCGTTCTCTGCAACGTCGGCGTCGGCGCCATGGCGATGGCGCTGTATCTCGTGTCGTACCGCGGCGTCTTCGCCGTCGCCTACGCCGGCGTCATGGCCGAATCCCTCGCGGACTCGCTCGCGTCGAAGTTCGGCCCGCTCTCGAAGCATGCGCCGCGAGACCTCTGCACCGGCAAGATCGTTCCGACCGGCCTCTCCGGCGGCGTCACGCTCCTCGGCACGCTCGCGGAGGCCCTCGGCGCCGCCTTCATCGCCGCGATCTGGGGCGTCGGCACAAAGAGCCTTTCGGCCGCCCTCATCGTCTTTGCCGCCGGCTTTCTCGGCGCGATGATCGACAGCGTGCTCGGCTCCCGCCTGCAGGCGAAGTACCGCTGCCCGGTCTGCAATACGCTCACCGAGCGTGAGACGCACTGCGATGCGCCCGGAACCCTTGTTTCCGGCTTTGCGAGCATCACGAACGACGCGGTCAATCTTCTCAGCAATCTCTGTGCATGGGGGCTTTCCCTGCTCGTCTGCACGGTTGCATTCTGAAATCCAGAGCCCTGCCGCATCTGCGGCAGGGCTCGCATTTTTTCGTTGCTCTCCCATCGTTTCTGCGGTAAAATGTCCTCGAAAGGAACGATCCGCCATGAAACGACTTTTGCCCATCCTTCTGCTGCTGGCCGCCCTGCTCGCCGCCTGCGGCAAAACCGAATCCGCCCCGCCTGTCATTGAAACGGAGGAACCAAGCATGCCAACCGAAACGTCCCCCGCGTCCCGCTTGCTCTATCTCGGCCATGCGAGCCTGCGCATCGTCACGCCGGAGGAAAAGGTCATCTACGTCGATCCCTTCGCCCCCGGAGACTACAGCCTTCCCGCCGATCTCATCCTCGTCACGCACGACCACTTTGACCACTGCGTCTATGACCGTATCGAGCAGCGCAGCGACGACTGCCGCGTCATCACGCACGTCGAGGCGCTCGACGGGGGAGTGCATCAGACGTTTGAGCTCCCGTTCGTCACCGTGCAGGCCGTCGAGGCCGGCAACAACCCGAACCACGATGTGAAAAGCTGCGTCGGCTACGTCCTCACGCTCTCCGACGGCGTGAAGGTCTACGTCTCCGGCGACACGTCCGAGACCGCGCAGATGGCCGAGATGGCCTCGTGGGGCATCGACTACGCCTTCTTCTGCTGCGACGGCGTCTATAACATGGATGACGCCGAGGCCGCCCGCTGCACCGATCTCGTCGGCGCGAAGCACAGCATCCCGTATCACAACATTGCCGCCGGCGGCGACGTCTATTTCGACGCCGAAAAGGCGGAGCGCTTCCCGGCGAAGAATCTCCTCGTGATCGAACCCGGCGAAGAAATCGAACTGCATCCGTAAATCTACGCGCTGCCTACAGCAGCGCGTAGATTTTTGTAAATATTTTTTGTCGAATTTTGCATTGTCTGACGGCGCGTTTTGTTGTAAACTGATGTGGTTAATGATTCTGTGTGTTCGGAGGGAAGACGTATGCAGCTGATCGGTTTTGACAACGAAAAATACGTGCGCATGCAGTCGGAAAAAATCCGCGAGCGGATCGAATTTTTCGGCGGAAAGCTCTATCTGGAATTTGGCGGCAAGCTTTTTGACGACTATCACGCCTCCCGCGTCCTGCCGGGCTTCCAGCCGGACAGCAAGGTGCGCATGCTCATGGAGATGAAGGACGATGCGGAGATCGTCATCGTCATCTCGGCGGACGATATCGAGCGCAACAAGCGCCGCGGCGACCTCGGCATCACCTATGACGAGGACACCCTCCGCCTGATCGACGCCTTCCGCGGCTGCGGGCTCTACGTCGGCAGCGTCGTGCTGACGCATTTCCGCGGCCAGAGCGCGGCCGAGAAGTTCCAGCGCCGTCTCGAGCAGCTGGGCATCAAGGTCTACCGCCATTTCATCATTCCCGATTATCCGGACGATATTCAGCTCATCGTCAGCGACGACGGCTTCGGCAAAAATGATTATATCGAGACGACACGCTCCCTCGTCGTCGTCACGGCGCCCGGCCCCGGCAGCGGCAAGATGGCCACCTGCCTCAGCCAGCTCTACCACGAGAACAAGCGCGGCGTCCGCGCGGGCTATGCCAAGTTCGAGACCTTCCCGATCTGGAACCTCGCCCTCAGCCACCCCGTCAACGTGGCGTATGAGGCCGCCACCGTCGATCTTGACGATGTGAACATGATCGACCCCTACCACCTCGAGGCCTACGGCGTCACCACTGTGAACTACAACCGCGACGTGGAAATCTTCCCGGTCCTCAACGCCATGTTCGAGCGCATCTACGGCCATTCGCCGTATAAGAGCCCCACGGACATGGGCGTCAACATGGCGGGCAACTGCATCTGCGACGACGCCGTCTGCCGCGCCGCCTCCCGCCGCGAGATCATCCGCCGCTATTATGAGACGGCCTGCAGCCAGCTGCGCGGCTTCTGCGCGCCCGCGGAGGTCCACCGCCAGGAGCTTCTCATGAAGCGTCTCGGCGTCACGATCTATGAGCGTCCGGTCATCCAGGCCGCGCTCGACCGCGCCGAGGAGACCGACGGTCCCGCCGCCGCGCTCGAGCTGCCGGACGGCAGAATCATCACCGGCCGCACGACGGACCTGCTCGGCGCCATGTCCGCCTGTCTGTTAAATGCGCTCAAAGCCCTCGGCAATATCGAAGACGAGGTCACGCTCATCTCGCCCGAGATCATCGAGCCGATCCAGCATCTCAAGATCTCGCATCTCGGCAACCGCAATCCCCGCCTGCACACGGACGAGGTGCTCATCGCCCTGTCCATCTGCGCGGTCACGGACCCGAAGGCCGAGATCGCCATGCAGCAGCTTGAAAAGCTCGCCGGCTGCGAGGCGCACTCGAGCGTCATCCTCTCGAGCGTGGACGAGCTCACCTTCCGCAAGCTCAAGGTGAACGTCACCTGCGAGCCGCACTTTGAAAATCAGAAGCTGTATCATAAATAAAAGGAGGGGATTCCATGCGCAATCCGACTCTGGTGATTATGGCCGCCGGCATGGGCAGCCGCTTCGGCGGACCGAAGCAGACCACGCCCGTGGACGAGGCCGGCCACTTCATCCTGCACTATTCGCTCTTTGACGCCCACCGCGCGGGCTTCCGCAAGGTCGTCTTCATCGTCAAGCCCGGCATGGAGTCCGAGTTTGCCGAGGCGCTTGGGCCCGGCGTCGCGGCCCACTTCGACGTCCGCTTCGCGCCGCAGGCGCTCGATGCGCTGCCCGAGGGCTTCACCGTGCCCGAGGGACGGCAGAAGCCGTGGGGCACGGCGCACGCCGTTCTCTGCGCCGCCGGCGAGATTGACGGCCCCTTCGCCGTCATCAATGCCGATGATTACTACGGCGTCACCGCTTTTCAGGCGCTCTATGATTTCCTAGCGGCCGACCGGCCGGAGTCGGAGTACGCCATGGTCGGCTTCCGTCTGAAAAACACCGTCACCGAGCACGGCAGCGTCGCCCGCGGCGTCTGCGAGGTCAAAGACGGCCTCCTGCAGGGCGTCACCGAGCGCACGAAGATCGTCAAAAGGGGAGAGGACGCCGCCTTCACCGAGGACGACGGCGCGACCTGGACGGAGTTGGCCGGCGATACGCTCGTGAGCATGAACTTCTGGGGCTTCACGCCGCTCTATCTCTATGAGCTCGCGAAGCGCTTTCCGGCGTTTCTGGAAACCGAGGTGCCGAAAAACCCGCTCAAGAGCGAGTATTTCGTCCCCTCCGTCGTCAATGCCCAGCTGCAGGAGGGCAGCGCCTCCATCGCCGTGCTCGACACGCCCGACGCCTGGCACGGCGTCACCTATCCGGAGGACCTCCCCGGCGTCAAGGCCGCCCTCAGGGCGCTCACCGACGCGGGAACGTACCCGGAAAGCTTCTGGAAATAAACCAAAAACCCCGTTGCACGGCAACGGGGTTTTTCCTTTATAATATTCCCAAATGCTCCAGCAAAATCTTCGTCCCGAGCAGGATCAAAATGATTCCGCCCGCGAGCTCCGCGCGGCTGCGCCAGCGCGCGCCGAAGACGCTGCCGAGCTTCACGCCCGCGGCCGAGAGCGCGCAGGTGATGACGCCGATCGTCAGCACGGCGGGAATGATCCTGATCGTCAGCAGCGCGAACGTCACGCCCACGGCGAGCGCGTCGATGCTCGTGGCCACGGCGGGCGGCAGCATGGCGGGCGGGGTCATCGCGCTGGTCACGCCCTCCGCCTCGCCGAAGGATTCGCGGATCATGTTCGCGCCGATCAGCCCCAGCAGGGCAAAGGCGATCCAGTGGTCCACGGCGGTGATCTTCTCGGCGAAGGTCGCGCCGAGATAGTAGCCCAAAAGCGGCATCAGCGCCTGAAACGCGCCGAACCAGATGCCTGCCGTCAGACATTCCTTCACGCCGACCCGCCGCAGCGCCAGCCCCTTGCAGACCGAAACGGCAAACGCGTCCATGCTCAGCCCCACGGCCAGCACCAGAAGCTCCCAAAGCCGCAAAAAATCACCTTCTCATCCGAAGTCGGCGTTCATCATAACACAAACCCTCCGCAAAGTAAACAGAAGAAAACGCCCGCAACGCGGGCGTTTTCTTCAGCAAGCTTCAATGAGAATGATGTTCTTCAGCAGATCCACGCTCTTGATCCTTCCGGGCACCTTCTGGCGGATGCCCATCAGGTTCGTGAGCAGAACGCAGTCGTCCTCGGTGGAAATGTCCTGCACGCGGGAGAGAATCAGCTTCTGCTCGCCGTCGACGAGCTCATATGCATCGGACAGGCACATAATCGTTATTCTCCTTTCGCAAGCGCGACCGCTTCGGCGAGATACTCGTTGCAGTGGTCGAAATGATGCAGCGCCTCGGCGAGCTTTTCGGCCGCGGCAGCCTTGCCGGCGTCCTCGAGGGAGTGGCAGATATCGTGCAGCTCGTCGGCGTGGTGGCGGTTGTGGTCGAGCATATAGGTCAGCAGCGCGAGAGTCTCCTCCGGGCTCATGGCCTGCGCCGCGCCGTGCGGATGATCGTGGGTGTGCGGATGATCGTGATCGTGAACATGATCGTGCATGGTTCATCGCTCCTTTTATTGGTATAGATTGTTTCAATTCTAACATAACAGACGGCAATTATCAACAAGAATCTTGATTCCGAGGCGAAGAAAACCGTAAAAAACACATAGAAAAGTCTTGTAAAATCAGTGCGGATATGTTAATCTATTGTCGAGTTAAAAGGCAGAGTGTTTATTTGCGTTCTGTCGATGCGCTCGGTAAGTGTAAGCTAGGGGTGAAGGATGCGCCCCAAAACCATCATTAAAGGGAAGAAGAGGTGTAACACTTGAAAGATCTCAAGCATCTGATCTACTTTGAGAATCTGCTTGAAGAAGCCAACAACGAGCTTTGCCAGCAGGCGAAGGCGGAGGGAATGCATCCCATCGGCTATACCTGCTATCATATGCCCGAAGTGGTTCTCAACGTAGACAACTGCTTCTCAGTTCGTCTGAGAGCACCCAAAACAGGTACGTTTGACATCGCGTCCTACTACATGTCCAACTATACCTGCGAGTACTGCCGCGCTCTGGTCGAGCGCGCCATCGAGGGCGGCTACAACTTCCTCGATGCCATCGCCGGCGTCGACGCCTGCGCTGAGATGAACCGCTGCATGGAGAACATCGAGATTCTGGCTGTCCCCGACATGCCCGAGAAGAAGATGTTCGTCACCCACTGCGACATCCCCTACAAGGTTACGGACTACACCCTCACGCACTATGTGACTCAGATCCGCAACCGCTTTCTGAACGTCCTGGCCGAGACTTACGGCGTCGACACGTCCGACAAGGCTCTGCGCAAGGCTGTCAAGGAGCACAACGAGGTCTGCGACATCATCACCGAGATCGGCGAGATGCGCAAGCTGGACAACCCGCCCATCACCGGTTATGAGTTCCACGTCCTGTGTCTTGTGACCTACTGCTGCCCGAAGGCGAAGATCCTTCCCTACCTGAAGGAGACCCTGAAGGAGATCAAGAAGAGAAAGCCAGATCCGCAGCCGTGGTACCGCGCCCGCGTGGCGATCGTCGGCTCCGAGATCGACGACCTCGACATGACCCGCATGGTCGAGCAGGCCGGCGCGTTCATCGTCTCCGACCGTTTCTGCTTCGGCTCCACCCCGGGCCGTGAGCGCATCGAGCTCAACGACGAGGACGACGTCCTCACCCAGATCTGCGCGCACTACCTCAAGACCACCCAGTGCCCGCGCTACATGAGCCAGGAGAAGATCCAGGAGCGCCGCGACTTCTCCGACTACCTCGCCAAGGAATACAAGGCCGAGGGCATCATCTACGAAGCAATGAAGTTCTGCGATTTCTGGGCCTTCGAGCGCACCCTCGTCAGCCACATCATGAACGAGGAGTATGGCTGGCCCGTGCTGTCCATCGATCGTCCTTACATGGCGAGAACGTCCGGTCAGCTGCGCACCAGACTGCAGGCCTTCGTCGAGAGCCTTGAGATCAAGCAGATCCAGAAGGCTGCCAAGGAGGGTTAATCGCTATGCTGAAAACGAACATCGAATGGCTTAAGAAAAACATGGGTCCGGACCTCAAGATCTGGACGCAGATGATCAAAGAGATCGACTGGGGCGAGGTCAAGAGAAAGACCAAGCTCAGCCTCGAGCGCGACAAGGATCGCGTCGTCGGCGAGTTCAAGAGCTTCATGGCCATGTCTCCCGCCGAGAAGATGGACATCGTCATGAACGGCGACAAGCACCTCGGCTGGCTCTATAAGAAGGATGCCATCGCGTTCTCCCGCCGTGAGTGGAAGGGCCTCAAGAGCGTCGGCATCGACTTCACCGGCTGGCTGAAGACCTGGGCCGGCATGATCAACATGGTCATGAAGGATCCGTTCTCCATCGCTCTGGCTGTTTTTGAGTATCACTGGTTCGCCTCCTACCTCGGCACCCCCGTGGCCATCGACCGCTCCAACCTCGGCCGCCGCGGCCCGCTGCTGAAGGCCGATATCCAG
This sequence comes from Oscillospiraceae bacterium, assembly GCA_045544935.1. Lineage (GTDB taxonomy): Bacteria > Bacillota > Clostridia > Oscillospirales > Oscillospiraceae > CAG-103. The sequence continues at coordinate 2,401 of JAZPZZ010000151.1, read as the reverse complement.
ATGTGGGGCGCCATTACCCACTGGGCCGAGTGGCAGATCCAGACCCAGATCCGCGCCGACGCCCGTCTCGGCGGCAACAAGGAACTGTCCAAGAAGATCGTTCTGTTCGACGAGATGACCATGGCGCAGATGATGGCCGGCTTCCCGAACCTCATCAGTATGCCTTATCAGATGATCCCCGTCTTCATGTCCTCCGAGCTGGACCAGCTCGCTCTGATCCCGTTCATCGACGCGGTCGAGCAGTACGGTCTGCCCGGCGACGCCTGCCCGCTGCCTGTTGCAGAGTGCGGCTGCGCCATCATGGACGAGTATCCGATCTGCGGCATGGGCTTCATCGCCTCCTCCATGCCCTGCGACGGCTCCACCATGGCGTCCTCCTTCCAGGATCGCCGCTTCGGCAAGTACCTGCCCTACTACCCGCTGTGCTTCCCCGTCCGCTATGACGACGAGGATACCATCGAGTGCGCTGCTGCCGATATGAAGGAGTGCATCAAGTGGGTCGAGGGTCTGTCCGGCGAGAAGTGGGATTGGGACAACTACTTCAAGACCATGGACATCATGAACGAGTGCACCCGTATCGAGCTTGAGAAGTGGGAAATGAACTCCACTCCGTATCCGCAGATGGTCGGCTCCTCCTACGAGCTGTTCCGTAAGTGGAACTACGAGATGGACGGCGGCCTCTTCCCCGAAGGCATCGCCGTGCAGCGCAAGCTCCGCGACACCATGTACAAGACCTATGAGAAGCGTCTGCCTGCTTACCGCGGCGGCTATGCCAAGCACCGCGCCCTGATCTGGGGCCAGCCGGCGCACTTCTATGCCAACTTCTCCAACTGGCTCGCCAACTCCTGGGGCATCTACATCCTCGCTGAGATGGAAGCCCTGAACTACACCAAGATGCTCAACACCACCGACAAGGAAGAGGCCATCCGCGACCTCTGCCGTCTGTACGAGCGCATGGTCATGCGTCGCCATACCAACGGTGGCCACGATCACGTCCTTGGTGAGCTGTGGCGCCAGCTGAAGAGCTTCAACGCTGACATCGCGATCCTGTATCAGCACGTCAGCTGCAAGACGATGGCCGGCCTGATGGGTCTGTTCGATGACCAGGCGCGCGAGAACAACGTGCACCTGATCTGGGTTGAGCACGACCTGATGGATCCCCGTACCATCTCCCGTAAGGACATGCGTGCCCGCGTGAGCAACTACATGATCAACGTCATGCACGCCGAGCCTGTCGACCCGTCTCTCATTGAGTTCGACGACGAGGCTTCCTGGTAATCATCTCTCAACCACTTTACTTAACTTTTAGGAGGAAATACAAACATGAAATATTTCGGCGGTTGCGACGTAGGCTCCACCTACACGAAGGCTGTTATTCTGGACGAGACCGGCAAGATGATCGCGGACACCACCATCCGCTCCAAGATCAACGCGGAGCAGAGCGCTGTTGCTGCGATGGAAGAGGTCTGCAAGACTGCGGGTCTGAAGAGCTCCAAGGATCTGGCCTACCTCATCGGTACTGGCTACGGCCGCAACAAGGTCCCCTTTGCTGACGAGAACATCTCCGAGATCAGCTGCCACGCCATGGGCGTGCATGTCACCAACCCCGACGTCCGCGCGATCATCGACATCGGCGGCCAGGACGTTAAGGGCATCAGCATCGACACCGACGGCACCGTGAAGAGCTTCGCGATGAACGACAAGTGCTCCGCCGGTACCGGCCGTTTCTTCGAGGCCATGGCCCGCTCCTTCGAGATGAGCCTGCCGGAGTTCTCCAACCTCTCCCTGACCGCGAAGAACGTCATTCCGATCACCGCTCAGTGCACCGTTTTCGCTGAGTCCGAGGTTATCACACTCGTCGGCGAGGGTAAGCCCATGGACGAGATCGCCGCTGGCGTCGAGATGTCCATTGCCAAGCGCTGCTTCGTCATGGCGAAGAAGGCCGGCGCTACCGACAGCATCACGCTGACCGGTGGCTGCGCGAAGAACGCTGGTCTGAAGCAGGCCATCGAGCACGTGCTGAAGTTCAAGGTTGTCGAGCTCAAGACCGATCCCCAGCTGATGGGCGCTCTGGGCGCTGCCGAGTACGCTCGCCAGAAGGGTATGGCTAAGAAATAAGGAGGGCCAATCCTATGAAAGTTCTTAAGACTGCTGCGAAGATCGGCGGCATCACCCTTGCCAGCCTGTTCGTCGTTTATCAGTGGAATCTGGACATGAAGCTCATCGGTTGGGTTTACCTCCGTGTCAATGAGTTCCATGCTCGCAAGCCCAGAGATATTCAGTTCTAAAACATCTCAAAAAAGCCGGCAGGTCACAGACCTGCCGGTTTTTTTGAATGACTCGGTGAATTGATTTGCCAAGTCGGGTCGTAGCCATGTCGTTCTGTGAGCCAAGGAGTTGG
>JAZPZZ010000150.1:0-9407 GCA_045544935.1 Oscillospiraceae bacterium | reverse complement strand
ATTGTTGTCTTCCTAAGCCCGCTTGGCCCTCCGACTTATCTGCGGGGAATCGGTGTCGAAATCAGCGGGGCGGGCAGCGGTATCGTTTCGATCAAAGGGACCGAACGACGGAACGAAACGGACTATACGATACCGGGCGATCGCATCGTGGCCTCGACGCTTGCCTGTGCCTGTGCGGCGGCCGGAGGGAGGATCATTCTTTCCGGCGTCGATTCCGATCATTTTTCTACCGTTCTCCACTTCCTAAATGAAGCAGGATGTGATATAATAAACTTTAATGATATCATTGAGATCTCATCCGACGGCAAACTGCGCGCGCCCGGTCATATCATCACGGCGCCGTATCCGGGCTTCCCGACAGATGCACAGCCGATCCTGATGGCTGCGCTGCTTTGCTCACAAGGAGCGACACACATCACCGAAACGATTTTTGAAAACCGCTTTCGGCAGGTGGGGGAGCTGAGACGACTGGGCGGCGATATTGCCGTATCCGGGACCGAGGCGGTGCTGCGGGGCGTGAAGAAGCTGCACGGCGACATACTGACTGCGCCGGATCTGCGCGGCGGAGCCGCCATGATCGTGGCTGGCCTTCAGGCCGAGGGGGAGACAGTCATCATTGACGCGGGGCACATCGCCCGCGGATACGAAAGCTTTGACGACACGCTCTGTGCGCTTGGCGCGGACGTGTGGATCGAACACAAATGAAAGGAAAAACGGGGTTTTAAAATGCCAGCTGTCAGAAACAATCAGCCGCCTTCCAGCAAGCACGGCGAATATAAAAAGCCGCGGAAGCGCTCCGTGAGCGGCGCGATCCTGACCTTTGCCATCGTCGTGATCGCAACGGTCTTTCTCATGAGTGTGTTCTTGCGCATCTCAGACATCAGCGTTGTGGGCAACGAGCACTATACCGACGATGAGATCATCAAGGCGATCGACATCGAGCAGGGCGATAACCTTTTTTTCTTTGACCGGTTCGCCGCCATCAGCCGTGTGTTTGCCAAGCTTCCCTATGTTGAAGAAGTCTCTGTCTCACGTCAGCTTCCCGATAAGGTCGTAATCACGGTGCAGGAGTGCAAGGCGCTTGCTTATATCGCGGTGGGCGACGAGAACTGGACGATCGACCACAGCTGCAAGGTACTCGGCAAGGCGACGGACAACGAGCTTGGCGACCTGATCCGTATTGAGGGGATCGATCCCGGTACGCTGCTGATCGGCGAAAAGCTGACGACTTCGGACGGCGACAATACGGCCGTGACCTTTCTCTCCGATGTTCTGTACCAGGTGCAGAACCGCCAGCTGACCGAACATATCAAAAGCATGGATTTTTCAGACCTGATCGGGGCAAAGCTGTATTATGGGACGCGCTTTACGATCATGCTCGGCGGACAGAGCAGCGTGAACCACAAATTTGCAATGCTGGAATCCGTATTGGAGCAGCTCAAAGAGGGCGATGTCGGCGTGATCAACGTCTCTGACGGCACCAGTGCGCATTTTATTCCCCAATAAATAATTACAAAAGAATTACAAAAATTTTCATAAAAATAAAAATAGCACTTGACCTTGAGAGAAATTTGTAATAAGATAGCGATACGAATCCAAATACCAATATCGCATGTTAATACATGGTTGGATAAATACAGGGAGGCAGCAACATGGATTTTAAAGCAGAAACCGGTCCTGAAAACGTTGTTACGTTAAAAGTCATTGGTGTCGGCGGCGCCGGCAACAATGTTGTCAACAGAATGGTCAAATCCGGCACCCAGGGTGTCGAGTTTATTGCGATAAATACGGACAAGCAGGCGCTGGCTGTTTCCAATGCCGATCAGAAGATTCAGATCGGTGAAAAAATGACCCACGGGCAGGGCGCCGGTTCCGATCCCGAGATCGGCAAGCGCTCCGCCGAGGAGAGCCGCAACAACATCGCCAAGTCCCTTGAGAATACCGACATGGTGTTCATCACGGCCGGCATGGGCGGCGGCACCGGCACCGGCGCTGCGCCCACGATCGCCGATATCGCCCGCGAGGCCGGTATCCTCACGGTCGCCGTCGTCACCAAGCCCTTCAAGTTCGAGGGCAAGCGCCGCATGGATCAGGCCATCGCCGGCATCAACGAGCTGCTCGGCAAGGTCGATTCTCTGCTCATCATCCCGAATGATCGTCTGAAGTTCGCCACCGACCAGAAGGTCACGCTGGCCAACGCCTTCGAGATCGCGGACGACGTGCTGCATCAGGCCGTCACCAGTATCTCCGATCTCATCAAGAACACCGGCTTCATCAACCTCGACTTTGCGGACGTCACCTGCATCATGAAGGACGCCGGCTTCGCCCACATGGGCGTCGGCCACGCCGCCGGCAAGGGCAAGGCGGAGGAAGCTGCCCGCATGGCCGTTGCGAGCCCCCTCATGGAGACCTCCATCAACGGCGCGCGCGGCGTGCTCATCAACATCACTGGCTCCGAGGACATGGGCCTCGAGGACGTCGAGACCGCTGCCAACCTTGTGCAGGAGGCCGCGCACCCGGACGCCAACATCATCTTCGGCGCGAGCTTCGATCCCTCGCTGGATGATGAGATCCGCGTGACCGTCATCGCCACCGGCTTTGAGGATGCCACGCATCAGGTCGAGGCTGCTCCCGCCGCGCCCGCGGTCAAGCCCGCGGCTCCCGCCGCGCCGCGCCAGACCGGCTTCTTCACCGCCGCTGCCGCCGAGGCTGCGCCTGCCGCTCCCGCTCCGGCCGCTGCTCCCGCGCCTGCCGCCCCCGTGGCTGCCGAGCCCGCTCCGGCTCCGGCTCCCGCCGCCGCTCCCGCGCAGGAGGAGGACCCGTTCGACGGCATCTTCAAGATCTTCAATCAGAAGTAAGATCTCGCACTACAGAGAACCACCGCCTTCGTTCATACTCGGAGGCGGTGTTTTTCTCAACAGGAAAGGGGGATGGTCCCTGATTTGAAAAACTGGAGAAATTGGCGGGTCGTCCGTTTTTTCGCCGCGTTCGGCCGCATCTATCTCGGAAAGCGCCTGCCGCGCGCCGCCGCTGCCATGACGTACTTCATGGTGCTCACGCTCTTTCCCGGCATCATCTGCCTCTATGATCTGCTCGCGCTCTCGGTCGCCAAACCCGAGGCCGTCTTTCAGGTGCTCGAAACGCTCGTCGTGCCGGAGCAGACGCGCTCCATCATCGAGGAATTTCTGCTCTATGCCGCCCGCAGCGCCAACGGCACGGTCTTCGTCGTCGCCTTTGTCGCCATGGTCATGGCTGCCAGCGCCGTCTACCGCACGTTCTGCGGCTGCGCTGAGGAGATCAGCGGCCAGCGCCGGTTCGGCATCATCGGCGGCACGATCGCGAGCTTCGTCTTTTCCGTGGCCTTCATGGCCGCCGTTTTCGGCAGCATCATGGCCATCATCACCAGTCGGCAGCTGATCCACAAGCTCGATGAGACCGTCACGTGGATCAACATCGGCGACTGGTGGGTCTGGTCCCGCTTCGTCGTGCTCTTTCTCATCATCCTCGCTCTGATTCTCGTGCTCTATGTGCTCACCACCTCGCACGAGGGCAGCCGCCGTCAGTTTCCCGGCGCGCTCGTTGCCGCAATCGGCATGGCCGCGATCTCCGTTCTGTTTTCGTGGCTCTTCGGCCACTCGGCGAAATACCCGCTGGTCTATGGCTCTCTCGCGTCCATGATCCTGCTCATGGTCTGGCTGAATCTCCTCAGCTACATGATCGTCATCGGCAGCGCCGTCAATCAGGCGCTCTATGAAACACGTCCGCAGACGCCCGAAATCACGTAATATCCTGCCACCGGGTAGGGAATGCATCGGCATTCGTTCACGCATCGTTAGGTCTTAGAAGATGCGCGGCACGAATGCCGTTTTTGTTTGGAGGAATTATGCATCGACTTCGCAATTATTTCACGCCCTTTGAGCGCGCGCTCTGGCTCAGCTCCGCGGGGCTGATCGTGCTCTCCGCCGTGCTTTTTCGCGGCGGCGGGACGCTCTCGGTCATCACGTCGATCATCGGCGTCACGTCGCTCATCTTCGCCGCCAAGGGCAACCCGCTGTCACAGGCGCTCATGATCGTCTTCAGCCTGCTCTACGGCTGGATCTCGTGGACCTTTTCCTATTATGGCGAGATGATCACCTATCTCGGGATGACCATGCCCATGGCGGCGTGGAGCCTCATCGCGTGGCTGCGCCATCCGTATGAAGGCCGCCGCGCGCAGGTCGCGGTCAATCGCCTGAAAGCGGGGGAGGTCGTCTTTCTCGCCGTGCTCACGGCGGCGGTCACGGTCGGGTTTTATTTCATCCTCCGCGCCTTTCATACGGCGAACCTCCTGCCGAGCACGCTCTCTGTTGCCACGAGCTTCGCCGCCGCCTATCTCACGGCGCGCCGCAGCGCGTGGTTCGCGCTGGCCTATGCGATGAACGATCTGGTGCTCATCGTCCTCTGGCTGCTGGCGTCGATGACGGACGCGAGCTACTTCACCGTCCTCGTCTGCTTCGCGGTCTTCTTCGTCAACGACCTCTACGGCTTTCTCAGCTGGCGAAGGATGCGCCGCACGCAAAGAGAAATGTAGGGGAGGGGCTTGTGTCCCTCCCGTCGTTCCATTGCCATAATCAAGAAAGAATGAGGCGAATTCGCACCCCCGCGAATCCGCCTCATTGTTTTGCTTATTTCTCTTTTCCGTACGCCCATGCGGCGATCGCCGCCGTGATCGGCACGGAGAGAATCACACCCACGCTGCTCGCAATGCCGCCGACGAGCTCCCACGAGAGGTAGGCCGAGCTCATCAGCATGTGCCGGCTCAGGTCCAGCGAATAGAGGTACAGCATCAGCACCAGCCCGCTGCCGAGGAAGGCGAGGATGAGCGTGTTCGTCATCGTGCCAACCATGTCGCGCCCGATGTTCATCCCGGAGCGGAAGAGCGCCTTCGCGTCCATCGTCCTGTCCGCCGCGTGCACCTCCGCGAGCGCGGAGGAGAGGCTCATCGCCACGTCCATCACCGCGCCGAGCGCGGAGAGAATCACGCCCGCCGCGAGCAGACCCCGCAGGCCGACGGGCGTCCCCGTCTGCCGCAGCTGCAGCAGCGGCTCCACGTCCGCCGAGCGCAGCCCGTCGATGCGCAGCAGCTTCTGCGACAGGAGCGCAAAGAGCAGCGCGAGCGCCATGCCCGCCACCGTGCCGAGCCAGGCGCAGACGGTTTTCTTCTCCACGCCGCCGAGGATTACAAAGCTCACCGCCGCCACGTAAACGCACAGCGCAAAGGTCGCCGGCAGCGTCGGTGCGCCCTTCATCAGCGCCGGGAACAGCAGCCAGAACACACCAGCCACGGTGAACAGCAGCCCGATGAGCGATTTTGCCCCGGTCTTCCCGCCGACCAGCACCGTGATGGCCAGAAACAGCCCCAGCACGATGATCACCGGCGTCGTGCGGTTGTATTCATACACCGTCGCGCTCACGTCGCCGCTCTCATAGGTGGAGATCACGAGCGTGCATCCGTCGCCGACCTGCAGCGGCGCGCCGAAGAGGGGAGAGACGTAGTTGTAGACCTGCATCGTCTCGCCCGCGTACTGTCCGGTCTTCACCTCGGCAAGCAGCAGCTGCTCGCCGCGATATCCGCCGTCTGCGGTCTCGTCCGGCTCGGCGCCGTCCGAGAGAATCTGCGTCACGACGGCGTTTTCATATTCCGCGTAGTCGCCGGAGACGTCCTGTGCCTCCGCCCTCGGCGCGACCAGAATGCGCACGGCCGCGAACAGCACCGCCGCGAGCAGCAGCACAATGATCGACACGCGGTTCTTTTTCAGCCATTCTTTCAAGGAAGCATTCCTCCTTTGCTCTTTAAAAATAACAACCCGAAGCAGCGGTGTCAAGATGTGGTGTTACCATAATGCTGATCGTGCCATATTTTGGGTTTTTGCTGTGGACAAAATGCACGAATTTTCGCCCCGAAACTGATGATTCTTCCGAAATTATTCGTCCTTTCTTGAGCCGAAACGGCAGGTTGTGATATGATAAATTTGTCTATCTATAGAAATAAAATGATAGGAGGAAAACCTACGTGAGAACGCATAAACGAACGCGGCTCCTGAGCGCGCTGATGGCGCTGCTCATGGTGTTCTCGCTGCTCCCCGCCGGCGTGCTGGCGGCGGACGCATCGAGCACCTGGGAGTCGGTGGCGCTCGCGGATATCAAGGAAACCGATACCGTAGCGATCACCATAACGGATGGCAGCGGCGCCGTTTGGGCATTGCCCACTGTGGCGAGCGGCAGCAAAGAACAGCCGCTGGCTGTCAGCACTGCCGTGGATGGCGGAAAGCTTACCATCAGCGGCGACCAAGCCGGATTCGGATGGACGGTTACGCAGAAGGCAGACGGAACCTACGCCATCAAGAATGCGAGTGGTTCCAATCTCTATGTAACCGCAACGAACAACGGAGTGCGGATTGGAGCGACAGAGACGCCGTGGAGCATTGTGAACGGATATCTGAGCGCCGCCGCAGGTGAAGATACGCGCTTCCTGTGCGTGTATAACGGAACGGATTGGCGCTGCTATCTGGAGAAGAGCATCATCAAGAATCAAACGCTCGGCTTCTGGAAGTTCGTCGGCGAGAGCGCCTCCGACCCGACCGAGACGACGCTTCCCGCGGAGCCGACGGCGGAGCCTACCGTGGAGCCTTCCGAGCAGCCGACCCTGCTCACGAAGCTGGACGGCGCCCCCGCGGACGGCGACGTGGTCTATCTCGCGCATCCCGGCAGCACCTCGGTGCTTACGGCTGCGGCAAACGGCAAGAAGCTCGCCGGCGTTGCGGCGGAGAAGCAGGGCGATCAGCTCGTCCTCAGCGAGACCATGGCGCCCCTCACCGTCGCGGTGAAGGACGGCGTCTACACCTTCACCAACGACGGCAAGGTGCTCACCTCCGGCGCGACCGGCAACAGCCTGTCCTTTGCAGAGCCTGCTGAGAATGATCTCGCCAAATGGACGCTCGAGCAGCAGGCCGACGGCACCTGGTACATCATCAATAAGGAAGCCGTCTATAACAACAATCAGCAGGCGCTCGAATTTTACAGCGGCTTTACGACCTTTAGTGTGAAGGCGAACAACGCGGCATACAAGTTTGAGTTCTATGCCGAGGCGGCCGCCAAGGGCCTGGTGACCGATCTGGCGCAGCTCAAGGACGGCGCCAAGGTCGTCATCTTCAACCCTGCCAACATGAAGGCGCTCAGCCAGACCTACAACGGTTTTTATAATGCCGGCGTCGCTGTCACGCTCAAGGAAGGCGTGCTCGCGGGCTTCGGCGATACCGAGATCTGGACCGTCGGCGTCAACGAGGACGGCACCTATACGTTCTCCACGGCCGACGGCAAGAAAATCTCCATGGCTGACAGCAAAACCAGCATGCCGCTGGATGACGCCAATCCGAACTGGAAGCTGATTCCGGCCGAAGCCGTGGAAGGCGGGTTCTACATTGAAAACACCGTGCGCGAGAATGCGCGCATGGAGTGGTATGACTCCAACAACAACTGGAGCGCATACTATAAGAACAATGACGGCGCGCTCTTCATCCAGCAGTTCTATCTGGTCGGAGACGAGAGCACCGAGCCGACGCCGGAGCCGACGACCGAGCCGACCGGCGAAGGCCTTGTCACGGATCTGGCGCAGCTCAGGGACGGCGACACGATCGTCATCGTGAACCCCGCCAACAACAAGGCGCTCAGCCAGACCATGACCGGCAACTACTCCGCCGGCGTGGACGTGAAGATGGAAGACGGCAAGCTCACCGGCTACGGCCAGACCGAGATCTTCACCGTCACGAAGAACGCCGACGGCTCTTACAGCCTCGCCGCCGCGGACGGCACGAAGTTCGGCATGCAGGACCAGTATGCCAGCACCTCCATGGGCGCGGTGAATGACAAATGGACGATCACCGCGGCCGCCACCGCCGACTGCTTCTATTTCCAGAACGTCGCGCGCGGCAATTATCTGGAGTGGTATGCCTCCAAGAACAACTGGAGCTCCTACTCCACGAACAACAACGAGGCGCTCTTTGCCCAGCAGATCTATAAGGCCTCCGCGCCTGTCACGCCCGAGCCCTCCGGCGAGAGCACTGCCATCGCCACGCTCGCGGAGCTCACCGACGGCGCGACCGTGCTGATCTACAACGTCGGCCACAAGACCGCCGCCTCCTCCAGCCCGAACGGCGACTGGTATCTCAAGGCGGTGCCGACCGAGATCGTGGACGGCAAGCCCAAGAGCTTCACGGCCGACCTCGTCTGGACCGTGCACGTCAAGGACGGCGTCTACACCTTCTCCAACGGGGAGAACGTGATGACCTGCTGGATCAGCGGCAATTATGCCGAGGTCTCCGTGGACGGCACGAAGTACCCCGACACGGGCTGGAACGTCACGGTCGCGGACGCCGCGAACCGCACGTTCTATATCAAGAATGCCACCATCGCCGGCGACTACGGCCCGGCCTATCTCGAGGGCTATACGAGAAGCGGCTCCGAGGTTTTCTCCGGCTACTTCACCAGCAAGATTGATAACGACAATTTCCGCATGCAGTTCTATCCCGTCGATCCTGCCGAGGCGCAGGAAGAGCCGGGCATCGAGCATGACGGCGTCCTGCAGGCGGGCGACAAGGTCGTCATCTACAGCGCCGCGGCGGGCGGCGCCTTCGGTCTGGACTCCACCGGCCTGAACGCCTCGCTCGACAGCATCCCCACCGAGATCCGCGGCGGCAAGGCTTATCCGGCCAACGGCGCCTATGTCTTCACGGTCGGCGTGGAGCAGGGGTATTATACCTTCGCCGCCGGCGGGAAGTACCTCACGACGAACAATTCCGAGGCTCTCTTCCTGCAGGCGGAGAAGACCGAGGCCGCCAAGTGGTATCTCAAGGCCAACGGCTCCGGCTATACGATCTATAACAAGCAGGCGAACTACAACGGCACGCCCGTCTGCATTGAGTTCTACTCCGCCGCCTTCTCCGGCTGGACCTTCAAGAGCGCGGAGCCGGACATTTTCTCCATGCAGTTCTATCCCGTCGACAGCGCGATCACCACGCTGGACGACGTGACCAACGTGCCGAAAATCAATTTCACCGCGGACGAAGAGCCGATCAAGCAGCAGGAGTATAAAGTGACGTTCACGCTGGACGATATCACGCCGCTGGAAAAGCTCACGGTCACGGCCAGCCTCAACGGCCAGCCGGTCGAGAATCTCACGAACGACGGCAAGAATTTCTCCTTCATCGTTCCCGCGGAGTTCACGGCCACGACGGACTCGCTGAACATCACGGTGCTGGTCGCCAACGCGGACGGCGCCAGCTATCATAATTACACCACTTATGTCCCAAATATGCCTCACTCTGGGCGATTTCATTGGTATGATGCGGGAACATATTGTCAATACCACC
>JAZPZZ010000149.1:0-3270 GCA_045544935.1 Oscillospiraceae bacterium | reverse complement strand
GGTTTTTCTTTTTTGCTTTTATCTGTGCTTCTTCACCATGTGCGCCGCGTGCTGGCGGGCGACGGCGCGGCGGAGCGCGGCCTCGGCGCGGGAGGCGTCCGTATCGGCGGTCTTGGCCGCGAGACGCTCTCTGGCGCGCTTTTCGGCGGCCTCGGCGCGGGCGAGATCAATGTTCTCCGCCTCCTCCGCCGTGCGGGAGAGGACGGTGACCTCATTGTTTACCACGTTCACGACGCCGATGCCGACGGCGATGACGAATTCACCCTCGTCCGACGCGCAGGTGACGGCCCCATCGACCACGGCGCCGATGAGCGGGGCGTGGTCGGCGAGGATGCCGGCGCTGCCGCTCTCGAGCGGGAGATTGACCACATGCACCATGCGGTCAAACACCACGCCGCCGGCCGTGACAATCTGCAGATGGATGCGATCGGCCATGGCTTACACCTCGCGCTTCTTCAGCACTTCGTCGATCGTGCCGGCCATGAGGAACGCCTGCTCGGGCAGATCGTCGCAGTCGCCGGCGAGGATGGCCTGGAAGCCCTTGATCGTCTCGTGCAGGGGGACGTACTTACCCTCCATGCCGGTGAAGTTCTCGGCCACGTGGAACGGCTGCGAGAGGAAGCGCTGGATGCGTCTTGCGCGGGCGACGGTCGCCTTGTCCTCGACGCCGAGCTCGTCCATGCCGAGGACGGCGATGATGTCCTGCAGGTCCTTATACTTCTGCAGCACGCGCTGGACGGCGCGGGCCGTCTCATAGTGCTCCTTGCCGAGAATGTGCGGCTCGAGGATGCGGCTGGTGGAGGCCAGCGGATCGACGGCGGGATAGATGCCGAGCTCGGAGATCGAGCGGTCCAGAACGGTCGTAGCGTCCAGGTGAGCAAACGCCGTGGCCGGCGCGGGGTCGGTCAGGTCGTCCGCGGGGACGTAGATTGCCTGCACGGAGGTGACGGAGCCGTTGCGCGTGGAGGTGATGCGCTCCTGCAGCGTGCCCATCTCGGTGGCGAGGGTGGGCTGATAGCCTACGGCGGAGGGCATGCGGCCGAGCAGGGCCGACACCTCGGAGCCCGCCTGCGTGAAGCGGAAGATGTTATCGATGAAGAGCAGCACGTCGAGGCCGGACTCATCGCGGAAGTTCTCCGCGATCGTAAGGCCCGAGAGCGGCACGCGAAGACGCGCTCCGGGCGGCTCGTTCATCTGGCCGAAGACGAGCGCCGTCTTGCTGATGACGCCGGACTCGTTCATCTCGTTCCAGAGGTCGTTGCCCTCGCGGGAGCGCTCGCCGACGCCCGCGAACACGCTGTAGCCGCCGTGCTCATAGGCGATGTTGCGGATGAGCTCCATGATGAGCACCGTCTTGCCGACGCCGGCGCCGCCGAAGAGGCCGATCTTGCCGCCCTTGGCGTACGGCGCGAGCAGGTCGACGACCTTGATGCCGGTCTCGAGAATCTCGGTGGCGGGGGCCACGTCGGTAAAGCCCGGCGCGTCACGGTGGATGGGCATGCGCTCGGCAGTCTCCACGGGGCCCTTGCCGTCGATCGGCTCGCCGATGACGTTGAACATGCGGCCGAGCGTCGCCTCGCCCACGGGGACGGAGACGGGTCTGCCGGTGTCAACGGCGAGGTTGCCGCGGGCCATGCCGTCCGTGGAGAAGAGGCTGACGCAGCGCACGGCGCTGTCGCCCAGCTGCTGCACGCACTCCATGACGACCTTGCGCCCCTCGACCTCGACCTCGATTGCGTTATAGATATCCGGAAGACGTCCGGACGGGAATTGCACGTCCACAACGGGTCCGATGACCCGGCGGACAATACCGGTTTCCATAGTGTGTCCTCCTTACAGGAGCAGTTACGATTTCTTGTTCTTTTTCAAAGCGTTTGCGCCGCCGACGATTTCGCTGATCTCGGTGGTGATCGCAGCCTGACGGGCGCGGTTGAGATGCAGCTGCAGGGCCGCGATGAGCTCGCGCGTGGAGTCCGTGGCGGTGCTCATGGCGGTCATGCGCGCCGCGTGCTCGCCGGTTTTGGCCTCAAGCAGGACGGAGAGGACCGTATTGTTGACATAGAGCTGCAGGACGTTTTCCAGAATGGTGGCCTCGTCCGGCTCGAAAATGTAATCATGCGGCGACTCGCCCTTCGCCTCCGGGGCGGCGGGCAGGAGCTGCAGATCCGTCGGGTTCTGGCTCAGAACGCTCTTGAAATGCTGATAGACGAGATGAATCTCATCGGCCCGGCCGGAGAGATACATGCGCTTGAGATAGTCCGCAAGCTGCAGCGCGTCGTTCATGGTGGGTGTGTCGGAGACCTCCTGGAAGGTCTCGACGACGTTCAGGCCGCTCTGGGCGATGACGTCTCTCCCCCACCGGCCGTAGACGACGACGGAGCAGGGGCGCGTTTCCTCACGGCAGAGCTGCTGCAGGAAGCGCACGTTCGCGTGGTTGTACATGCCGCAGAGGCCGCGGTTGCCGACGAAGAGCACATAGCAGACGTTCTTCACGTCCTCGCGGCGCTCGAGCAGCGGGTTTTCATACTGCGCGCCGCCCGCGAGCAGCGCGTCCATGAGCTGCTGCGTCTGTTCGGCGAAGGTGCGCATGGCCGACATGCCGGTCTGCGTCCGCCGGAGGTTTGCCGCCGCGACCATCTTCATGGTCTTGGTAATCTGCTGCGTGTTCTGCACGCTTTTGATGCGCGAACGGATTGCGCGCATATTTGCCATGTTGCTTCACCTGCTTTCGGTGGAAGATGCGCCGCAGGCGGCGGGGCACAGGTCCCCGCCCTACGGGTTCATCAGAAGGTTTCCTTAAAGGCTTCGATCACGCCGCGGAGCTCTGTGAGCGTCTCGGCGGGGAGCTTTTTGCCGGTGTAGATCTGATCGGCGAGGCCGGGCATTTTGCGGTGCACCTCGTCGACAAGGCCCTCCTCGAAGCGCGGAACGGCCTCGAGCGGGAGGGAATCGGTATAGCCCTCGGCGGCGGCGAAGATCGCCACGACCTGATCGGCCGCGTCCATCGGCTGATACTGCGGCTGCTTGAGAAGCTCCGTCATATGCGCGCCGCGCTCGAGCGTCGCGCGGGTGGACTTATCGAGATCGGAGCCGAACTGCGCGAAGGAGGCGAGCTCGCGGTACTGGGCGAGATCCATGCGCAGGCGGCCTGCCACCTGCTTCATGGCGCCGAGCTGGGCCGCGCCGCCGACACGGCTGACCGAGAGGCCGACGTTGACCGCCGGACGCACGCCGGAATGGAAGAGGTCGGTCTCGAGGAAGATCTGGCCG
>JAZPZZ010000148.1:0-3045 GCA_045544935.1 Oscillospiraceae bacterium | reverse complement strand
TGCGGACAGCTGGGTCCCGAATCACCGGGCTCGTCATGTTCATGGAGCCGAAGAAGGCGCGGGAGGTCTGGATGCTGGAGAACTGATAGCTGTCGTTCTCGAAGTTCGGATAAGCCTCGTAGGCCATGCCGTAGGCGGCGTCAATGTCGCCGGCCTGCAGCGCGGAGGAGAGGGTATCGCCGTTGGAGATGGTCTTGATGGTGAGCTCATCGAGCTTGGGCTGGGCGTTGGTCAGGCCGCCCCAGTAGTTCTCGTTGGGAACGAGGGTGACGTGGTCATCGGTGACCATGTCCTTCACCACGTAGGGGCCGGTGCCGACGGCGATGCCGTTGTCAAAGTCCGTGGCGTCGCAGTCGATGATGCAGCCGTAGGGGTCGCCCAGGTAGTTCATCAAGGCGGGGTTGGGCTCGGAAGTCTTGATGGTGAGGGTCATGCCGTCGGCCTCGATGGATTCGATCTTGGTGTCGGCAGGAGCGCGGTCGTGCACCTCGAGCAGGTGCTCGAAGCACTGCTTGACGGCAGCGGCGTCCATGTCGCGGCCGGAGCTGAACTTCACGCCGTCTCGGAGGGTGATGGTCCAGGTGCAGTCGCCGTCATTTTCCCAGGCAGTGGCCAGCCAGGGCTCCAGCTCCATGGTGTCGGTGTAGTGCACGAGGGTCTCGCCGATGCCGTAGCGGATGCAGGGCCAGCCGTTGTAGGTGGTGTGGGGATCGACGGTCTCCTCCCAGTTCTCACTGTTGAAGGTCGTGTCGCCGATAATCATGGTCTTTGCGCCTGCGGGAGCAGCGGCATCTGCGCTGCCGGCGGGAGCGCTCTGCTCTTTGCTGCCGCAGCCGGCCAGCAGGCCGAGGGCCAGCACGATGACGAGCAGCATGGAAAGAATTCTCTTGTTCATGTGTTTCAACCTCTCTTTTGATATTTATAGGATGCTGTTGATCAGATCTCGTGTGTACGGATTTTTCGGCGCGGCGATGACCTCGGACGGGACGCCCTGCTCCACGATCTCGCCGCGGTACATGACGACCAGCCAGTCGCAGAACTGCTGCACGAGCGCAATATCGTGGCAGATGAAGAGGATGGACATGTCGAGCTTTTGCCGAAGCTCCGTCAGCAGCTCGATGATCTCCGCCTGAATGGTGACGTCGAGGGCGCTCGTCGCCTCGTCGCAGATCAGGAGCTTCGGCTCGATGGCGAGCGCTCGCGCGATCGCCGCTCTCTGGCACTGGCCGCCGCTGACCTCGTGGGGATAGCGCCCCGCAAATTCCTTCTGCAGGCCGCAGAGCTCCAACAATTCTTCAGCACGCTTCAAAGCGTCGGCTTTGGAGACGCCGCTGTTGCGCAGGCTCTCCATGATGCCGTCGCCGAGCGTACGGCGGGGGTCGAAGGACTCCGTCGGTGTCTGGAAGACGACCTGCATCTTCTTCCACGCCTTGCGCAGATCCTTCCCCTTACACTTTGTCACTTCCAGACCGTCAAGCGTGACGGTGCCGGAGGTAGCGGGAAGCAGGCCTGTAATCATATTCACAAGCGTGGTCTTGCCGCTGCCGCTCTCGCCAATGACGCCGAGGCACTCGCCGGGCAGGAGGTCAAAACTCGCGTCCTTCACGGCGTGAACGTCCTCTCTGCCCTGAAGCTTGAAGGTTTTGGTCAGGCCTTTGACGGAAAGGATCGGTTCAGGCATGATGTGTGCCTCCCCTCTCCAGACGCGGCACGGCGGCCATCAGCGTTTTGGTATACTCCGTCTCCGCGTGGTTCAGAATCTTGTCGGTCTCGCCGTACTCCACGGCGCGGCCGTTTTGCATGACAAGGACGTTGTCCGCCATGGCGCCGACGACGCCGATGTTGTGCGTGACGATGATGGTGCTGACGCCGAATTCCTTGCGCATGAGCATCATCTCCTCCACGACCTGCTTCTGAACATGGACGTCCAGCGCGCTGGTGGGCTCGTCCGCCATGAGGACGCTCGGGCGCAGGAGCATGGCCGACGCAATGCCGACCCGCTGCTGCATGCCGCCGGAGAGCTCGAAGGGATAGCTTGTCAGAACGCGTTTTGGGTTCTGGAATCCGATCTTCTTTAGAATCTCACAGGCGCGGTCTTCAAACTCCGCCCTGGAGAGCTTCTCGTGTTCGATGACGCTCTCGTACAGCTGTGCGCCGACGGTTCGGATCGGGCAGAAGGAGGCGCCGGCGCTCTGGAAGATCATCGCGAGATCCGGACCGCAGAGCTTTCGCATCTCGGCGGGTTTCAAGTCGGGCAGATTCTTTCCTTCGTACCAGATATCTCCGCGGGTGACCAGGCCGGCAGGGCCAAGCAGCCCCATGGCGGCCTTGATGAGCGTGCTCTTGCCGCTGCCGGACTCGCCCACGATGCCGAGGATTTCTCCCTCGGTGAGGTCGACGGAGATGTCCTGCACGGCGGGCCTGCCGTTGTAGGAAATTTCCACGCGGTCATATTCCAGAAGCTTTTTCACGCTCTCGCCCCCTTTCTCATCTTGGGGTCGAGGTAATCGCGCACCGTGTCGCCGAGCAGATTGAAAATCATGACGGAGACAAAGATCGCGAGGCCGGGCGCGAAGGTAAGCCACGGCGCGGTCTGCAAAAGGCCGCGGGTGTCGCTGATCATGCTGCCCCACTCGGCGGCAGGCGGTTTGGCACCGAGGCCGAGGAAGCTGAGCCCCGCGAGCTCCATCATCATGGTGCCGATGTCCAGCATGGAGGTGACGAGGATGGGCCCCATGATGTTGGGCAGCACGTGCTTTACGATAATTTTCATGGAGCTGCCGCCGGCGAGCTTCGCCGCGCGGAAATATGGCATCTCTTTTTGCGCCAATGTCTGGCTTCGGGCGATGCGGGCGAATTTCGGCCACGAGATCGCCGCGAGCGCGATGATCGCGTTGTGCAGGCCGCCGCCGAGGACGCCCGCCACGGCCAGCGCAAAGACGAGGCCTGGGAAGGCGAGGAAGAGGTCGGAGACCCGCATGAGGATCGTGTCCGTCCAGCCGCCGACCCATGCGGCGAAGACGCCGACGATCGTGCCGATGACGG
>JAZPZZ010000147.1:0-7310 GCA_045544935.1 Oscillospiraceae bacterium | reverse complement strand
AAGACCGCTTGGCCTCCGACTTGGGCCTCGCCGGTCAGGTCGGCATCGACGGCATCGACTGGGGCGTCAGCCACGGCAGCGAGATGGTCGTGCAGGCCTTCTCCGGCATCTTCGGCGGCAAGTTTGCGGCCATCGTCATCGCGGTCGGCCTGAGCCTCTTCGCCCTCTCCACCATCCTCAGCTGGGCGCTCTACGGCTCCCGCTGCGTGGAGTTCCTGTTCGGCAAGGCGGCCAGACCTGCCACGATGATCTATAAGGTCATCTTCTGCATCGTCCTTATCATCGGCTCCACGCTGGGCCTCGATATCGTCTGGGACATCGGCGACGCGCTCAACGGCCTCATGGCCATCCCGAACCTCATTGCGCTGCTGCTCCTGTCCGGCACGATCATCAAGATCACGAAGGACCACTTCGCAGACAAATAAAAAACTGAATGAAACGATCCCGCATGCCGAAGCATGCGGGATCGTTTCATTAAAATCCTTTTGCTGTGAACGCTTCCCAGCTTCTGTGCATGTAGGTCTCCAGCGCGATCGGCTCGCCGATGAACGCCGGGTCTCTGCCGTCGGCGAGAAACTGCTGCAGATATTCCTTCCGTCCCGTCGTATGCACGATCGGGATGCCGCTCCTCTCGCTCGTCTCCTTGAGCACGTCGTAGCCGCGGCGCAGATCGTCTGCGCTTGCGTAGTTTAAGAGATTGGCGTTGTTCACAAAGCCCGTTACCTGAAGCCGCGCGAAGCCCTCCATCTCCTCCTTGAGCTTGAGAATCTTGTCCGGCGCGTCCGACATGGGGCGAAACACGTTCACAATGTCATAAACGTGCAGCGTCTCCGGCAGCACGGCGGCAAAGTCCGTGTGATACCGCCCGAGCGAGAGCGCGCCCGCGGCGTCGCCGCCCACGTCGAACACCACGTAGTCCCAGTCCCCGTCAAAGGCGGATGCCACGGCGGCGGACATGTTGCTCGGCGTCACGCCCTGACCGGCGAAGGTGGGGGAGACCACGTTGATGCTTCGGTCCGTCAGCAGCTGCACCTTGTCCGACATGCGGAAATAGTCGTTCACCTTGTCGAGATCGATGACCAGCGTGTTCATGCCCTTGCCCGCGGCGTTCACCGCGAGATTCAGCGCGATCTCCGTCTTGCCGGAGCCGTAGTTTCCGATCAGAACCACCATCTGCTTCATCGCAGCCACCTCCTTGCTTTGCTCTCAATATACCACAGGATGCCGCCGCACGCAACGAAGCTTGTCTGTGAATTAACGTTTTGTAATCATAAGTATCTGATTCGTTTCCTGTAAAGTGTTGAAATATTTTCGGATAATGGTAAAATAGATTTGCATATTAAGCATCGTGATCACGATGTGAAGAGAGGAGTAAACCCATGAAGAAGACAAGATGGTTGTCTGTGGTGCTGGCCCTTGTGCTGGTATTCTCGCTGTGCTCTTCCGCCTTCGCGGCGGGGCCGAAGGCCGCAGACGGCGAAAAGCAGCCCTTCAGCAAGCTGCCCAATGAGCGCGAGCTGGTGCTGGCGCGAAACGGTCAGCATCAGGCCGGCGATCAGGTGCGAGTCATCGTCCTGACGGAAAGCAAGCCCCTTGCTGAAAACCACAGCATGATCGAAAAGCTCACCAACACCGAAGCCAAGCTTCTGCGCGAGCACAATGCGGTCAAGGCCAGGATGGAAAAGCAGAACGTTGCTTTCGAGGTCAATTTTGAGTACACCACCGTGCTCAACGGCCTGTCTGTCACGATGGACTATGCCGACCTTGCGACCGTCGCGGCGCTCCCCGGCGTCAAGGAAGCATACGTTGCCAGAGTGTACAGCCAGCCCGAGCTGGTTCCGGCGGCGGACTCCGCGTCTGATATGATCAATGCGACCGCGCTGCATGACTCCCTCGGCGCGGACGGCTCCGGCAAGGTCATCGCCGTCCTCGATACCGGCATCACCGCCGAGCACGAGGCCTTCGGCGTCTATGACGGCATGCTGCAGACGCCCGCCTACACCGAGGCGCAGATGCGCAGCAAGATCGTCGACCTCGGCTACGGCAATTACTACAACCTCAAGGTTCCCTTCCAGTATGACTACGCCGACGGCGACAACAACGCCCTCGACGACGGCTCCAGCCACGGCTCTCACGTCTCCGGCATCGCCGCGGGCTACGTCGCCACCGAGGAGGGTGAGATCACCTTCCACGGCAGCGCTCCCGATGCGCAGATCCTCGCCATGAAGATCTTCGGCTCCACCGAGAAGACCACGAGCTCCGACATTTACTTTGCCGCGCTCGAGGACGCCTATAAGCTCGGCGCCGACGTCATCAACATGTCCATCGGCGCGCCGAACGGCTTCACGGTGGATTCCGAGCTCGAGACCGAGACCTTCGGCAACATTTATCAGACGCTCGCCGATGCCGGCATCATCTGCTGCATCTCCGCCGGCAACGAAAACACCATGGGCGAGTATTCCCAGAACTGGACGGGCGGCGGCTATGTCAAGGCCGACTACCCGGACTTCGGCGTGCTCGGCTCTCCCGCCTCTTATGACGGCAACGTCGCCGTCGCGGCGGCCGAGAACCTGAAGTATCCCGCCTTCATGATCACGGTCGGTGAGGACGGCTTTGCCTATCGCGACAGCAACGGCACCGCCTTCCTCGATGCCTTCGGCGGTCAGGACCTCGAGTATGTCATGGTCCCCGATCTCGGCGTGGCCGAGGCCTTTGAGGGTCTCGATGTCGCCGGCAAGGTCGCCGTCATCTCCCGCGGCGAGATCACCTTCGCCGAGAAGGTTGCCAACGCGGTCGACGCCGGCGCGATTGCCGTCGTCGTCTACGACAATGTGGAAGGCGCGCTCGTCACCATGGCGATCGACGACCATGTGATCCCCTCCGTCTTCGTCGAGAAGGCTGCGGGCGAGGCGCTCGCCGCGCAGGAGACCAAGACCCTCCATGTGGACGATGAGCCCACCGTCGTGGACAACCCCGAGGCCTGGAGCATTTCCTCCTTCAGCAGCTGGGGTCCGACCAACGACCTGCAGATCAAGCCCAGCATCACCGGCGTCGGCGGCAATGTGAATTCCGCGCTGGCAGGCACCAAGGACGGCTATGAGGTCGCCTCCGGCACCTCCATGTCCTCCCCGAACGCGGCCGGCGGCTATGCCTCCCTGCTCGAGGCGATCTGCACCGATAACCCGAAGATGAGCAAGGCGGACGCTGCCGCCCTCGCCAAGAACCGCACGCTGTCCCATGCCTATGTCCTGCCCGCCGCAGGCGAGCAGCTGGAGGACGGCTCCTACCTGCTCACGCCGTACAGCCCCCGCCAGCAGGGCGCGGGCCTGCTCGACGTTGCGTCTGCCTATCTTGCGCAGCTGGATATCGCCGACCCGCTCTGCGAGCTGGGCGATGATCCGGACAGAACCGGCGTCTTCACCGTCACCTCGGAGCTGACGAACAACGCTGCCGAGGAGCGCACCTTCACGGTCGCTGCCGACGTGCTCATGGATGACTTCGCAGGCATGAACGCCGGCTCGGAAGAAGAGCCGATGCCCGTTTACTACAACGCTCTGGCTCCGTACCTGCTCGAAGAGGGCGAGGATTATACCCTCGACGCCCCCAAGAGCGTCACGCTCCAGCCAGGTGAGACCAAGACCGTCACCGTCACGATCTCCCTCACCGAGGATGCGATGGGCATGCTCGATTACGTCTATTCCAATGGCAACTTCATCGACGGCTATGTCTACTTCCTCAGCGAGGAAGAGGAAGCGCATACCACCTTCCTCGGCTTCTACGGCGATTGGGCCGAGTCCCCGATCATCGAGCAGCACGATTGGCGCGAACTCATGAATGTGGAGATCCTTGACCCCGAGCACTATCCGAACGCGATCGACTATGTGGATTGGGATATCGACACCACGCCCACCGTGGCCTATCTGGCCGATGGCGAATACAATCCCAGACTCTATGCCGGCGATTCTCCGCTCGCACTGCTCGAGCCGGGTGAGTACACCGATGCGCGCATCGCCGTGTCCAACGATCCCGAGAGCGCTTACTACACCACGCTGCTCGTGGTGCCTACGATCGTCCGCAACGCGCAGCACATCATCATGATTGCGAGCAACGCCGAAACGGGCGAGATCTACGCCGTGGACGACACGCCGTACTGCCCGAAGACCATCTTTGACCCCGATGAGGGTGCCTTCAGCAACAACGCCTGGTTCATGTTCAGCGGCATGGATATCTACTCCTCTGAGGAGGGCACGCCCATCCCGGACGACACGCTCGTGAACATTGAGCTCTATGCCAACCTGCCCTACGGCGAGGATGCGCTCGGCGCCATGACGCCCGAGGAGATCCTTGAAAACGGCGGCCAGTATCTGGCTTACAGCATCCCCTGCGTCGTCGACAGCACCGGCCCCGACGTCGAGATCACCGACTTCGATGAGGAGACCGGCGAAATCACCATCACCGCCTCCGACAATCAGTATCTGGCCGGCGTCTATCTCACCGATGCGCAGGGCTATCAGTACGCGCTCGACGAAGAGGGCCATCCCTACGTCTACATCCCCTCCGAGCATGAGAACGACGAGGAAGAGCCCGTCTTCCTGCAGGAGACCTTTGCCGATGCCGAGCCCGGCGAGGAGCATGAGGTGAAGTTCGATATCTCCGAGCTCTATTCCTTCTGCATCTGCGCCATGGACTATGCCACCAATGAGGTCTATGGTTACTTCTACTTCGACCATGAGCATGAGATGACCGAGGTCGAGGCCGTGGAGCCCACCTGCACCGAGGACGGCTATGAGGCCCATTATGTCTGCGACCTGTGCGGCTTCTCCTTTGCCGATGAGGCCGGTGAGGTTCAGATCACCCATGAGAACGAGAAGGACTTCGTCATCCCCGCGCTCGGCCATGACCTGCAGAAGGTCGAGGCCGTGGAGCCCACCTGCGGCGAGGACGGCAACATTGAGTACTGGCAGTGCAGCCGCTGCGGCGAGTGCTACGTCGCCGGCGACGGCATGGAGCCGATCGATGCCGCCGATGTGGTTCTCCCTGCCACCGGCCATGAGCTGACCGCCGTGGAGGAAGTGCCCGCCACCTGCGAGGAAGAGGGCGTCGAGGCCTACTTCAAGTGCGACCTCTGCGGCAAGCTCTTCAGCGACGCTGAGGGCGAGACCGAGATCGAAGCGCCTGTTGCGATCGCCGCGCTCGGCCATGCCTGGGACGAGGGCAAGGTCACCAAGGAGCCCACGCTTGCCGAGACCGGCGAGAAGCTCTTCACCTGCAAGAACGATCCCAGCCACACCCGTACCGAGGTCATCGCGAAGCTCACCGACTGCGACGGCGGCGACAACTGCCCGTCCAAGGACTTCACCGACGTTGACCGCAGCGCCAAGAGCTGGAGCCATGAGCCGATCGACTGGGCCGTTCTGAACGAGATCACCAACGGCACCGGCAAGACCACCTTCAGCCCGAACAAGACCTGCACGCGTGCCGAGGCTGTCACGTTCCTGTGGCGCGCTGCCGGCTGCCCGGAGCCGTCCGATGTTGACAATCCGTTCACGGACGTCACGCTCGACAGCTGGTACGCCAAGGCCGTCCTCTGGGCGGTGGAAGAGGGTATCACGAAGGGCACCAGCGCCACCACCTTCAGCCCCGATGAGACCTGCATCCGCGGCCAGATCGTCACGTTCCTGTGGCGTATGCAGGGCGAGCCCGAGGCCAAGGCGGCCAGCGCCTTCTCCGACGTCTCCGCCAAGGACTACTACGCCCCGGCGATCAACTGGGCCGTGGAAGAGGGCATCACCAACGGCGTGAGCGCCACGCGCTTCGCTCCGAAGGACGACTGCACCCGCGCCCATATCGTCACGTTCCTGTTCCGCTGCATCGAGCAGTAATTTCAAAGCAAAAAAGTCCCCTCCATCCGGAGGGGACTTTTTCGATTTGCCGCATGAAGTCTCACAGAGTTCGCGCCTCGGAAGGCGCGAAAAAATCAAATCGTTTTTCCGGCGACATGTGCGGCGAAAAAACTCCTTTGGGCGGGCGTGACGCCCGCCCCGCGCGTCGACCAACCGAGGCAAAGCCGAGGGCGATGGAACGCGCGTATCCCATTCATGCCGTCGAAATATGATTTCGACGGCATGAGAAAAGTCCCCTCCATCCGGAGGGGACTTTTTCTTCCTCTTGCAAAATCCCTTTTCATGGAATACAATAAAGCATCTTTGATCCCAGATAGAAGGAGTCCTGCGCGTGTCTTATCAAACCGTCATCGTCCTCGATTTCGGGGGACAGTATAAAGAACTCATCGCCCGCCGCGTGCGCGAGTGCGGCGTCTATTCCGTCATTCTGCCCGGCGATTCGCCGCTCGAGCGCATCCGGGAGCTGAACCCCATCGGCGTCATCCTCACCGGAGGGCCGAACAGTGTCTATCTCGACGGCGCTCCCCGCTGCGACAAGGCGCTCTTTGATCTCGGCGTGCCGATTCTCGGCATCTGCTACGGTATGCAGCTTATGACCTGGTCCCTCGGTGGCACGGTCTCCCCGTGCGAATCGAGCGAATACGGCCGCACGGAGACGCTGGTCGAGCGCGGCTGCGTCCTCTTCCACGGCCTCGCCGAGCAGCAGATCTGCCTCATGAGCCATACCGATCAGGTCACGGCCCTGCCGGAGGGCTTCGTGAACGCGGCTCACACCGCGCACTGCGCCAACGCCGCCATCGCCTGCGACGAGCGCAGGCTCTATGCCGTCCAGTTCCACCCCGAGGTGGAGAACACGCCCAACGGCACCACGATGATTCATAACTTCCTCTACCGCGTCTGCGGCGCCGCGGGCGACTACGACATGCGCGACTATGAATCCGTCCTCCTCCGCCAGATCCGCGATCAGGTGGGGCAGGAGCACGTCATCCTCGGCCTCTCCGGCGGCGTCGACTCCTCGGTCTGCGCTGCGCTTCTCGCCAAGGCCATCCCCGGCCAGCTGCACTGCATCTTCGTCGACCACGGTCTCATGCGCAAGAATGAGGGCGACGAGGTGGAGGCCGCCTTCGCCGGCCGCGATCTCGATTTCATCCGCGTCAACGCCGAGGCACACTTCCTCTCGAAGCTCGCCGGCGTCACCGACCCGGAGCAGAAGCGCAAGATCATCGGCGCCGAGTTCGTGCGCATGTTCGAGGCCGA
Organism: Oscillospiraceae bacterium; assembly: GCA_045544935.1. GTDB lineage: Bacteria > Bacillota > Clostridia > Oscillospirales > Oscillospiraceae > CAG-103. The sequence goes on along the minus strand of JAZPZZ010000147.1, from coordinate 150 downwards.
GTCGAGAAAGCTCGGCAACGTCAAGTTCCTTGCGCAGGGCACGATCTATCCCGACGTCATCGAGAGCGGCGCATGGAACAGCGCCACCATCAAGAGCCACCACAACGTCGGCGGTCTGCCGGAGAACATGAGCTTCACCGGCCTTGTCGA
>JAZPZZ010000146.1:0-8435 GCA_045544935.1 Oscillospiraceae bacterium | reverse complement strand
GCACTTATCGCGCGGGGCTGCGTCGCGACAAGCTCCACATCCCTTGCTTCCCCGCGAGCGGGAAAGCAAGCTCATTCCACTGCCGCTCCTTACCAAATCAAAGCAAGCGCTTTGATTTGGAGAGGAAGAATGGGGGCACGGATACAGAGCCGTCGCGCCTTAGCGCGGCTGCGGCGTGGAGTAAGCCCATTCTGACGACGCCGCGCATGTCGCTGAAAAATCGGATTTGATTTTATTTGCCCTGTCGGGCAAACTCTGCGAGGCTGGCGGCGTTGCTGCGCTCCGCCGCATTTCTCGTTCTGTCCCATTGTGGGAAATGTGTTTTTATGCTATACTAAATCAGATATAGACAAATCTGAACAGGGAGGGATTTTCGTGCGGCGTGTTCGTCTTTTGGCTTTGCTTCTGGCGGTGCTGATGCTGCTCTCTGGCTGCTCGCTTTTGACTGCCGATCGGGACACCTACGTCTCCATGGTGCCGTTTGACGAGATGCGGTATGAGCGGCCGGATCTGGACGCCGTGCTCGCGGACGCGGACAGCCTGATTGCCTCCCTCGAGGGCGGCATGAAGCTGCGCGACGCGACGAGCGCGCTCGATGCGCTCTTCCTCGAATATTCGCACATGCGCACGATGGAGACGCTCTCCACCATCCGCTCTGACTCGGACGTGACCGACGCCTATTACAGCGAGGAGCTCGCCTTCTGTTCCGACGCCGTCATCACCTTCCGCGGCAAGCTGGAGGAGGTCTTCGCGGCCTGCGCCGCGTCCGATCTCAAGGACGATCTGGACGATTATTTCGGCGAGGGCTTTCTCGATGACTACGGCGAGGACTACGTCTATCCCGAGCGGCTCTTCCAGCTGCAGAAGCAGGAAAACGAGCTCGTCAACCGCTATTACACCACGCTCGCCGACCAGCATCTGACCCTGAACGGCGCGGACTACACGCTGGACGATCTCTTCCTCGCCGACCGGGAGGGAACGCTCCCCGGCGTCACGATCGAGCAGGCGGTCGATCAGTATTACGACGGGGCGAACGCCGCCCTCGGCAGCATCTTCGTCGAGCTCGTGAAGGTGCGCCATGCCCTCGCCGCCGAGGCGGGGTATGACAGCTTCATCGACATGGCCTACGACCAGAACTACCGCGATTTCACGCCCGAGGCGGCGGCCGCCTTCACCGAGTCCGTGCAGCGCGAGCTCGTCCCGCTCTATCGCGAGGCGCAGGAGCAGGATCTCGTGGACGAGGCGTTTTACGGCACGCCCGAGAGGAACGCCGATGATTCGCTCATGACCGTCATGGATATCGCAAGCTCCATGGGCGGCGATATCGGCGAGACGGCGGACTTTCTTCTGGAATACGATCTTGTGAACGCCGAGGTGTCCGACAAGAAGGTCGCCGACAGCTATGAGATCTACATCTCCGACTATGAATCGCCCTATATCCTCGCCGGCACGATCGGCTATGCTGAGGATATTCTCACGATCGCGCACGAGTTCGGCCACGCCGTGGACGACTTCGTCCACTATGAGGCCGCCGACAGCACCGACGTGAGCGAGACGCTCTCGCAGGCGATGGAGTATCTCACGCTCTTCTATCTGCAGGACGACGACGTGTACGATTCCCTCCGCGCCTACAAGCTCATGGACGTGCTGCGGCTCTATGCCGAGCAGGGGAGCTACAACGCCTTCGAGGAGCGCGTCTACGCGCTCGATGATGCGGACGTCACGCTCGAGAACGTCAACGCCGTCGCGCTGCAGTGCGCGCGCGACTTTGGCCTCGAGAGTGAGTGGGGCGATGGTTACGACAGCCGCAGTTGGGTGGAGATCACGCATTTCTTCCAGCAGCCGATGTACGTCATCAGCTATATCGCCTCCGACAGCCTCGCCATCCAGTTCTATCAGCAGGAGCTCGCGAGCGAGGGGCAGGGGCTGAAGCTCTATGAAAAGGCCATGGACCTCGCGGGCGACACGGAGTTTCTTGCGCTCGCAGAGGCGCTCGGTATGAGAGACCCGCTCAGCGAGGCGCAGGTGAAGGCAACCGCGGACCTGATGCGGGAGCAGTTATTGAATGAGGGATGAGGACTTATGCGCATTTTAGCCATTGATTACGGCGACCAGCGCATCGGGCTGGCGCTCTCGGACGCGTCTGCCATGCTCTGCGGCAGAGCGTGGACGGTGCACGAATGGAATCTGGACCGCGCCGTGGAGGCCATCGCCGCCGCTGCGCGGGAAAACGAGGCGGGCCTGCTTGTGCTCGGCCTGCCGAAGAATATGGACGGCACCGAGGGGCCGCGGGCAGAAAAGAGCCGCGCCGTCGCCGCCCTGCTCGAGGAGGCCACCGGTTTGGAGGTCCGCCTTTGGGACGAGCGGCGCAGCTCGATCGAGGCGCACGCCATCCTCCATGCCAACGGAAAAAAGGAGAAGAAGCACCGCCAGACCGTCGACGCGGTGGCCGCGAGCCTCATTCTGGAGGGCTTTCTCGGCGCGCACGGTGCGGAATATCGGTCATGAAACGATTGCTCTTATGGCTGCTCGCGGCGCTGCTGTGCCTCTCGCTCGCGGGCTGCGGCGGAGGCGGCGACACGTCGAGCGTCCGTCTCGACTGCGGCGCGTCCGAGACGCTGGAAAAGGATGAAATTCGCGCCGCGATGGACGCCGCGATGGACGCCTTTCGCAAAACGCGCGAGGGGGAGACGCTCCTCGCCCTGCGCTATGACGAGGCGTATTCCCTCGCCTGGGTCACGGCGCGCGATGTCGAGCCGGACGGGAACACCCTCGTCCTGCTCGCAACGTATCTCGACGCCGATGGCCGCCAGCACAGCGGCATGCCGTGGGTGCTGCTGCGAAACGACAAAGGAAACTGGAACGTGGAGGACATGAAATGATCAAGCTGCTTGCCATCGATCTCGACCGGACGACCCTCGATTCGACGGACACCGTCCCGGCCAGCGCCATGGCCGCGCTGCGCGAGGCCATCGACGCGGGCGTCACCGTCGCGATCGCGACCGGACGCAACGTGCTCGGCATCCCGAAGGTGCTGCGCGAACTGCCCGGCATCCGCTATGCCATCACCTCGAACGGCGCCGCGATCTTCGATCTCGAGACGCTCGAGCCCGTCTTTGAAAAGACCATCCCGCTCGAGCAGGCGGTCTCGCTTTTAGAGCGCGCGGGGGAGATGGGTATTCCCCGCTCCGTCACGATCGGGCGCGACGTGATTGACACCACGCCGGAGGTCTATCGCCTGCGGCACACGTTTTTCCACGACTATGCCGAGAGCCTCTTTGCCGAGGATCTTCCGGCCTATGTGCGCTCTCGCGGGGAGGACGTGGCGAAGCTGCATTTTCTCTACATGCGCCGGCACGACAGCGGCCCCGTCTATGATATGCTGAACGCCGAGGAGCACATCGCCTTCACCGGCGATCTCACGGGCCACACCGAGGTCGTGGCCGACTTCGTGGACAAGGGCTCCGGTCTCGCGCGGCTCGCGCGCATGCTGGATGTGAATAAGGAGGAGGCCGCCGCCATCGGCGACTCGGACAACGATGTGACCATGCTGCGCTGGGCGGGGCATTCCGTCGCCATGGGCGGCGCGCCGAACCACGTACGCGCATCTGCAGATTATCTGACCGACGACTGCGACCACGACGGCTTTGCCAAAGCCGTGCACATGCTGCTTGAGGAGAATAAGGAGGAACAAGCATGAACTGGATCGAGAAACTGCCCTTTGACTGGACGCCGCCGGCCCTTCCGGCGGACGGGGAGATTCCCCACGGCGATATGCCCGGCGACAGCGTGCAGATCGGCGAAAAACACATTCAGAAGGCCAATATCATCTTCCCGGAGCTGCTGCGTCTGATCCGCGAAAACCCCGCGGAGAAGGTCGTCGTCGCCGTCAGCGGCGGCTCCGGCGTCGGCAAGAGCGAGACCGCCTCGCTTCTGTCCTACTATTTCAACCAGCTGGGCGTCGGCGCTTATACGCTCTCGGGCGACAATTACCCCCGCCGCATCCCCGCGCAGAACGACGCCGAGCGCGAGCGCGTGTTTCGCGTCGGCGGCGTGACGGGCATGCTGAACGCCGGCGTCTATACCGCAGAAGCGGGCAAGATCCTGCGCAACCTCTGGGTCTCCGGCGCGGACGCCGATGGCGCCCAGTGCGCGGAGCACCCGTGGCTCGCGGCCTATCAGTCCGCCGGCCGCGAGGCCCTCTCGGGTTATCTCGGCACGAAGGTCGAGCAGAACTTCGAGGAGCTCAGCGCCATCCTCGCGCGCTTCAAGGCCGGGGAGGAAAAGCTGTGGCTCAAGCGCATGGGCCGCACGCCCGACGCGCTCTGGTATGACGAGGTCGACTTCTCCGGCGTGCACGTGCTTTTGGTCGAGTGGACGCACGGCAACAGCACGCACCTTCTCGGCGTGGATCTCCCGATCCTGCTCAACAGCACGCCCGAGGAGACGCGCGCCCACCGCCGCAGCCGCGCGCGCGACGGCAAGGTCGACAGCCCCTTCACCACCATGGTGCTCGAGATCGAGCAGGGCATCCTGCACCGCCGGGCCGCTCACGCGAAGATCATTGTCTCCAAAACTGGAGAGCTCCTCTCGTTTGAGGAATACAGCAAGAGAATGGAGGGAGTTCTGTGACGCCGAAGGCCAACATTCGCCCGATGCTGAACGTCTATCCCGACAGCCTCGGCGGCACGCTGCATGACGTTGCCGCCCTGCTGGGCCGGGACGCCGTGCGCGGCGCGTTCTCCTCGCTCTACGTTCTGCCGAGCCTCTTTCACTCCGATCTCGACCGCGGCTTTTCCGTCATCGACTTTGAGTTGGAGCAGAGCCTCGCCACAGAGGACGATCTCGCCGCGCTGCGCGCGCTGGGCGTCGATCTGAAGCTCGATTTCGTGCTCAACCACCTCTCCGTCCAGTCCCCGCAATTTCAGGATCTGGTGCGGAACGGTGAAAACTCCGACTTCCGCGATTTCTTCATCGACTGGAACGAGTTCTGGGCCGGCCACGGCGAGATGACGCCCGAGGGCTACATCCAGCCCGACCCGGCGCTCATTCGCGACATGTTCTTCCGCAAGCCGGGCCTGCCGATTCTGATGGTCGGCTTCCCGGACGGGCGCGAGGTGCCCTACTGGAACACGTTCTATCAGTCCGTCACCACGGACGAGAACGGACAGCGCCGCTATCTCGGCCAGATGGATCTGAACATTCGCTCCGAGCGCGTGCAGGCGTTTTATCACGACACGCTTCGCCGCCTCGCGGCCTACGGCGCCGGCATCGTCCGTCTGGACGCCTTCGCCTATGCCGCCAAGGCCGTCGGCGCGCGCAACTTCTTCAACGAGCCCGAAACGTGGGACCTGCTGCAGTCTCTGCGCGAGACGGCGGACAGAGAACACCTCGAGCTTCTGCCGGAGATCCACGCGAGCTACCGCGAGGCGCGCCATGAGCAGATCGCCGCGCGCGGCTATATGACCTATGACTTCTTCCTGCCCGGCCTTGTCATCGACGCGCTCGAGAGCGGCGACGGCAGCCACCTCGCCGCGTGGTCGAACGAGCTGCAGGCCAAGGGCATCCGCACCGTGAACATGCTCGGCTGCCACGACGGCATTCCGCTTCTCGACCTCGTCGGCATCCTGCCGGAGGAGCGCATTCAGGCGCTCATTGACCTCATCGTCTCCCGCGGCGGCTTTGTCAAGAATCTGCACGGGCAGAAGAACGTGTATTATCAGGTGAACGCCACGTTCTACAGCGCCCTCGGCGAGGACGACAGGAAGATGCTGCTTGCCCGCGCGATCCAGCTCTTCATGCCCGGCAAGCCGCAGGTCTGGTATCTCGATCTCTTCGCCGGGAAAAACGACCACGCCGCCGTCGCGCGCGCGGGGGAGGGCGGGCATAAGGAAATTAACCGCACGAACCTCACCGCCGCCGACATTGAGTCCGGTCTGCAGAAGGACGTGGTCCGCGAGCAGCTGAAGCTCCTGAAGCTGCGCAATTCCTGCCCCGCCTTCGACTGGAACGCCAAGGTCACCGCCGAGGCAGAGGGCGAAACCCTCACGATCCGCTGGACGAACGAAGACCACGAAGCGGTGCTGAAGGCGAACCTCAGAACGTTCGACTTCGAGGTCGAAACGAAATAAAACAAGCTCCCGATTCACATGAATCGGGAGCCTTTTTCAGTTCAAAAGAATGCCGCCGGTATTCCGGCGGCATTTTGATTACCGCGTGCGGTAAAGGAACGTGACGATCATCGCGCGATTGCAGCCCTGATTGGGGTGGAAGATATCCGCGCGGCCGTCGCCGTTTGTGATGCCCTCCTGTACCGCCCAGAGGACGCTGTCGGTGTACCATGTGTTCGCCGGCACGTCCGTGAAGGGGTTGTCGCCCTCCGGCGCCGCGGCCTTGGCTGCGCGGAAGAGGAAGGTCACGATGTGCGCGCGGGTGCACTCGGCCTTCGGCGCGAAGGAGGTCTCGGAAACGCCGTTCGTGACGCCCTCCTGCACCGCCCAGAGCACTGCCTTAAAGTAATAGTCGCTCTCCTTCACGTCCGTGAAGGGGTTTTTCCCGTTCTGCACCTCGGGCGAGCCCGCGGCGCGCCAGAGGAAGGTGACCGCCTCGGCGCGGGTGCAGACCGCCGTCGGGGCGAAGTGCGCCGCGTCCCGGCCGTTAGTGATCTTCTGCACGACCGCCCAGTCCACCGCCTCGTGATACCAGCTCTTCGCCGTCCGGTCGACGTCCGTAAAGGCCTTGCTTGGGCAGTTTTCGCCGCCGTCGCAGGGCTTCACCTCCGGCGACTCGGTCGGCTCGGCGGATTCCGTCGGTATGGTCGGCTCGGTGGATTCCGTCGGCACGACCGGTTCCGTGGACTCGGTCGGCTCCGTCGGCTCGACCGGCTCGAGCGACGCCCAGTGGGCATAGAGCGTGGTGTCGCCCTCGAAGAGGTAGAACGGCTCGAGCGGCTCGCCGCCCTCCGGCTCTAAGAACCAGCCGAGGAATTCATAGCCCTCGCGCTCGGCGGGCGGATAGCTCAGAAGCGTGGTGGGCAGGCCCTCCGCCTCGATGGTGTACAAAGACGCAACGGGGCATTCGCCGCCCATGGGGTCAAACGTGATCTGATAGCCGCTCGGCGTGTAGCGGAAGACCGAGACCGGGCAGATTGCCATCATCGGGAACGTGCCCTCCGGATACTCCGCGTGAGCAAGAATCACGGTGTCGCCCTCGCTCACGGCGTGCACCACGCCGTTTTCGTCCACGGTCGCAATGTCCGGGTCTCTGGACTCCCATGTGATTTGATTGTGCTTGCAGCCCTCCGGCAGAACGATCGCCTGCAGGCGCGCTTCATCGCCCGGCGAGAGATAGAGTTCTGCCGGCTCCACCTCGACGCTCATCGGATAGAAGTCGTCCGTCAGCGGAAGAATCTCGTGTACGCCGTTGCCCGCATAGTCCTCGGCCTCGAGCTGGAGCACGTCCGTGCGCAGGCCGAGCTGCTCCTGATGCTGCAGGAAGGCCTCCAGATCCAGCGTAAGCGTATAGACGCCGTCCGCTTTCTCGATGCTCTTGACGCCGGGGAAGGCGGCATATCTGTCCTGCTCCATGCCGCGGTCCGTGACCGCGAGCGCGTCGGGCGACTGAATCCAGTTGCCCGGCGACATGACGGCGAAATAGCTGAGCTTAAAGTTGTCCGAGGCGGTGAGCGTGAGGACGCGGCTGCCCGGCTCGCCGGAGATCTCATACGCCAGCTTCGGCTCCGTCCAGTCGCAGAAGACGCGCTCCGACCATTCCTCCGCCCGCTCTCCTCCGGCCAGACGGGCGGTTACGGTGTAGTTGTACCAGCCCTCCGGCAGCCACTCGCCGTCCAGATCGAAGGCATAGAACGCGCTGCCGCCCTCCAGCTGGCTTTCCATGAACTCCCGGGCTGCGCTGCTGGCCATGGTGGAGCGGCGGGCGTTTTCCCCCTCAGACCGCCGGATGATCTCTCCGGCCTCATCGGTCATGGTCGCGCTGATATCAGACGCGGGGCGCAGCAAAACGGTCTCGCTCTGGAAGCCGCTGACCAGCGGGGAGATGGAAAGCGCGTCCGGGTCCACCCAGGGCTCCTCATGCACGGTTCCGTATGCATCCTCGACCTCTACGATCTCAACCGGGTTTGCGCCGAGCGGCATTCCCTGGAAGTTGACCAGCCTCGGCGCGGCATGGAGGCCCTCCAGATCCAGCAGCGGGGCGGCGTTCCAGTCGCCCACAAAGGCCAGATACGGCAGGCCCAGATCCGAGCCGGAGCCCTCCGCGGCATAGAGGCGGACAAAGCCGTCGAGGAAGAAGCCGTTTTCCAGCTCCTGCATGGCCTCGCGGAGCGCGTCGGTCACGGTGAGCTTCACCGTGACGGTCTTCTCGCCCCCGGCGGGCACGGTGACGGTGTCGTCGATCTTGACGTCCACGCCGGTTCC
>JAZPZZ010000145.1:0-6358 GCA_045544935.1 Oscillospiraceae bacterium | reverse complement strand
ATCTATGAAAAGACCGTTGCCAACAACGCTGACATCAGCGCTGAAGATAAGGCTTACATCCTGGAGCAGCTGAAGGCCAACTTCGAGGGCGAGTGCTCTGAGGTCGGTATGTATCTGTGCATGGCCCGTATCGCTCACCGCGAGGGTTATCCCGAGATCGGCCTGTACTGGGAGAAGGCCGCTTACGAAGAGGCCGAGCACGCTGCGAAGTTCGCCGAGATGCTCGGCGAGGTGCTGACCGACAGCACCAAGAAGAATCTCGCCATGCGTGTCGACGCCGAGAACGGCGCCACCCAGGGCAAGACCGATCTGGCCAAGCTCTGCAAGAAGTACAATCTCGACGCCCTGCACGACACCATCCACGAGATGGCGCGCGACGAGGCCCGCCACGGCAAAGCTTTCAAGGGCCTGCTGGAGCGTTACTTCAAGTAAGAAACACCAATCATTTTTAAGAGGAGACGGAGCCATCCGTTTCCTCTTTTTTTGTGCGACGAGTGGATAAAGAGTGGATATTTGTCCTGTCTTGCTCCTTCTGAAAAGCCAAAAGTGGATATCAAAAAAAGTGGATATTTTTATTAAATCGAGCGACTGTAAGCGAAACCAGCCCTTTGGAATATAATATACACATCATTAAGCATGACAAATACGTTCATTCAAATGTCAGGCGTGTTTGCTGAATTGGAGTTGCGTATCATCCGCTCGCGTGTTCGCAGTGGTATGGCGAACGCCAAGGCCAAGGGTGCGAAAATCGGCAGACCGCAAACCACATTGGAGGATGTTCCCGCTCTGTTCCTCCGTCATTATCCAGCATACAGGGCAGGGCAGTTGAATGTCAGCGAACTTGCGAGGGTGTGCGATTTGAGCCGAACGACCACATACAAATACATTGGGCTGTTGGAACAGAAGTAAACAGGGAACGCGGTGAGGCGTTCCCTGTTGAACAAACAAATCAACGAAAAGATAAACAGGTCAGTTCATATCGTATGTGATCTCGTGGACCCCGAAATGCGCCCAAAACTTATTGCCATTTGTGCCATACGGAATTTCGAAGCCGATGGGACCAAGTTCGTTATGGGATAGAGCAAACGTATCTGTTCCGCTGACCGTCATGGATCCAGTCAGATTGTAATCAACCGTGATCGTATCTGTACTCTGGTCAAAATCCACAACCGTTACAGAATAATCAACTTCATCCAGTTCGAATACACCGAGGTCGATTTTTTTGCTGCCGCTCATTGTCTGTCCGATTATTGAATCTTCGTACAAATGATAATCGATCAATTCGGGCTCACTGGCCTGCAATCTTCCCCAGGTTTCGCTGTCCTGATAGTACTGATATACTGCGTTGATACAATAAATCAATTGACCGTATTCATACTCATTAAAAAAGGTGATGGTAACATTATCTATATTCGAGCTTTGATCTGGATTATGCGTAATATCATAGGTGATTTCCTTATAATGACTGCCTGCGTTCGAATGAGGCGCGGACTGCACTTCCGTCATAAACTCCATGATTTCCGCTGCCATGAATGAATCCGGCACGATAAAAGATGAATTTGATGCTTCCTCCGTATTCTGTTCAATCTGATCATCGAGTGAGATACTTTGCGATGAACTGCATGCGCACAGCGACAGGCACATGACAAGCGCCAAAAGCAATGCGATCCATTTCTTCATTTCTGTTTTACCTCCTGTTCATAATAAAAAAGTGCGTGGCCTCAAACGAAGCCACGCACGAAAAACGCAGAGCTCCGTTTGTTGCCACACAAACCTTCACTACCTGTAAAAGATGCGAAATAGAGATGAGTTTTTGCCAAAAGCAAAAACCCACCTTTTACAAGTAGCAACAATATTCGGTTTGTGTGGCACCTTCATATTATCACACGTTTTTCCTGAACACAATATTTTCATTGTCAGAATAATAAACAATGGAGCGACATTAGCAGCCGCTCCATTTTTGTTTATAGATGTTCCACGGCATTCAACGATGTTCCATAGATGTTCAAAGATGTTGTGGATCATTCGGTCATCATGCCAAATCACGTTCATCTGTTGATTCGGCTGGAAGCGGAGCGGGCGATTCGTGAATCGCCCCTACAACCAAGACAGTCAACTCTGGCGAAAGCCATCGGCAGCCTGAAAAAAATCAGCAGCCGACAAATCCGTTTGTTAAAGCCCGACCTGAAGGTCTGGCAGCGCTCCTACTACGAGCACTTGATCCGCAGCGAATAGGATTATTTGGAGATCTGGGAATACATCGACGGCAACCCGGCCAAATGGAAGGATGACAAATACGATATCGACCCATAACATGCAAAAACCCGCCCATTTGGGCGGGTTTTCTGCGTTATCTATCTCACACAGGCTGGTTGGTGGACTTGAGCACGACGTCGTGCGCGCCGCCCTCCACGATGGAGACGCTGGAGACCAGCGTGAGTCTCGCCTTCTCCTGCAGCTCGGGGATCGTGAGCGCGCCGCAGTTGCTCATGGTGCTGCGCACCTTCGAGAGCGTGAGCAGGACGTTGTCGCTCAGGGGGCCTGCGTAGGGGACGTAGGAATCCACGCCCTCTTCAAAGCTCAGACGCTTCGAGTTGCCGAGATCGTAGCGCTGCCAGTTGCGCGCGCGGTTGGAGCCCTCGCCCCAGTATTCCTTCATGAGCGTGCCGTTCACGTTCACCTTCTGGGAGGGAGACTCGTCAAAGCGCGCGAAGTAGCGGCCGAGCATCACGAAGTCCGCGCCCATGGCGAGAGCGAGCGTGATGTGGTGGTCGTGGACGATGCCGCCGTCGGAGCAGACGGGCACGTAAATGCCGGTCTCCTTGAAGTACTCGTCTCTGGCCTGCGCGACCTCGATGAGCGCCGTGGCCTGACCGCGGCCGATGCCCTTGGTCTCGCGCGTGATGCAGATCGACCCCCCGCCGATGCCGACCTTCACGAAGTCCGCGCCGCAGTCGGCGAGGAAGCGGAAGCCGTCGGCGTCGATCACGTTGCCGGCGCCGACCTTGACGGCGTCGCCGTAATGCTCGCGAATCCAGGAGAGCGTGATCTTCTGCCGCTCGTTGAAGCCCTCGGAGGAGTCGATCACGAGCACGTCCACGCCGGCCTCGACGAGGGCGGGCACGCGCTCGGCATAGTCGCGCGTGTTGATGCCGGCTCCCACGACGAAGCGCTTGTGCTCGTCGAGCAGCTCATTGGGCTTGGCCTTGTGCTGGTCATAGTCCTTGCGGAAAACGAAGGAGACGAGCCGTCCGTCCTTCGACACGATGGGAAGGGCGTTGAGCTTGTGGTCCCAGATGATGTCGTTGGCTTCCTTCAGGCTGGTGCCCTCGGGAGCGGTGACGAGCTTCTCCAGCGGCGTCATGAAGGCGGAGACCTTCTCGTCGCCGGTCATGCGGCTCACGCGGTAGTCGCGGCTCGTCACGATGCCGAGGAGCTTGCCGTCGGCCGTGCCGTCCTCGGTGACGGCCACGGTGGAGTGGCCCGTCTCCTCGCGCAGGGCGAGCACGTCCGCGAGCGTGGCGTCCGGCGCGATGTTCGAGTCGGAGCGGACGAAGCCCGCCTTGTAGCTCTTCACGCGCGCGACCATCGCGGCTTCGTCCTCGATCGACTGCGAGCCGTAGATGAAGCTGACGCCGCCCTCCTGCGCGAGGGCGATGGCGAGCTTGTCGCCGGAGACGGCCTGCATGACGGCGGAGACCATCGGCACGTTCAGGTGCATCGCGGGCTCCTCGACGCCCTTGCGGTAGCGCACGAGCGGCGTGCGCAGCGAGACGTTCTCCGGTCTGCACTCCAGGGAGGTGTAGCCCGGCACGAGCAGGTATTCATTGAAGGTATGGGAAGCGTTGGGGAAGAAATAAGCCATGGAAATATCCTCCTTTATTTACTCAAAAAACTCAACTGCACTCGCGAACATTCCGAGATCGAAGCAGCCCAGTACGTTGCGGTAGAGATCCGTGCCGACGCGCTCGGCGTGGCCCATCTTGCCGAAGACGCGGCCGTCGGGGCTCGTGATGCCCTCCACGGCGCAGACGGAGTTGTTGGGGTTGAAGCGCACGTCCGCCGTGGGGTTTTCCCAGAAGTCGACGTACTGCGTTGCGATCTGGCCGTTTTTGGCAAGCTCCGCGATCAGCGCGGGGTCTGCGAGGAAGCGGCCCTCGCCGTGCGAGATCGGCACGGCGTAAACGCCGTCGAGCGTCGCGTGCTGCAGCCACGGGGAGAGATCGGAGCAGACGCGCGTATAGACGATGCGCGACTGGTGGCGGGCGATGGTGTTGTAGGTCAGCGTCGGCATGTTCTCGTCTGTGTCGAGAATCCGGCCGTAGGGCACGAGGCCGAGCTTAATGAGCGCCTGGAAGCCGTTGCAGATGCCGGCCATGAGGCCGCCGCGCTCGTCGAGCAGGCGCGTGACCGCGTCCTTCACCGCGCCGCCGCGGAAGAACGCCGTGATGAACTTGCCCGAGCCGTCCGGCTCGTCGCCGCCGGAGAAGCCGCCCGGCAGGAAGATCATCTGCGACTGATCCGCCGCCTTCTGGAAGCGCTCGGCGGAGCGGGCGATGTCGTCGCTCGTGAGATTGCGCACCACGAAGATCTCCGGCTCCGCTCCCGCCTCGCGGAAGGCGCGGGCGCTGTCATATTCGCAGTTCGTGCCGGGGAAGACGGGGATGAGCACCTTGGGCTTTGCGGTCTTCACGACCGGTGCGGCCTTCATGCCGTCCTCGTAGAGATAGGCCTCGATCTCGCCCTGATCCTGCCGGATGTTGCAGGGATAGACGCTCTCGAGCTTCGTCTCATAGCCGATCCACGCGCTGTCCGGCACGCGCTCGGCCCCGCGGAGAATGTCGGGCTGGCCGCTCACGACGCCGAGGGGAATCGCGCCCTCCGGCGCCTCCGAGCCGGGGGCCAGCTCCACGACGAACGCGCCGTAGCGCCAGCCGAAGATCGTCTCGAGCTCAACGTCCTGATAGAAGTTGAAGCCCATGCCGCTGCCGAGTCCCATTTTGAACACGGCCTCGGCCACACCGCCGTAGCCCGGCGTCCAGACCGCCACGGCGTCCTGCGAGCGGATCATGGCGTTCACCTGATCGAACAGCTCCAGCAGGCTGCCGGTCGTGGGCAGGCCGTTTTCGTCGTAGTCCGGCGCGAGGAGGACGACCTCGTCGCCCGGCAGGGCGAAGACGTTCGGCAGCACGTCCACGGTGCGCCCCGTCGTCACCGCGAAGGAGATGAGCGTCGGCGGCACGTCGAGATCCTCAAAGCTGCCGGACATGGAGTCCTTGCCGCCGATGGCGGCGACGCCCAGACCCAGCTGCGCCTTGAAGGCGCCGAGCAGGGCGGCGAGGGGCTTGCCCCAGCGCTTCGGGTCGGAGCCGAGGCGCTCGAAATACTCCTGGAAGGAGAGATAAACGTCGTTGAAGTCCGCGCCGGTGGCAATCAGCTTGGCGCAGGATTCCACGACCGCGAGATACGCGCCGTGGTAGGGGCTCTGCTCGAGGATATAGGGGTTGCCGCCCCACGCCATGAAGGAGCAGGTGTCGGTCTCGCCCTCAAGGACGGGGAGCTTGTGCACCATCGCCTGGCTCGGCGTCAGCTGCAGCTTGCCGCCGTAGGGCATGAGCACGGTGCCGGCGCCGATCGTGGAGTCAAAGCGCTCGACGAGGCCGCGCTTGGAGCAGACGTTGAGATCGCTCATGAGACTCGCGAAGCCCTCGGCGAAGTCCGTCGGGATCTCCTGCTTCGGCGTCACGGCGGGGGCCGCCTCGGCGGTGATGTGCTTCTCGGCGCCGTTCGTGTCGAGGAAGGCGCGCGAGAGGTTCACGATGTCCCTGCCGTTCCAGTGCATGACGAGGCGTTTTTCCTCCGTCACGACGGCGACGGGCGTCACCTCAAGGTTTTCCTCCCGCGCGAGCGCCATGAAGCGCTCGGCGTCCGCCGCCGCGACGACGACGGCCATGCGCTCCTGCGATTCACTGATTGCGAGCTCCGTGCCGTCGAGCCCGTCATATTTGCGGGGAACGCGGTTGAGATCGATCTTCAGACCCTCGGCCAGCTCGCCGATGGCGACGGAAACGCCGCCCGCGCCGAAGTCGTTGCAGCGCTTGATGAGCCTGGAGGCCTCCGCATTGCGGAACAGGCGCTGGAGCTTGCGCTCCTCGGGGGCGTTGCCCTTCTGCACCTCCGCGCCGCAGGTTTAAAGGGAGGAGAGGGTGTGCTTTTTGCTCGAGCCGGTGGCGCCGCCGCAGCCGTCGCGTCCGGTGCGCCCGCCGAGGAGCAGCACCACATCGGAAGGTGCGGGCACCTCGCGCCGCACGTTCTCGGCCGGAGCCGCGCCGACGACGGCGCCGATCTCCATGCGCTT
>JAZPZZ010000144.1:0-42400 GCA_045544935.1 Oscillospiraceae bacterium | reverse complement strand
GACGGCATGGTCACCGTGCACTCCAAGTCCATCGACACCTCCGAGGCCGAGAAAATGCCCGGCGTCGTCAAGGTCATCACCTACAAGGATATCCTCGCCGCCGGCGGCACGAACCAGATCAACGGTCTCGTCATGCTGCCCAAGCACAACAAGACCGACGGCTTTGAGCGCCCGGTCCTCTGCTCGGACAAAATCTTCCAGTTCGGCGACGCGATCGCCATCGTCGCCGCCGACACCGAGGCGCACGCCCGCGCCGCGGCCGACGCCGTGAAGGTCGAGATCGAGGAGCTGCCGGCCTACATGAGCGCGCCCGACGCGATGGCGCCCGACGCGATCGAGATCCACCCCGGCACGCCGAACGTCTTCTATGAGACCAACTGCATCAAGGGTCCCGACTTCGACTGGGACAGCATCCCCGACGAGCAGCAGGTCGAGATCGAGAGCTACTGCTCCCGCCAGCCCCACCTGCATCTGGAGCCCGACTGCGGCTACGCCTACATCGACGAGGACGGCATGGTCACCGTGCACTCCAAGTCCATCGGCATCCACCTGCACATGCCCATGATCGCCGGCGGCATCGGCGTTCCGATGGAGAAGCTGCGCCTCGTGCAGAACCACGCGGGCGGCACCTTCGGCTATAAGTTCTCGCCCACGAACGAGGCCATCCTCGGCGCGGCGGCGAAGATCTGCGAGCGCCCGGTGTCCCTGGTCTTCAACCAGTTCCAGAACATCACCTACACCGGCAAGCGCTCCCCGGCCTTCATGCACATCAAGCTCGCCGCCGACAAGGACGGCAAGCTGCTGGCCCTCTGGGGCGACAACTACGTCGACCACGGCCCGTACTCCGAGTTCGGCGACCTGCTGACCATGCGTCTGAGCCAGTTCACCGGCGCGGGCTACGGCATCCCCTCGATCCGCAACAAGAGCCAGACCGTGTTCACGAACCACGCCTGGGGCTCCGCGTTCCGCGCCTACGGCTCGCCGCAGTCGTTCATGGGCTCCGAGATCGCCATCGACTGCCTGGCCGCCAAGATGGGCATCGACCCCTTCGAGATGCGCGCGATGAACTGCTACAAGGCGTCCGAGAACACCACGATCCCGACCGGCTACGCGCCCGACGTGTACTGCGAGGAGGCCCTGTTCGAGAAGGCCCGCCCGCTGTATCAGGCTGGCAAGAAACGCTGCGAGGAGAAGAACGCCGCCTCCGACGGCCGTTATAAGTACGGCATCGGCGTCTCCCTCGGCGTCTACGGCTGCGGCCTGGACGGCGTGGACTCCTCCTCCGCCTTCGCGGAGCTGAATCCCGACGGCACGGTCACGATCTATGTCTCCTGGGAGGATCACGGACAGGGCGCCGACATGGGCGCGCTCGTCTCCGCGCATGAGACGCTGCGTCAGGCCGGCATCAAGCCCGAGCAGATCCGCCTCGTGATGAACGACACGAAGATCACGCCGAACTCCGGCCCCGCCGGCGGCTCCCGCTCTCAGGTCATGAGCGGCAACGCCTGCCGTCTGGCCGCCGAAGCGCTGCTCGCCGAGATGAAGAAGGACGACGGAACCTGGCGCACCTACGACGAGATGGTCGCAGACTCCAAGAAGCTGAAGGTCGAGGGCAACTGGGTCACCACCTACTGCGCCGATCATCCCGTGGATCAGGATACCGCCCAGGGCGAGCCCTTCGCGACCTATATGTACACGATCTTCCTGCCCGAGGTCTGCGTCGACACCCAGACCGGCAAGGTCAAGGTGGAGAAGTTCACTTGCGTCGCCGACGTCGGCACAATCATGAACAAGCTCCTCGTCGACGGCAACTTCTACGGCGGTCTGGCGCAGGGCATCGGCCTTGCGCTGACGGAGGACTTTGAGGATCTGTCGAAGCACGTGAGCCTCATGAAGTGCGGCATCCCGTATCCGAACGACATTCCGGACGACATCGAGCTGCACTACAACGAGACCTATCGTCCCAACGGCCCGTACGGCGCGGCCGGCTGCGGCGAGGCTCCGCTGGATGCGCCGCATCCCGCCGTCCTCAACGCCATCTACGCCGCCACGGGCGCGCGCGTCACGCGCATCCCGGCCACGCCGGACAAGGTGCTCGCGGCGCTCAAGGCGATCGAGTAAGCCTGTTCAAAGCGGAAAAACCATGGTATATTGGGGGTGCGGACCTTGTCCGCATCCCCATGTTTTCAACGGGAGGGTTGGCCTTGGAAAGCAGAATCCCGGAGCGCGGCTCCACCCATGTCTACAACGTGAGCAAGATCTCCAGGGAGGAGATCGAGCGCATGGTGGAGCGCTGCGTCTATGAGCAGCCGCCCTTCTGCAGCGCGGCCTGCCCGCTGAAGCTCGATACCCGCGCCATGCTCGCGGCCGTCGCGGCCGGAAACTTCAAAAAGGCGCTGCAGCTCTATGAAAAGATCGCGCCCTTCCCGCTCATCCTCTCGAGCGGCTGCGAGGCGCCGTGCGAGGGGGCCTGCCGCCTCGGCGAGCGCGGGGACGCGATCGCCGTGCGCGCGGTGGAGTCCGCCGTCGCCCGCTTCGGCGAGGGAACAAGGCGCGGGAGCGTCTTTCGCACGGCAAAAAAGCAGCGCGCCGCCGTCTTCGGCTCGGGGCTCTTCGCACTCTTTCTCGCGGGCGAGCTGGAAAAGAAAATGTACCCGGTCACGGTGTTCTGCGCAGAATCTGACGAGGAGGCCTATCTTCGAGGCGCCGCGCCCTTTCTGGACGAGGACGCCTTCGCGCTGGAGCTCAGCCGCTTAAAGCACAAGGAGATCCGATTTGAATCTGACTGCGATCTGACGCGCGCGTTCTTTGAACAAAAGCGCGGGGAATTTGAGATCCTCTGCGCCTCCGAGGCGGCGGCGAAGGCCTTTTTCCCCGAGGCCGTGTGCGCGGAGGACATCATGCTCTGTGAGGCGGAAGGCCTCATCATGGGAAGCGCCCGCGGCGTGATGGACGCTGCCTTCGGCGCGAAAAAGGCGGCGCTCACGGCAGACCGCCTCGCGCAGAAGCTCGACCCCCGCAACACGCGCGGCACGGAGGGCGCCGTGGAGAGCCGGCTCTATACCGACCTCTCCGCCGCCGGGGCGCTCCGGCGCGTGCCGGGCGCGGAGGCGGGCTACACCCGCGAGCAGGCGATCGAGGAGGCAAAGCGCTGCATTCAGTGCAGGTGCGAGGAGTGCCTCAAGACCTGCGCGTATCTGCGCCATTACGGCAAGCACCCCGGCCTGCTGGCGCGGGAAATTTACAACAACACGCAAATCATCATGGGCGACCATCAGCTCAACAAGCCCATGAACTCCTGTGCCCTCTGCGGCCAGTGCACCGCCGTCTGCCCCAACGGCATGGACATGGCGCGCGTATGCCATCTGGCGCGGGAGAACATGGTGTCCACCGACAAAATGCCCCTCGCGCCGCATGAATTTGCGCTGCTGGACATGCTCTTTTCCAACGAGGAGGCCTTCCTCGCCCGGCCGCAGCCGGGGTTTGAAACCTGCAAATACGTCTTCTTTCCCGGCTGTCAGGCAGCCGCCGTCGCGCCCGAGACGGTGCGCGCGGCGTGGGAGGATCTCTCCGCGCGGCTTCCCGGCGGCGTAGCGATCCTGCTCGGCTGCTGCGGCGCGATCGCCGACTGGGCCGGGCGCACGGAACTTTACGAACAGACCAAGGCGTTTCTGGATTCCGAGCTTTCCAAGCTCGGCGACCCGATCATCATTGCGGGCTGCCCGACCTGTGCAAAACAGCTGCGCGGACACGAGGGCGCGCGGGTCGTCGGCGTCTGGGACGTGCTGCTGCAGCTCGGTCTGCCGGAGGGGGCGAAGGGGCTCGACCGCCCCGTCGCCGTGCACGACGCCTGCGGCGCGCGCGGAGACGCTGAAACACAGACGGCAATCCGCACGCTCTTAACCCAGCTCGGCTGCGCGCTGACGGAAATTGAGGACAGCGCCGACCGCGCGCCCTGCTGCGGCTACGGCGGGCTCGCCGCCTGGGCGAATCCCGAGGTCGCCGGAGAACTGACGGAGCAGTGCATCGCGCGCGGGGACGGGCCGTGGGTCACCTACTGCATGGCCTGCCGCGACCGCTTTCAGCGCGCGGGGCAGGAATCGCACCACCTGCTGGAGCTGGTCTACGGCACGGACGCCGGCGAGCCGCCGGATATCAGCGAAAAGCGCTATAACCGCCGCGCGCTCAAGCGCGATCTGCTGCGGGAATTCTGGAATGAGGAGATCGGCGGTATGAAGCCGGAGTTCAAGATCGAATATACAAGCGAGGCGCGGGAAATGATGGACGCGCGCATGATTCTCACCGAGGACGCGGAGCGGGTCCTCCGCGCCATGCGCGAGACGCACGAGGCCGTGCTCGACGGTGAGACCGGGCAGATCATCGCCCGCGCGCGGCTCGGAAACACGACGTTCTGGGTCGCCTTCACGGAGACGGGCGACGACGCCTATCTGGTACACCGGGCCTACAGCCACCGCATGCAGGTCGAGAGGAGGATGGGCTGATGGACGAGAGAAGCTATTACACCATAGACCCCGAGGGCAAGCTGCAGTGCCTCAAGTGCGGCGTGCCGCTCGTGAAGGGCAAGGCCAAGTTCCTCTATCTCGACAACGGCTTTCCCGTGGAGCTGCCGGTCTGCCCCGTCTGCGGCTTTGTCTATGTGCCGGAGTCGCTGGCGCTGGGCAAGGTGGCGTCCGTGGAGCGGGCGCTGGAGGACAAATGACGCGGCACCCGGGAGACACAAATCATCTGATCGCCCTCGCCGGTCTGCGGCCCGGTGCGAGGGTGCTCGACCTCGGCGCGGGCGACGGCGACGGCGTGCGCCTGCTCCGCAGCCTCGGCTTTGACGCCCGCGGCGTGGACCAAAAGGCAGCGCCGGACGTGGAAGAAGGAGATCTGCTTCACACGCGCTTTCCGGACGGCGGCTTCGACGCCGTGATGAGCGAGTGCGCCTTCTTTGTCTCGGGCGACGTGGCAGGCGCGCTACGGGAAAGCGCGAGACTGCTCGTGCCCGGCGGGACGCTGCTGCTGGCGGACGTTTTCTTCGAGCCGCCGGAGCCGCTGCTTGCCGCGGCGGGGTTTCAGATCGCCGCGAAGGAGGACTGGACAAGCGCGTGGCGCGAGTATTATCTCCGCGCGCTCTGGGAGGGGACGGCAGAGCCCTGCCCTGCCCCGAAGGGAAAGAGCCAATACTGGATGCTGATCGGAAGGAGAGGCGAAAATGGATCTGTTTGACCGCGTGATGGAGCTGAGCCAATACGGCTATTTCTGCTCCCAAATCCTCGCGATCCTCATGCTGGAGACGACCGGCGAGGAGAACCCCGGCCTCGTGAAGGCCATGGGCGGACTCAACGGCGGCGTCGGCTTTTCGCAGGGCTGCTGCGGCTGCATGACCGGCGGCGCCTGCGTGATCTCCTATTTCACCGGCAAGGGGCAGGACGTCGGCTATTATGACCAGCAGCACAAGCCCGCCATGGCGGAGTTCACCCAGTGGTTCGAAGACGAGATGCTCGACGCCTTCGGCGGCATCGAGTGCCGCGATATCACGAAGGGCAACCCTGCCAAGCGCGTGCAGTACTGCCCGCAGCTCATTGCGGACACGTTCCAAAAGTGCATGGAGATTCTGGAAAAACGAGGGTTTCTGTAAATGCGGCGTTCACGGCTCGACGCGCTGATCTGCGCGCAGGAACAGATGACCTCCCTCTCCCGCGCGGAGATCGAGGCGATGCAGCTGCGCAAGCTCAACGCGCTCTTAAAAAAAGAACACGACCGGCAGGGCTTCTACCGAGACCTGCCGGCGTCTTTGCGTTCGCTGAACGAGCTCGCCGCGCTGCCGTTTACCACAGCGGCGGATCTCGCCGCGCACGGCGGCGCCATGCTGCTTCTGTCGCAGAGCGCGGTGGAGCGCGTCGTCACCGAGCGCACGAGCGGCACGACCGGAAACGCCAAGCGGCTTTTCTACACCGCGGGCGATCTGGAGCGCACGGTGCAGCTCTTCGAGGCGGGGCTGGGCGAGCTCATCTTCCCCGGCAGCGTCACGATGATCTGCTTTCCCTTCTCCGGCCCGAACGGGCTGGGCGAGCTGATCGCGGAGGCGATCGAGCGGCTCGGCGCAAGGCCGCTTCGCGTCGGCATCGGGAACAGCTACGCCGAGCTCTCGGAGATCATGGAGCGCGAGCAGCCGGACACCTTCGTCGGCATGCCGGCGCCGCTTTTGAGCATGCTGCGCGTCTGCGGCAGAGGGAGTCTCCGCCGCGCGCTCGTGAGCGGCGACGCCTGCCCCGAGGCAGTGATGCAGGGCATCGAGGATCTCCTCGGAACGCCGCTCTTTCCGCACTACGGCTCGCGCGAGATGGCGCTCGGCGGGGCGATCACGTGCGATGCGCACGCAGGCATGCATCTGCGCGAAAACCACGTGATCGCGGAGATCGTCTCGCCCGAGGGTACGCCGCTCCCGGAGGGCGAATGGGGCGAGCTTGTCATCACGACCATCGGCATGGAGGCGATGCCGCTCATTCGCTACCGCACCGGCGACCGGGCGAGATTTCTCCCCGGCCCCTGCCCCTGCGGGAGTGAAATTCGCCGGCTCGACACGGTATCGCGCCTCGACGCGGCGGCGTTTTTGAAGCTCGAAAACACCCTGTTCTCCCTCCCGTGGGTCGCGGATTACCGCGCCGTGCAGACGGCGGACGGGCTGCGGCTGGAGGTGCTCACCTGCGGCGAGCCGGAGGCGCTGCCGAACGTCGAAGCGGCATGGCACCTTCGCCCCGTCCGGCCGGAGGATCGAGCGCTGATCGCCGGAAAGCGCAGCGTCATCCACGCGGCTCATACGCAATGACATGTCGATTGACTGCGAAAGCGTTTCTCAACTCCCGGCGCAGCGGAGTTTTTCGTAAAAAAGCAGACACGGCAACGTGTCTGCTTTTCTTTTATCCGGCGCCGCGTTTTTCAGCGGCCGCCCTGTTTTTTGCGCTCTCTGCCCAGGCATACCGCCGCGCTCAGAAATACGATGAGCGACGCGCTCAGAATGCCGGACCACAGCGGGACGTTGGAATCGTCTCCCGTTTTCGGCGTGTGCGATTGGGTGCCGCTGCCGCTCGGATTTGTGTTCGGCTTCACGCTGCTGCTCTGCTGAACCGTGAACTTGACGGTGACGCTCTCGCCGTCGTCAAACTGCGCTGTGAGCGTGTGCTGTCCGACGGACAAGGTGCTCAGGTAAGCGGGCTTCAGCTTCACGGTCACGCCGCCGGAAACCGCATCGTAATTCGACGCGTCGATCGCCTTGCCGTCCACCTGAATTCCCGTGAAGTGCGCAAGCGTCTCGCCATCGTCCACGGAGCGATTGAACGTGAAGTCCGCGGTCGCGCTGCTGCCCTTCGTCCAGACCGCGCCGTCGCCCTTTGTGCTGCGATAGGTGATGGGCGGCTCCAGCTTCGGGATCGCGCGCGTCTCGGTGTGGGACGGATCGGCTTTGCAGGTGCGGGTTTCCACCCCCTCCTCCGTCAGCGTCGCTTCCTTGGTTACGGTCCAGTCGCCCCAGTCGTGCACGGCGGGAACGGAGATAAATGTCGTATAGAACGTCTGCAGCGTATAGGACAGGTCACTGTCAAGGGTGCCGCCCGTGACGTTGATTTTCACATCCTCCGGGAAATAATATCCGAAGTCGGCGCGAAGATCCACTTCTGCGAGATAGGTCTCTCCGCCTGTTACCGGCCCGGAGTAGGCCTCCCAGAAAAACGGGATGTCCGGGTTCTCGGCGTCTTCCTGCTTCCACAGGCATGCCGGAATCCCTTCCTCCACATCCAGAGCGGCGTTCTGAGCGCTCACGACAGCATTCGGATGCGGCTCCTGCACGGTCAGCGGATATCCCACGTCGGGGTTTTCAGACTGGATATATTCGACTGTGATCTCCGTTCCGCAGACGGGAGCTTCAATGGTGATGCTCGCCTCCTCAACGGGCTTTGCCCAGAGAGCATAGAAGGTCTGGCCCTCCACGGGCATGACCTTGTCGTTCTCTTCCGTTTCCGCCCGATAGTCGGCGTAACTGCCATACGCCTCCATCGGCTTCAGGCCAACCGAGTAAAGCCACTCGCCTGCATCAAAGGCATCCGGAAAATCGTACTTGCCATCCTCGCCCGTGATCGTTCTGCTGAGCACAATGTCAAACGCGGACGACAGTCCGTTCACGCTGTTTTTGATGCGCGTGCCGTCCGGCTCGGGATAGGAAGGGGGCGCTTCGATGCTCATGACGCTGCCCTCCACGCCGACAACCGTCAGCCCTCTGCCATAGCTTTCAAGCTTTTCCCGGAGCAGCTCGGACTGCGCCCAGGCCTCATGTCCGGCGCCGAGGTCAAATTTTACGGTGACGGTTTCCGGCGCGGCTTCCGCAGGCGCCGCCGGCTCGGAAGGGCCTTCCGCGTAAGCCGGTCCGGCGGATGCGATCATCCCGAACACGAACAGGAGCGCCAGCAATGCGCAGCATGCTTTTTTAAGAACATTCTTCATAGTAATCTCCTTTTTCAGATATTCCCACGTCTTTATTCGACATGATACTATAACAATGTGCAAAAAGCAAGAAGTAAAGAAATATCAATGCTTTTTACCTTCAGCCGTTCGGTCTCGTCTATGATTACCTCATTTTTATCTATGATTTATGGGCGCCCCAAGACTATGCGAAAAAATGCTGGTGACGCAGTAATTGATGCTCTCATCTGAAAAGGGTCGGACAACGATGTTGGGATACCGGCGAGAGAATCACAAGCAGCACCGCGCCTTTACATATATCGTTCAAGAATCTGATCCGCTACATAGATGCCGCTGGCGGATGCCTGGGATAAAGAATGGGTCACTCCGCTGCCGTCTCCGATGATGAATAATCCCGGATGACAGGTTTCGAGATGCTCGTCCAGCGCCACTTCCATATTGTAGAATTTGACCTCCACGCCATAGAGCAGCGTATCGTCATTGGCTGTACCGGGTGCGATCTTGTCCAGTGCGTAGATCATCTCGATGATCCCGTCCAGTATTCGCTTGGGGATGACCAGACTCAGGTCGCCCGGGGTTGCGGACAGTGTTGGTTCGACGAAGGATTTGCTGATGCGGGAGGGCGTGCTGCGCTGACCGCGGATTAAATCCCCGAAACGCTGGATGATGACGCCACCGCCCAGCATATTGGACAGACGCGCGATGCTTTCGCCATAGCCGTTGCTGTCCTTGAAGGGCTCAGTGAAGTGTTTCGAGACCAACAGCGCGAAATTCGTGTTGTCAGTCTGCTTCGCAGGGTCTTCATAGGAGTGTCCGTTCACCGTCACGATGCCATTGGTATTTTCATTGACCACGGCCCCTCGTGGATTCATGCAGAAGGTTCGCACCAGATCCTGGTACTTCTCGGTCTTATAGACGATCTTGCTTTCATACACCTTATCGGTGATGTGGCTGAAAACCGCTGCGGGCAACTCCACGCGCACGCCGATGTCCACGCGATTTGATTGTGTCGGTATGCCAAGTGTCCTGCAAACACGCTCCATCCAACTGCTGCCGCTGCGTCCCACGGATGCAACGCAGGCGCGGCCGCTGAATTCCCCTTCAGGTGTGGTGAGGATAAAGCCGTCCGGTGTCGTGCGAATATCACCCACGGGACAATTGAAATAGAAATCCACCCGATCCTTCAGCACATCGAAAAGGGCGGTCAGTACCCTGTAATTGATGTCTGTACCCAGGTGCCGCACGGAAGCATCCAACAGGTGCAGGTTGTTTTGCAAGCACAGCGTAGACAACGAGGCATCCGCCGTCGAGTACAGTCGGGTGCCTTCACCGCCAAAGCGAACGTTCAGCGAATCTACCTGGTTCATCAGCTCCAGGGCCTTTTCCCTGCCAATGTACCTGTGCAGTGTGCCGCCGAAGGCGGTTGTAATGTTGTATTTGCCATCAGAAAACGCGCCTGCTCCTCCGAATCCCGTCATGATGGAACATGTCGGACAGTGGATACACTCCTTGACGTGCTTTCCATCGATAGGACATCTGCGCTTTTCAAGCACCTTACCCGTCTCAAAAACCGCAACCCGCAACGAAGGATTTCTGTGAATGAGTTCGAAAGCGGAAAAGATACCGCCCGGTCCTGCGCCGATAATGAGAATATCGTATTGCTTCACGCAGGTTCACCACCTTTTACAGGCATTTCAGAGAGAACCTGTTCCAGAAGACGGCAGAACCGCTTGCTGGAGGCGTTGGCGATGGCCAGCACCTCCTCGTGGGAGTGGGGCGTCCTGGCGATGCCGGTGGCCATGTTGGTGATGCAGGCGATCCCCAGCACCCGCATGCCCAGGTAGTTGGCCACGGTGGTCTCCGGCACGGTGGACATGCCGATGGCGTCCGCGCCGAGGATGTGATAGGCGCGAATCTCCGCCGCGGTCTCATAGCAGGGGCCGGTGAAGAAGGAGTAGACGCCCTCCCGCAGCGGAATGGACAGGGATGCGGCCACTCGCCGTGCCAGGTCGTTCAGAGTGCGGTCGTAGACCTCCGTCATGTCCGGAAAGCGGGGGCCGAAGCGCTCGTCGTTGGCGCCGATCAACGGGTTGTTTCCTGCAAAGTTGATGTGGTCGGTGATGAGCATCAGGTCGCCCGGGTTGAAGTCGGGATTGATGCCGCCGCAGGCGTTGGTCACGACGATCTTCTCCACACCCAGCTGTTTGAGCACGTAGATTGGGAAGCTGAGCTGCCGCATGGACAGCCCCTCATAGTAGTGAAAGCGTCCCTGCATGGCGACGATAGGCCGGCCGTTCAGCGTGCCGAACACGAACCGTGCGGCATGGCCGCTGACATCCGACTTCGGAAAACCGGGGATATCGGCATAGCTCAGCAATTCCCGGTTCTCCAGCTGGTCTGCGATGCTGCCCAGGCCGCTGCCAAGTATGACCGCGTTCCGCGGACGGCAGGCGACGCGTGCCTGGATGTAATAGACGGCATTCATGACTTCATCGTAAAACATATTCATCCTCCTCCCAGAAGGTTTCTGTTTCGCTTGCATTTTAGCATGAATCCGGGTATGATGGGTATGAGAAATCTCATATGTCTGGCGGTGATGGCATGGCGGACGCGCACTTTCCATTGGAGGATTACTTTGGCTTCGACATTCGTTCCTTTGCGGTGCCGGTGCAGTTTGAATCAGGCGACATCATCCTGTCAGAGGGCGAGGCGAACGATGCCCTGTTCTTTCTTGAGCGGGGCAGGGTGAAGGTCTGCGTGACCCAGCCCAACGGCAAGGTGTTGATCGTCAGCTTTATCGATGCGCCGGCATTCCTGGGAGAATTGGAATTTCTGGGTGCACGAGAGCTGACCAACGGCGTGACGGCGGTGCTGCCCTGTGCGTGCTGGCGGATCGACGGCACCAGGTGCCGGGAACGGATACTGAATGACACCACGTTCCTAAGTAAGCTGTGCGTCATGCAGGGCAGGCGCTTTGTGCAGAACGCGGAGAAGTCGGCACAGAGCCAGTCCTATCCGCTGAAGACGCGGCTGGCGCAGTTCATCCTCCAGACAGCACCGGACGGCGTCTATAGGGAAAAGCACACAGAGGCCTCCGCCTATCTGGGCGTGACCTACCGGCACTATCTCTATGTGCTGGCGGATTTTGTGGATCGCGGCATCCTTGAGAAGACGCCTCAGGGCTATCGAATCAGGGACAGGGAAGGTTTGAGATCCCTGTTGTGAATGGAAACACTTTGCCGCCTTTGACCACGCGATCCAGAGAAGCCGGGTACCAATAAGAAAAGCCCGTGCCGTAATCATCATAACGGTCATGGGCTTTTTCCTTGCGGTTCCTCTCGTTCCAGATGGAACGGGTGCCCACGGATCCTCCATGCTGATGAGCATTATCCTTGTCCCAGGTGGGTAGCTCTCTTTGCATCGCTGAGCCTGCCGACTCAGCGCTCCCATTCGTTCATCATTATTTCCTCCTTCTTCCTGTCAGTTAGCCCTAACAACCATATTGATCTTTCTGCTTGGGAACAATCATAGGACCACCTCCGTAGCCGTGTTAATTTGATGGGGTAATGGTTTTGTAAGAGTGCTTTTTAATGATCAAATCGATCAAAGAGGGGTTTCCACTAAAATTTAGGGGAAACCTCTCTGAACACAAACTATTAACAAATCAGGACAACAAAAAAGGCGGGATCTGCGAAAAACATCGCAAAACCCGCCTGTAAAGCAGGGGGTCGGTAGTTCAAATCCATACCAACACCCTCGGACATCTTTTTTTCTGCACTTGAATTTTGGACATAAAAAACCTTAGAAGCCTTGCGGCTCTAAGGTTTGTCCGCCCGATATCTTTTTCGGGCGGACATGGTGCACACCGAGCCTAAATCCTTTTATGAAGGAATCTCTTTCGCTTATGTCATTCATGGCAGCTGTCAGACTGACATAGTTCTCATACGCCTCTTGGGCTTCTGGCGACAGCGATGCGCCAAATCGTTCGCGTTCCACTTTGGCAGCATCAAATAATTCTTTGTACTCGCCGTCCTTTGGTATGCCTTTTTCGGCAGGGTAGTATCTTCCGCTCCATAGTGTTTCGAGGATGCTCATGGTTTTACCTCCTTGTGTTGCCTTTAAATTGTTGCTCATTTCAGCAACGTAGCAATCATTATTATACAGTACCTGTTGAGCGAAACAAAACCTCTGTGATATAATGGTGGCGAGGGGTGGTAATATGAATAAAAACAGTGAAAACCCTCGCGTTGGAAAGGCGTTTCAAGATCTGGTAATCAAGAGATTAAAAGCGATGTATCATCAGAACTTCTATTCCGAATATGCGCTGCCGATTGGGAACCCTCCCAAACTTCATCGGTTTGACTGTGTTTCGGAAGACGAAACTGTCGTCGTGGAATGTAAGTGCTATACATGGACCGATTCCGGAAATGTTCCAAGCGCGAAATTAATGGGACTTAATGAGGCAGTTTTCTATATGAGTTGTCTTCCGGCTGGAACAACACGAATTCTTGCAATAAAGAAATCCACACATCCGAAAAGAGCGGAGACGCTTGCAGAGTACTACAATCGGATAGATGGTCATTTGCTGAACGGAGTTACAATTCTAGAGATTGACGAATATGGGCTGCTGCGACAAATCCGATGAGGATTTAATAGCTACCAAGATAATTCATTTTTATTCACTCAAATATTCACTGAAAATAACCCGGAGGTCGCAGGGTTTGAGAAATTTCGATTGAACATTTCCCCCCCATTTCCCCCCGGAGCAAAAAAATGAGTGATTTTTGAGTTTTTCAGAGAAAAGGAAAAACCCTGTAGCCATTGAAACTACAGGGTTTTTTAGTGGTTGCGGAGACAGGACTCGAACCTGCGACCTCCGGGTTATGAGCGCATATTTTTCGAGAAAACAGAGCTCTAAACAACCTCGAACAGCTTGAAATAGCTGCGTTTGGCGTGACGTGACTTTTGTTTAATTGCGTCTGCTTTTGAATAGTTTTGAGTGATTTTGCCCCCCCATTGCCCCCCGGAATCGCACCCGGAGGTCGCAGGGGCATGTAATCAGCATAAACTCTTCACGCTTTCCAAGCGAACATACTATTCATCCTTGTTGATATAAAATGGATTAAACCCTGTTTTGTTCTTTTCAATTAAGTTTGTATTACTGTCAGGGACAAGCTCTAAATCCTCAGCATCTTCATCATCAAACATTATGATCTGTAATTCTGATTTATCAATGTCGTGATAAACGCTTTCAAGTACAGCCCCAATTGCTTTTTGATTGTTTTTATCAAATGGTTTTGAGATATGATCAATTACCAGCAATGGTATCAGCGGATATCTGTTCTCATTAATCAACATTTTGAGAAAGCTTAAATATCCACATAATTGGATTAGAGTATGCCTAGCCATGCTTCCGGGATCATAGTTTATCAATTGATTCTCTTCAGCATCCTCGTTAAGAATCTGCGGTTGGAGCAGATTCCCGTTTTTCAGATATGTAATTTGAAAACCTTTCTTTTCAAAATCATCTTTTGCAATATCTGAAACAGTTGTCGAGGATTGGTATAGCGTTGTAATACTTTTAGATAATTTGTTGAGCTTTTCTTTATCATCTCCGCTTTGTAGATATTTCAGCCTCTCCCTAATCTCTCTTAGTTCTCTTCTAAGTTCTTTTTCTCTTTCCTCGCTTAATTCAGCGTTGTAATATGATAGATACTCTTTGATTAAGGTAATTGCTTTTGTTTTATCAGAGGCCGAATATATTGTAAATCTTGCTTTGCTATTGATTATCTTTTGCTTAACTTCTTCTCGTTTCTCTTTCAGCGCCTTAACTGCACTTTCTTGAATTAAATACTTATTAAATGAAATGCTTTTGTTTAACGATTCAATAAGATCCAAAATAGGCTCTGTCAAATATGCATAATTCGTTTGCTCTTCCGTCAAGTTTTGCAAGCATTGTATTAGCGTAACTTGCTTTTCGTTGTCATCAATAAAATGCTTTATATCAAACTCAAGATTCTTTTGCCGCTTTATCTGTTCATCTATACTTGTATACACTGCTTCTAGTTGGGTTATTGCCGGTACATTCTCGGCAGATTCTTCTTTGTCAAGGTTTTCTTGAATCTTTAAAATTGCTCTTAAAACATCGACTGAGTTTGTCCCGCTAAAAGCAATGCGAAGACCCAAAACTTTAAGTTGCTGATTAATCTTTGCGCGTAGCAGATCATTTCGCCGACTTTGCCTTTCAATATCTCCAATTTGATCCGCTAGCTCCTTTGCTTTTCGCCTAAGATTATTGATCTCTGCAATGTTTTCATTAAATATGTAGTTTAAGATTGCAGGTAGCTTAATAGCATACTCTATTTTGCTGCATTTATCGAAAAAATTATTTAGTACTCCTTGACGCTTTTCGCCCAGAAAATTGAACAATGTAAATGTTCTATAGCTAATCGCTTCTTCGACATATTCTCTTAATTCTTTTAGAACCTCAATATTTCTTCCAAAGATTATGTTTAATTTTTCTCTGTACTCCTCTGGCCGAAGGGCTTCTCCATTTTCTTCATCACAATACCGAATATAATTCCTGTTTATTTCCGTGAGATACCTTGATACAACAAATTTTCTGTTATCAAGTGAAAATTCCATCTCAGCAGAGATCAAGCTGTCTTTAAACCATTCTTTTCGGGAAAGATCCTCATTGGCTCCAAACATATAATCTAAAAACATATAGAACTCTGTTTTTCCAGAATCATTTTTCCCTCGAAAATAGTTTATTCCATCTGAAAACTCATACCTGTAGACGTTCTCTTTTTCTTTTCCAATTAAGGTAAGCGTTTCAATTCTAAACAATTCTGATCGCCTCTCTCAAAAATTGTCTATCAGTATACGTTTTGCTTTCCTGAATAGCGCTCTCTGTAAAAGAGTCAAATTTTTGAATTTGCTCTGTTGCCAAACATATTAATTCCCCTTCATGAACTTCGCAAAATTTGCTATTAACAAGAATATCAATGGATTTTATTATGTAAGGAAGCTGTTCACAAAACACATCAAACACACCTGTTGCCTGAGATAAAAATTTAAGAATGAGATCGCTTCGATTTCTCCCATCGAAGATTCTCTCGCTCAACTCTTGCCGCTTAATAACAAAACTAATAATTACAATTTTTACGATACTTAAACCTTTATGCCCCAACAGAATACGTTTTATTATATCGATATAGATACTTAGTTGGACTATTTCTATCTCTAAATCCAACTCTTGTGCGGACCTGTTATTCATCTCCAGCTTCATCGTCCTTCCATGATATCTGATTTGAGACATCTTCTTGCGTTAAAAAAACATATGCTCCCCACCGCGAGAACTCGTTATTGACCGTTGAAATTGGACACTGTTTCGTTTTGCTCAATCTAATCCGAGGTTGGTCTCTATTCTCATTTTTAAGCTCTGCAACAACATCTTGATGATTATAATACGCCGCTTCTTCCGTTTCTGAAATAAGGTCTTTTCTCGCATCAGCCAGGCGATGCTGTCTAATATTCTGATAATACTCTTTCCACATTAAATGCGTTAGAATGTCTTGTGTTCCTAACTTACAATACCGAAGTTGCTTGTATTCTCTTGATCTCAAGACGTCCTCAGTCAATTCATTTTTGCTATACAGCTGCTTAAAAGCGTTATAACTAGGGTTGTAGTCAGTTGTAGTGATTTTATTACAAATTTCTTCACATTTCTGCATGTACTCCTCATACGAGCAAATGTAAGGTTTTCGTTGACTCGCTTGTTCCATAATATCGGAGCAAATAATCGAAAAAAGTTCTTTCACTCTATTATCAAAACATACCTCTTCAATGCCCACTGCTTTTGCATGAAATGGCGTCGCAAGTGCATCAGAGATAGATGCTTCAATGTCCTTCTGTGGCTTAAACTCGAACCGTTCACAGACATAGGAAAAAGCTTTTCCAAACTCTTCTGGCTTTCCGTCGAATATTTCCTTGAGTTTTCCTGGCAGCGATACTTTACTTTTGCTTGTCTGGGTAAGCGCCTTATACTCTCTCTCAATATTTTGGACATTAAAAAGGTCAACATTTGCTGTATGCCCTTCTGCAACAAACAATACAAATTTGCTTATCTCACCATACTTCACAAATGCAAGAATCCAATTGTATAAGACTTTGCGCGCAGTTTCTATTCCTATATTTGTGTCTTTTACTTGGATTAATATCTTGCCGGTCCCCTCTTTTTTCCACTTAAAGCACTGATCCGTGACATCCTCTGATGATGGAATGGCCCTTACAGAAACATCATCCATCGTTTCAAACCCAACTTGCTCGGTGGGCTTGAGTTGAGTCATATAGTAGATGAATGCTTTTATCTGATATGAAAAACCAGATAAACTAAAAAGTCCCGCTTTATTATTTGTTTCTCGGTTGTAGTCCATCTTTTTCCCACCGTCTTTTTGTAGACTGCGTCATTGCTCATATAGCAGATTTGACTTTTTCCCTGCATCTGTATTTTTTATTCCATGTAGTTCTTTAGCTCTAATACTCTCGTTAAACAGCAAATAAACCAAAAACAAGCTCTGCCGCAGATACTAAATAATCCGCATTTATCTGATTGATACCGTCCATTCCTTTCCAGAAACCAAATACTGAAACTCTAATTGTTTTACGCCAACCAGTCTCGGATCCAAAATCTCCAGCCCTGCTTCTTCTTTCATTTCACGAACCACAGCATCAACAAATGATTCTCCGCGTTCTACATGACCTCCTGGTAATGCGTACCCACGCCAGTCTTTCTTTACTCTGTTCTGACGCAGTATTCTATCTCCATCTTCAATCAAGCACAAAACCGTTAATTCAACACGCTCTATACTTTCCGTAGTAGTCGCCTCCGAAAAGCCATATCTACGTGTTTTACTCTATCACAAGTGCATAGCTTCATCAATACAGACAACCCGTTTTTTGTTGCACATTTGAACTATAAAGCATAGTTACTTCAGGCGAAATAATCTGCGAATCATTAACTATTGTCTCCTCGCTATAATATGAACTCGCCCGACGGTTGCGAGAATGCGGTGATGCGAGAGTTATTATCGAAGTTTGTTTCTAGTATCTCTAACTGTTATTCTCTTATCAGCAACCTCGTTTCCTTTTTTACCAAGTCTCATTTCTTCTTTAGAATGTCTGTGCAGCAAAATCATCGCCGACAAGTTCAAAAATAGAACTTTTCGAATTTTCAATATAAATTGATAGCACGTCATTTAGGTATTCTGTGAAAAAACCACCCTTATATGAAATATACACCTTTTCCGCTATTTTCTTGTTTTCAACATCTTCTAGCGCTTTATCTAGTATGCGATATATTCCGCTTATGGGGACAATTGGATATTGATTCATTTCAATAAAACAGTATTTAAACCTTCCCTTTGGATATTCTACCTGTTTGTCTTCATGATATAGTTCCAGAATGCTCGGAAACGTTATTCTGCTCTTTCCATTTATATTGAAAACCGCATTATGAAATGTAACGGACAAAATATTATTCTGTCCTTCGTGGATATAATCCATTTGTGCATCCGGGCAATGTCGCAAAAACAATTTGAGTGCCGTTTCACCCCCGCCTCCTGATCCTCTATTGAGGAGATCGTTCGGATTAAACGGCATTCCATCATCAATTAAAAGAATGGAATTCTGTGTCACCGTTACTCTTTGATTCTTTGATGCCCCATGTTTTTCTGCGTTAAGAGTGATTTCATATAAAAGTGAAAAAAGACTTGCTGATTGGTTCGCATCTAGTTCGGGTGAAACATCAACAAGTTCCGTCAACAGTTCGCCAGATGCAGACAGTGGCAGCACCCAGTAATTATCCTTCATTTTTTCATTCATCCACTCTGAAGAATTCCATCGATTCTGAGTAATCCTGTTTGCATTAATATAATTATATAGCCATTGATTATCAGGATTTGAACAAATTTGAACAAAGAGGTCTTCCCATAGGGCACAATAATCATCAGAAAACTCTAAATCGAAACTTAATGAAAGATAATCTTTTATTGATAACAGGCTTGGGTTAACTAGGATTCTTCCCACGTTTTTCACCAGCAGCGGAATATGATAGTCTTCATCTTCTTCTAACCCCATTTGATCACAAAAGCAATCATAGGTTTGCGTAAGAACAGAAATAGCTTGGGCGTTAATTCCCGCTTTTTTATTGGTGATTTTCTTTAATTCATCATATGAAAAAGATGCTCCTACGCCCACAAATAGCGGAACTAAAACCGTATTGAAAAACAATTCAAACATCTATCAATCCCTCAACGCCCCGATCGGCACGACCTTAACCCCATCCTCACGGGTGTAGGCCATTTCGCCGCCGGTTATCACCATGAGCAAGTCCGGCTCTCGCAGCGGGACTTGTTTTTCTTTTTCGTTATATTTGCGAATCAGCTCCTGAAGCTGTAACAAATGCTTTGCTCCTTCCTCGATCTCTCGACTGCCGAGTTTAAATTCAATCAACGCAAACCGACCATCGTCCAAATGCAGAACTGCATCTGCTTCCAAGTCCATGCGATCATGATAATAAGATACACGCCCGCCAAGAGCTTGCGAGTATACCTTCAAATCACGAATACAAAGACATTCAAAGATAAATCCGAAGGTTTTCAAATCTGACTGGAAATACTCCGGCGTGAGACCCAATGCTGCCACAGGAATGGAAGGATCTATAAATCCTCTCTTTTTCCCAGAGCGGATTGTCGTTGCGGAGCGGATCGCCGGACACCATGCCTCCACATCTTCGATCACAAACAGCTTTTCCAGCGCATTCAGATAGGTATCCATTGTCTGCAGAGTCATGCTGTCCGCATTCGCTGCCACATCTCGATAAATGTTCGTTTTTTTCGCCAGTGTAGAGACATTTCGAGCATAGGAGCGCAGAATCATGTTAGTCCAAGTCGGATTACGCTGCACACCATCCACAGTAGAGATATCAGATTCACAAATATTGTTCAGATAGTCCTTTGCAATCATAAGCTTTGCGGCATCACTCTTCCTGCGAAGCGCAGCAGGCCATCCGCCGCGGCAAGCAGAAAAAATCAGCTTTTCCACAGATAGCTCGGATGCGATGCCGTCAATATCCATATTGGGATGATCAAAGAGCGCTTTGAGCGAGATTTCTCCATTAGACTCCTTGGACTCAAACAAACTCATTGGATACATTTTCATCCGCGAGATACGTCCCGTGCCGGAGTGCATGATCTTGCTGTTATCTACCGATGTCGAACCCGTCAAGATAAACAGTCCTTCCTCCTGCCGCTGATCCACATCTGTGCGGACAGCATCCCACAGAACCGGTGCAACCTGCCACTCGTCAATCAGGCGGGGATTCGCGCCTTTGAGCAGCAAGGACGGTTTTGTAGCTGCTGTTGCAAGATAGCCGTCTCGGCGATCCGGGTCCTGCATTCTCAAAATGCTTTTTGCCTTTTGTTCGCCTGTCGTGGTCTTGCCGCACCACTTCGGACCAACAATCAGCGTCGCTCCAAAAGCTTCCAATCTAAGCGCAAGCTCGTCGTCAACAATTCTCGGTAAATACTCAGGCATGATGCAGTCCTCCTGATTCGGATGATCTTATCATATAGCAAATTCGCGTCGCAGTCAATTTTATTTTGTGTTTTTGATTAGTTTTATTATGCTTTTTTGATGTGTTTT
Organism: Oscillospiraceae bacterium; assembly: GCA_045544935.1. Taxonomy (GTDB): domain Bacteria; phylum Bacillota; class Clostridia; order Oscillospirales; family Oscillospiraceae; genus CAG-103. Next base: position 22,213 of record JAZPZZ010000144.1, on the reverse strand, counting down.
GTTTTATGTTTTTGGAATGTAAAGTTGTTGTCCACCTCAATATCATGTTAACATGGAAATTGATGTCGTAACCACTTTGTCGGATTTCCGTCTTTATGGGTGAGAGAGAAAGGAGTGAATCACGTATGACCGATGAATCCATAATTGATCTCTATTTCGCCCGGGACTCGATGGCGATCCATTATTCGCAGGAGCAGTATGGGAATCTCTGTCACGCTGTAGCTTCGAATATTCTGCCAACCCTCGAAGACGCACAGGAATGTGTAAATGATACTTGGCTGAAGGCGTGGAATTCCATACCACCTACAAGGCCAAAGCGCCTGGGTGCTTATCTCAGCCGTATCACGCGGAATCTGTCGTTGGAGCGCTGGCGAACAATCCATGCACAGAAACGAGGTGGAAATTCCGGCACAGTACCTTTAGACGAACTCGCAGAGTGTCTGCCCGGCGGGGAAGATCCTGCTGACACCGCAGCTATGCATGCGTTGGAGCAGGGTATGGGCCGTTTCCTGAAGAGCCTGAGGCAGACAGAGCGCGCAGTTTTTCTTTCACGCTACTGGTATTGCGCCTCAGTGCGGGAGATTGCGCTCCATTTCGGCTTTTCTGAGAGCCGTGTTAAAACGATGCTTTTTCGTACACGGAAAAAATTACGGACATATTTGGAGAAGGAGGGCTTGTTGTGAATCGAATCGACCTTGCGCTTGCTTTGAACACCGCGACTGATGAAGATTTGTGCTATGTTGCGTCGATCATGAAATATAAAAACTCAGCAAAACAAAAAAGAAAATTCCCAATTCGAGCAGCAACAGCCATCGCCGCTGCTGCAGCACTTCTCCTTGCAACACTCGGTGTAGCAATGGCGGCAAACGAGCATGTTCGCGATTCGCTTCATCGCCATCAACGATTGCGTTGACAGCGACGACGGCGAAAACGAGCTCACGCCGTTCCGCAACGTCATGAACGAGATGTATGCCAGAGACATCAGCCGAAAGGTCCGCACCGCGCACCGCATTCGCGGCAACTCCGGTGAACCGCTCGCGCAGCCGCCGTATGGGTACATGAAGGATCCGGACCACCCGAAGAAGTGGATCATCGATCCGGAGGCTTCCGCGATCGTGAAGGAGATCTTCAGCATGTATCTGAATGGTAAAGGCGCAGATTCCATCGCCCACATTCTGAAAGAGCGCAAGGTGCTGACCTGCACCGCCTATTGGCGCTCCAAGGGGATCGGCAGAGGCGGGAGAAAGGTCAACGCCGACCCATACGATTGGAAGCACAATACGGTGCTCGGCATATTGTCCCGGCAGGAGTATTGCGGCGACGTGCTCAACTTCAAAACGCACTCCAAATCCTTCAAAAAGAAGGATCGCATCGACAATCCGCGCGAGGATTGGCTGGTCTTCAAAGAAGTCCACGAGCCAATCATTGAACGCGATGTATTCGAGCGGGTGCAGGAGATGCGCGGCAATACCAAACACCGTCCGCCAAAGCCTGAGAACGGCGAAAAGAACATGTTCAGCGATCTGCTCCGCTGCGCCGATTGCGGCAGCAAGCTCTGGTACCACACCAACACAATCAACAAGAACATTCACTATTTCAGCTGCTCCAACTATGTGAAGGACTATCGCGGCACCTGCGAATCCCGTCACTATATCCGCGCCGACGCCGTGGAGCAGATTGTCATGCTGGAGCTCGGTCGACTGGCCTCGTACCTCCGCCACGATGAGGAGGGCTTCGCTGCCCTGCTTGCACAGAAAACGAATCAGAAAATGATCGCCGAGAGAAAACAGGTGGAAGCCGATCTGCAAAAAGCCACTGTCCGCAGCGAGATGCTGTTGCGTCTGTTTGAAAAGCTGTATGAGGACAATGTCGCCGGAAAGGTGACAGATGATTGGTTTTTGCAGCTCTCCCACAAATACGAGGTCGAACGACTGGAGCTGAAAGAGAAAATCTCAACGCTGCATGCAAAGCTTGCGGCGTTGGATGAGCAGTCGCAGAACTCCGAGTCTTTCCTCGCTGCGATCCGGAAATTCATGGAGATGAAGACGCTGACCGCTCCCCTGCTGCAGGAGCTCATCGATCACATCGACGTCTATGAGGCACAGGGCTCCGGCAAGAGCCGCACCCAGCGGATCGTGATCTATTACCGCTTCGTCGGCTATATTGAGCTTCCGGAAAGCGCTTTTCGGTGCAGCCGTGATTATCGGGCAGATGTGCGTCAGGGCGTGGAAATCGAATATATTCCCCGCCCGGCATAAGAAAAGCAGCAAGGCAAAAGCCTTGCTGCTGCAACAAAAAAGAGGGAAGATAACGAAATCCGTTATCTTCACTCGACATGGTTGCGGAGACAGGACTCGAACCTGCGACCTCCGGGTTATGAGAGTCGGCAAAATATTGTTGAGTAATTTTGCCCCACGGCGAAACACTTGAAATATCAGCGAAAAATGAAACCCGAAATTTGCGTTGATTCGTCTGACTTTGCGGATTTTCGAATAACTTTGCCCCAATCCTGCCCCACGGGTCTGCACCCGGCGGCCGCACACAAAAAAGCGAAAGTGCGCGCGACCGTCGGGTGCATTTTACTACAATTATGCTTCATAGCTGATCACTCGAAATTCCCATCGAAATCTGTTTTCAGCTGTATGATTTTGGAGTCAGAAGCTTCTTGATAAGGCGTGGTAGAAATGTAGATTTCCTCCGCCTGCAATAGTGCATTCTGCAAATGAGATGCATAAATCTTTGCGTCCGGAATCCGAGAAAGCGGATCGATCACATTATCAATGGTCTTGCACAGCAGCGTATACATCCTTTTATAATCTGCCATACCGCATCCTCCCTGCTTCATATTACCCGTTTTCGGGTATAAACAGTTTAATCTGAATTATCTTCCTCTGTCAACCCGTATTCGGGTAATTCGGCGCAGATCTCTTGCTATCATTTTCTTAACCCAAATACGGGTAGCAGGAGGGTGTGCCATGGAGTATTCAGATTTATATGTTCGGCGGATTCGGCAGCTATGCAAGGAGCGCGGCATTGCGATCAACAAGCTTGCCACCATGAGCGGGATCAATCAATCCACGATCGACAATATCGTTCGCGGTCTGACCAAAAATCCCCGCGCAATGACCTTACACAAAATCGCACTTGCCTTTGGAATGACGCTATCTGAATTTCTGGACTTTCCAGAACTAAATGCGTATTCCTTCGACGAACAGGTTGATGAGTAAAGAGTAAAGAAACAATACAGTGTACCTCTCGCATAAATCACGGGTCGAACATTCACGATTAGAGAAGCTCAGAACTGTGCTTTTGCCGCTGTTCTGAGCTTTTTGCTTCTCACTCATTCGCCTTTCCCTTCTGGCTCGCTGCAATATAATCAGAACCGCCGAGGGGCGGCATGTACTGAGAAGCGCTGAAAAGTCGTTGAAAACCAACGGTTTTTCGGCAATCAAAGAGCGGTTTTACCCAAAGTGTACCCAAAACGCTCGAACATTTGCGCCTGATAAAACCAGCAGGACTGCCTCAATCGAGGCAGTCCTGTTTTTTGCTTTTCGCACATTCGACACTCCCCTGCTTGTTTGCTACAATGCAGGCAAAACAGGCAAGGAGGTTACTGAAATGAAGCTGACATATCATTGGGAAGGCGATTATTTAATCCCAGATCTGATCCCGCCGGAATCGCCGCACATCGGCATCTGGGGCGAGCGCAGACGGCGATTTCTCCGCACACATCAGAAGCCTGTATATGATGCCATGATGATGGACGAAATACTCAATGCTCACCTGGAGGAAGTCGATCAAGCAGCCGAGAAAACGCTGGATCGGCTGATGACACAGATGGTTGAACGGGAAGGCTTAACGGAAACGATGAAAGCTGATAATCAAATGGAATGGGTGCAGCGGATGAACAGCATCCGTAGCCGTGCGGAAGAATACATAAGAGCCGAACTTATCATGGCATAACGAAGCCCCTCAGAGCAATCCTCTGAGGGACTTCATTGCTTATCTTACAGTCAATATCGTCTTGCCTCTCGAACCGCCGGAGGCGATTTTTTTGAGTGCCGCGTCGGCGTCTTCAAGCGGGAATATTGTGTCGACAGCGGGACGGATCTGAAGCTGCGCGAAGAGGTCGGAGATCTCCTGCAGCTGCTCACCGTCGGCGTGGACAAACATGAAATGGTACGTCTGTCCGCGCCGCTTTGCCATGTCGTCATACTTCTTTCCCGCGAAGCCGAAGAGCATCTGCTTGAACGCGCCGAAGCCCTGCCGCTTGGCGAACGCCTTGTTCGGCATGCCCTTGAGAGAGACCAGCGTTCCACCGGGCTTGAGGATGGAGAACTCCTTTTCCAGCTCTTTGTCGCCCACGGTATCGAGCACGCAGTCCACATCGTGCAGGACAGCGGCGTAGTCCTCGGTCTTGTAGTCGATGAACTGCTCGACGCCGAGCGCCATGACGCGCTCACGGTTTTTGGCGCTGCCGGAGGTGATCACGCGCAGCCCCTTCGCCTTGAGAATCGGGATAGCCATGGCGCCGAGGCTGCCCGTCCCTCCGGAGAGGAACACCGTGTCCCCTGCTTTGGCGTTTAATAGCTCAAACGCCTGCATGGCGGTCAGCGCCGTGAGCGGCACGGCGGCAGCCTCCTCGAAGGAGAGGTAGTCCGGGATCTTCGCGAGCGCGCCGGCGTCCACTGCGCAAAATTCAGCAAATGCGCCGATCTTCCCGAGCGGCAGACGGCCGTAAACCCGGTCGCCGGGCGCGAAGGCAGTCACGTTTGCGCCGACCTTCTCCACCACACCCGCAAGCTCATTGCCCATGACGAGCGGGAACGCATAGGGCACGACGAGCTTCACCTCACCGCGAGTAATCATGTTGTCCAGCGGGTTCACGCCTGCCGCCTTCACACGCACGAGCACGTCGTTTTCGCCGCAGGTCGGTTCCGGCATCTCCCGCAGAGAGACGGAGATATCGTTTTTGTTGTATTGGTCTATGACAACGGCTTTCATATCCGGTCACCTCCAGTTGTACTTCTCCCGGTTCGGCCAGCGAAAATCCGCAAAAACGCTGCCGGTCGCTTTCTCCGTGCGCTTGACGATGCCGCCGGGACAGGGCATGGGCGTCTTTCCGGCCACGATGGCATTTCCGACGATCTCGCCGTCGTCCTCAATGTGGGCATGGATCGTGACGGTGTAGCCCAGCACATCGAAGGAATAGTCGTAATACTTCCCGTCGAGGAGCTTGCAGTCGTGCAGCGGGCGCTTCTTTCCCGCTACCTTGATATAGCCGCCGTACTCCGTTTCGCTCACAGGCTCAAAGAAGCCGTCAGCCTTCATGGTGCCGAGAAAAGTCTTCACGATGTTTTTCGTCTCGTAGGTGTATCCGGGCTGAAAGAGCATCAGAAGACCTCCTTCGGCGGATTGAACGGGCGGCGCTCAATGTGGTCATACCACTTGCTGAGATACGGGTGCAGCAGCTCGATGAGCCGCATATCGAGATTGAAATAATAGACCACGAGCGAGGCGGCAAAGAGGCCGACGCTCGTGCCCGCCGCGACGACGGGGATCTTGATGAGTTTGTTCATTTCTGCTCCTCCTTACCAGGCGTTCTGGTCAGCAATCGTCTCGAGCGAGGGATCGAAGGGTTCCTCGCCGAGCACGGTGCGCATATAGCGGTTGACCTCGTCGCGCATGGACTGGCGGTCAGCCTTGCGCGGATCGAGCAGGGCGTGCGGGATCCAGATCACGTGGATGCCGCGTTTTGCTGCCTCCTCCTCGTAGATGCCGTGCCAGGTCGTGACGGCCTTGCAGGCCATCTGCTCGAGCATGACGATCATGTCGAGATTGTATTCCTCACAGAAGCGCCACACGTCGTCCACACCGAGCGAGAAGCCGCCCTCGGTGCGGTTGCGCATGATCATCTTCATGTAGAGATCCGCGAGATCGTAGATCGCCTGCTCCCGGTTCTCGGGGGTGTCCTCGTCGGCGTAGATCTCGGTCGAGGTCAGGTTCAGCATGTGCGTGATGCCCACGATGCCCCAGCAGTTTAAGAGCCAGTTGGAGAAGTTCGTGTAGAACTCCGCCTGCACGCCCCAGACGAGCGCGCGGTGGCGGATCTCCTGACACGGCAGCGCCTTCTTTTCGTAGCCCTCGTACATGAGATCGCGGATCTTGCGGTCGATCTCCAGATAGGCCTCGCTCGGCGCGTTCAGCATGCGGGTGTAATAGAGATCGCGGTAGAGGTTGTAGTTATTGTCCGGCACCTGCGGCCAGGCAGTCTTGTTCATCTCGAGGATCTCGAGGAAATTGCGCGTCTCCTGGTTATAGAGCTTCATGTTGTGGAAGTAGGATTCCCAGTTCCACTTCTCCCCCGTCTGCTCCTCGATGAAGCGGATCGCGCCGCGGATCTCGTCGGCTGTATATTCGCGCGTGAGATCGTCCACGACGCGCTCAGCGCAGGCAATCGTGTAGCTGGGAAGCTGATAGCGCCAGTCCTCGATGCCGTTGCCCATGAGAGAGCTGTCGCAGGTCGTGTTCGCGTGCAGGATGCATTTGCCGACGAGCGGCATGTCGTCCTCGATGCAGAGGCCGAGCTCCGCCTTCGGCATGGTGCAGACGTCGCCCGTGATGCCGAATTCCTCGGCACGGTCGATGTAGCGCACCGCGCCTTCTCTGGAGAGCGCCACGAGGGCAAAGGAGCCGAACACCTGCACGCACATGCCGTGGAGGTTTGGGAAGCCCCACATGAGCTGCTCCATCATATTCTCATCGTGGGCGATCATCTTGTCGCTGAGCTTGGGGTCTCCGCCGATGTTCTTGTCCGCGCGGAAGAGGAGCTTTAAGGAGCGCGTGATCTCGGTGACGATGAAGTCAAACTCCGTGTGCGCCATCCTGAGCTGCGTGCCCCGCAGGCCCTCGGTGCAGCGGTCGATGAAATCCGGTGCCGCTGCGTATTCCAGCATCCAGCGATAGCGGAAAAAGCCCTTGATCGTCTGCGGATGGGCGAGGAACTTCACCATGGCGCCCCAGTTTTTCACCCAGCATTTGTAGTCATACCACGTATCGGAAAGGCCGCGCCATTCGCGGCGGATCTTCGTCTTGCCACCGCGGTAGAACGTACCGAGCGGCTGGCTGTTCATCTTGCGTCCCATCAGCGCTTCCCTCCCTGAATCTTTTTGATCTCAATGCTCTCAACGAACGCCTGAATGCGCGTGCGCATCTGGCCCGAGCCGCCCACGACGTAGGGGCGGTCGACGCTCAGCACCGGCCAGCCGTAATCCTCCGTGAGGATGCGGTACATGCCCGCGCGTTCATACGGCCAGAAGTTGCAGAAGTTCATCTGCTGCACGATCACGCCGTCGGCGTGGTATTCGCTTGCGAGGGCGTTCAGATACTCTTTTCTCGCCGCAATGCGCGGATTATCCATGTAGCGCGGGCACTGGCACTCCATCACGTAATGACGGCAGATCTGCGTGAGCACGTCCTCGCCGTCCTTTAGCTCGATGGGCGTCCGGCCGGGGAACATGCCGAAGCAGTGGCGGTCGGCCACGACCAGCGCGCCGCTCTCCTCGATGAGCTTCACAAAGCCCGGATCGTCCACCTCGCTGCCGGCGAGCACGACCTTGACGCGATAGCCGGGGTTGGGGTCCGGCCAGCGTGTTTTCAGCTCCTCCGCCGTCTCCTTGAGCTTCGGCAGGAGCAGATCCTTCGGCGCGCAGTAGGTGGCGAGGCACAGCACCGCGAACTCATAGCCCGTGATGGTGGGATGGTCAAACTTGCGATAAGAGCCGATCTCATCGAGCACCGCGCAGACCTCGTTGTGCTCCGCGACGGCGCGGCGCAGGGCGTCGTCCGAGGTATCAATGCCATAGGCTTCCGCGAGCTTATCCAGTACGCGGGCACGGCACATGCGGGTCATGTGGCGCACGGCATTTTCGTCCGCCTTCATGGGGGTGTCCACATGCTGCATAAAGAAGTCCGGGTTCGACTGGCGGATCGCACCGAGGTGATTGATGTTTTCCATGCAGCTGGTCATCTGGCTGCAGGCATAGGCGTCAAAGAGGCTGTCGAGAAAGCCGTAACCGCCCTCGAGCGCCCGCTCCAGCACCGCGCGGCAGTATTCGCAGGAGAGGCTCGTCATGTAATAAGTGCCCATCTCCATGGAGGCCGTGCGCGGCGCGCGCAGGCGCACCGAGAAGCAGCCCGCAAGATTCAGCAGCGGCTCCGGAAGCTGGTAGCAGATCGTGCCAAGGCATTTGCGGCCTTCTGCCTTCGCTGCGCGGATCAGCTCGTTGTCCGCGTTTTCCAGCAGGTTTTCAAACCAGATCAGATGTTTCAGGTCTTTCATAAAACACGCTCTTTCTCAATATCTGTTTTTACAAATCGCGCAGAGGCAAGGAGGGGAAAAGCTGCCTCTGCGCGATCCGGAAGGAGAAACGGTGGATTTCAAACCGTTATGGATACATTATAAAAAGCCGGTTTTTCCACGTCAATCGGCTGACAATCGATTCTAAGAAACTCACAAAAAAGCTGTTTTCGATTCGCTGACTGGTCGTTGTATTCTGTTTTTGCGTTTGTACAGAATCTCGGAAACTGTACAAAGCCTCGGACAAAAATACTCCCGGGTCAAAATCGACCCGGGAGCATATATCCATTTCGTTTCAGGCGTTTTCCAGCTGTTCCTTCGTCCAGCGGTATTGCGGCGCTACGTTATAGATGATCTCAGATGAAGTTCGCGCGCGGCGGCGAAGGTTGAAATCCCCGCCGCGGCGGCACCAGTCATACGTGACCTGATACACCAGATCCACCCCCATGGGCGCCAGAATTTCCGCAGGCTCCGTGCTCAGGATGACGCCCGTCTGCTGGCAGTTGCGCGTCAGCCGGATGAACCAATCGTCCGACAGATGGATCTGCTTGAGATTGTCCAGCTCGCCCAGCAGCTCCAGCCGCAGCAGCGCGCCGGTCAGCGCGGGGCCGAATCGATAGGCGATGGCAAGATAGCGGTCGCAGAGGATCCACATGCGCTCAAAGTCATTCTTCGCGTCCATGAAGTGGTTGAGCACGGTGGTCTCGTCCGTCTTGGCCTTGGCGAGCACATACTCAATGATATCCTGCTTGCCGGAAAAAGCGGAGTAGAAGGACGACCGGCTGAGTCCGGCGGACTTGCAGATCTCATTGACCGAGACATTTTCATACCCGTTTTTCTTGAACAGCGCCACGGCAGTATCCACGATCAGCTCCGCGTGCTTCGATTCCCGAATTGCCACAGGATCCCCTCCTTGGACAGGTTGTACAACTTTTTGTACAGTATATCTGATTCTGTCCAAAAAGTCAAGCCGATTCGGGTGAGCGAAGCTTGCGTTTTTTCAGGAATTCCAGGCGTTTGCCTGCTCGAGCAGCCAGTCGCACCAGGCGTCCACGCCCTCGCCGGTTTTGGCGGAGATGGGGAAGATCTTGAGATTCGGGTTGCGCATGTGGGCAAACTCCCGCACCTTGTCGAGATCGAAGTTGAAATACGGCATGACGTCGATCTTGTTGATGATGAGCGCATCGCAGACCTGGAAGATCAGCGGGTATTTGAGGGGCTTGTCGTGTCCCTCGGGGACGGAGAGGATCATGGCGTTTTTCACGGCCCCGGTGTCGAACTCCGCCGGGCAGACGAGATTGCCGACATTCTCCAGTACGACGAGATCGAGATCTTCTGTTCCCAGCTCACGCAGGCCCTGCCGGGTCATATCCGCGTCGAGATGGCACATGCCGCCGGTGTGGAGCTGAATGACCTTCGCGCCGGTCTTGGAGATTGTATGCGCGTCCACATCGGAGTCAATGTCCGCCTCCATGATGCCGATGCGCAAATCATTGCGCAGACGCTCGATGGTACGCGTGAGCGTGGTAGTCTTGCCGGAGCCGGGGGAGCTCATCAGGTTGAGGAGAAAGGTCTTCTCCCCTTTCAGCGTCTCGCGCAGGCGCTCGGCGTCGCGGTCGTTATTCTCAAACACGCTTTCCTTGATAGTGATGACTTTGAAGGGATCCATGATATTGCCTCCTTGGTATGATTGCAGAACAAACCGTCCGCAGGGGATCGACGGACGGTTCGTTCTGAGGAAAATCACAGGACGTCGATCTGCAGAATTCTGACGTCTCTGCCGGATAGAATCTGGAATTGCTCCACAGCGCCGCACTTGGGGCAGACGCCGTTGTTCTTTTCGATGTTGAAATCGTGCTCGCACGCCCGGCACTGACCGATTCCGGGCTCAATCTCAATGTCCAGCTCCGCGTTTTTGCAGAACTCCGACTGCTCGATCACAGGCGCCCAGAAATTGCGGAAGTAGTTCGGCATGACCATGGCGATCTCGCCGATCTCCATGGTAACGCGTCGAACCTCTTTCACGTCGTTTTTCCGTGCGTAGTCGTCGATGAGGTCGACCACATTCATCACGACGGGCATTTCATGCATGTCGCACGCCTCCCTTCGGGATCAGTCAAAGTAATGCGTATGCTGCTCGTCCGCTGCCTGTGTGCCGTCAGAGGCCGGGCTCTCGAAGTCATCCTGGAGCCCCTTGAGCTTTCGGACGACGACGTTTTTCACGACGCCGAGCTGCCATGCGCCGGGAGACTTGGGCGGCTTGATGTCGCGGCTCTTCTTCAGACGGATGGCATCGAACTCGCATTTGGTGTAGCAGATGCCGCAGCCGATGCACTTCTCGGGATCGACGACGGACACGCCGCAGCCGAGACAGCGGTTGGCCTCCTTGGCGATCTGCTCTTCGGTGAGCGTGCCGCGCAGGTCGCTGAGCGTCGCGGTCGCGGCCTTGGCGTTGACCGGCTTCGGGCGCTGGCGCTTCATGGCCTCGTAGCTTGAGAAATCCGCCTTGTCCTTATCATAGGAATGATACTCACGCTCGCGCTCCATGGTCATGCTGTATCCCCGCAGGAAGCGATGGATGGAGATCGCGCCGGGCTTGCCGGTGGCGATGGCGTCGATGGTGAAGCCGGGACCCTGCACAGCGTCGCCGCCGCCAAAGATATCGGGCTCGGTGCTCTGGTAGGTCATGGGGTCGACCTGCATAGTATTGCGGGCGGTCAGCGCAGCGTTCGTGCCGGTGAGGAGTGTTCCCCAATCCATGTGCTGGCCGATGGAGATGATGACGTTGCTGCAGGGGATAATCATGGTCTCGCTGTCGTCAAACTTCGGGGCGAAGCGGCCGTTTTCGTCGCGGGTGGAGAGGCAGCGGCGGAACTCCACGCCGGTGACCTTTCCATTCTCACCGAGAATGCGCGTCGGGCCCCAGCAGTTTTCGATCTGCACACCCTCTTCCACGGCCTCGTCCTTCTCATCGGGGACGGTGGGCATTTCGGCGTCGGACTCAAGGCAGACCATCTTGACCGTACCATCGCCGATGCGGAGGGCGGCGCGGGCGGCGTCGATGGCAGCGTTTCCGCCGCCGATGACGATGGTGTCGCCGGAGAGTTGCTCGTCAGAGCCGTGGTTCACCTTGCGCAGGAGGTCGAGACTGTACTGCACGCCGGAGATGTCCTCGCCCTCAATGTTCAGATGGTTCGACGCCTGCGCGCCGATGGCAATATAGAACGCCTTGAAGCCCTGTTCGCGCAACTGCGGAATGGTGACGTCCTTGCCAATCTCGGTGTCCATGACGAACTCCACGCCCATGTCGCGCAGGACGGAAATCTCGCTGTCCACCACGTCCTTTTCGAGACGGAAGGGCGGGATGCCGTGCTTGAGCATGCCGCCGGGGGCAGCCTGCTTGTCATAGACCGTGACGGGATAGCCCTGCTCGGCGAGGTAGTACGCGCAGGTGAGACCCGCGGGGCCGGCGCCAATGACGGCGACGGGCTCGGTGTAGTGCTCATAGACCGTGGGCACATAACGCAAAGACTTGTCGAGCTCCTTGTCGGCGATGAACTTCTTGATATCGTCGATGGCAACGGCGTCGTCCACGCGGTTGCGGGAGCACTCATTCTCGCAGGTGTGCGGGCAGATACGGCCGCAGACGGCGGGGAACGGATTTTCGCGCTTGATGATCTTCAGCGCGTCGAGGTACTTGCCCTCGCCCGCCTTCTTGATGTAGCCCTGAATGGCGATGTGCGCCGGGCACTGGGTCTTGCAGGGGCTCGTGCCCTGCTCGCCCGTCATGATGCGCTTGTGACGGTTTTTATCAAAGTTGTCCTGCGTCCAGCCGGTGTTGCGGGCGACGGCCCACTTCGGCGTCTGGCCCTCGATGGAGCAGAAGGTGTTGCCCATGCGGATGGCGTTCATCGGGCACATTTCGACGCACGCGCCGCAGGCGACGCACTTGGTCGGGTCGATGTTCGAGGTGTAGTTGGACTTCACGCTGTCCGACGCCTGGAACCAGCGGGCGTGGCGGAGGATGCCGCAGTTGTCGCCGTCGCAGGCGCAGATGATGGAGGTTTTGCCGCGGCCCTCGTTATTGAAGATGGAGTGGACGCAGCCCTCGCGCTCGTAGCGCAGCAGAATCTCCTCGGCCTCCTTGCGGCTGATCTGGCGGCCGCGTCCGGTGCGGACATAGTAGCGCGCCTGATCGCCGATCTGGATCTCGGCGTCCTTCCACGGCTTGATGCACTTGTCGCCCGCCAGATAAGCGGAATAGCGACATTCGCAGTCGCAGGTGGAATAGAAATCATCCTGATCCAGATAGGTCTGGATCTGCTCATAGCTCGCGATCGTGCTCTGGGACTCCACCGCCTGCTGGATCGGGATGGCGCGCATGACGCCCTTGCCCATAGGCATGGCGACAGCCTGGAAGGAGGCGGCTCTGGGGTCCTGATTGTAGAACGCGTCTGCTACGGCAATGTTTTTCTTCATCATGGATGCGGAGTGCTCCAGAATGCCGGGCATCCAGAGGCTGAGCTTGTACTTGTCCACGCCGTCGAAATCCTTGACGTACATGACGCCGGCGATCGCGGAGGCCTCGAGCTCGCGGTGGATCTCCTCCACATCGTCCCAGCCGCCCTTTCTGGCGACCTCCTCGGGCGTCATCCATTTTTTAATGGAAGTGACGGCGCAGATCTCCGCCTGACGGCTGTTTATGAGCGCGCGCAGAAGCTTTACGTTTCCCTCGTCCAGGGTGTGGGCGAGCTTTCCGTCCGGGTTCTTGCCGTCGACGGCGTTTGCCAAACGCAAGTATTGCAGCATTGCCTGACTCATGTTCTGCTGATCCATTTATGTACCTCCCGTTTTTCTCACGTTCTTTCTGTGACCACTTCACAGCTTGCTTGACAACATCATAACAAAGAAAAAACCGTTGTCAATGCGAGGCGCACAGAATCTCCCTTTCCGCCAAAAAGGGCGTTTGTCGTTTGCTGTCAAAATCGGACACGCGTTCGTTTCCGTGTACACTTTCCGAAATACTGTCCAAACAGGACACACAAAAACGCAGAGGATGTAAAAAACATGATCCGAAAAGCCCGTCTGAAACGCTGCATGGATCGGCTGCGGACAGAATCCGGAAAGTGTTTGTGGTTTCTCGCCAAAAACGAAAAAACCGTCATAAAAATCCGAACAGCTTTTTTGTGAGTATCTTAGAACTTCTGCTGCGCGAATTGCATTTTGTTTCTCACACCCGTATTTTTAAGATAGAGCAAACTGTTTTTGTGCAACAAACAAGAGAGGAAGGTGCGCACAATGGAAGAACGGAAACTCATCTGCAAGCTCGGCGCCATGATCACAGACCGCGTGGAGATCATGACGGGGCTTGAAAAGATCACGAAGGACTCGCCGGAATACATCGGTCTGAGCTCCATCGTCACAGACGAGATGGCAGAGATCGCCCTCGCTATGGGCAGGCGCAAGCCCACCACGCCCCAGAAGCTCGGAAAGAAGCTGAAAAAGGACCCCGCCTACATCGAGGAAATGCTCGACAAGATGGCGAAGCTCGGTCTGCTGGAATATGACTGGGAGACGCCGGATCACCACAAGCAGTGGTTCGTGCCGCACTTCGTCATCGGCTGCGGCGAGTGGACAGCCCTCCACGAGGTTCTGGAGCGCCCTGGCAGCGACAAATGCGTCTATATGTTTGACCAGATGACCTTCATGCCGCTCAAGACCATCGGCAAGTTCGTCCCGCCCGGCGGCTCCGGCGTCGGCATGCACGCGATGCCCGTAGAGGAGGCCATCCCCGCCCACAACGAGTCCGTGCCGGTGGAGCACCTCTCCCACTGGCTGGACAAGGCCGACGGCAAATTCGCCATCCTCCCCTGCATCTGCCGCGCCACCGCCCGCACACAGGGCGTGGGCTGTGGTGACATCGAGGAGGAGTGCTGCATCACCTTGGGCGACATGGCGATCTATGCCGCAGAGACCGGGCTCGGACACATGGCCACGCGCGAGGAGATCGAGGCGCTCTTGAAGCGCTGCGAAGAAAACGGCTACGTCCACCAGATCAACCGCGTGGACGGCGCGGACAAGGTCAACTGCATCTGCAACTGCAATCTCGGCTCCTGCCGCGCGATCCGCACGAGCCAGTATTTCAACACGCCGAACCTCTCCGCCAGCGCCTACCGCGCGCACGTGGACGCGGAAAAGTGCGTCGCCTGCGGCAAGTGCGCGGACGTATGTCCCGCGGGCGCTGCCAAGCTCGGCCAGAAGCTCTGCACGAAAAACGGCCCGGTGGAATACCCGAAGTACATCCACGCCAACGACCACGCATGGGGCAAAAAGAACTGGAACCCCAATTACCGCGAGGACAACAGCGTTTCCTGCCACGAGAGCGGCACCAGCCCCTGCAAGGCGGCATGTCCCGCGCACATCGCAGTGCAGGGCTATCTGAAAATGGCGTCCGAGGGCCGGTATCTCGACGCGCTGAAGCTCATCAAGCAGGATAACCCCTTCCCTGCCGTCTGCGGCGCGATCTGCAACCGCCGCTGCGAGGACGCCTGCACGAGAGGAAAGATCGACCAGCCGCTCGCGATCGACGAGATCAAGAAATTCGTCGCGGCGCTGGAGCTGAAGGCGGAGACGCGATACATCCCGAAGAAGAAATTCCGCAAGGGCAATACAAACCCCTATCCGGAAAAGATCGCAATTATCGGCGCGGGTCCCGCGGGCCTGAGCTGCGCGTTCTATCTCGCGCAGATGGGCTATGAGAACGTGAAGGTCTTTGACCGCAATCCCGTGCCCGGCGGCATGCTGACGCTCGGCATCCCGTCCTTCCGGCTCGAAAAGAACGTGGTCGAGGCCGAGATCGACGTCCTGCGCGAAATGGGTGTGAAGTTCGAGTGCGGCGTGGAGATCGGCAAGGACAAGACCATTCAGGAGCTCCGTGACGAAGGCTACAAGGGCTTCTATCTCGCCATCGGCGCGCAGAAGAGCGCCAAGCTCGGCATCCCAGGCGAGGACTCGAAGCAGGTTCTCGGCGGCGTGGACTTCCTCAGAGAAGTGAACCTCGGCAAGAAGCCGAAGCTCGGCAAGACCGTGGCCGTCGTGGGCGGCGGCAACGTGGCGATGGACGTGGCGCGCAGGGCGCTGCGCCTCGGCGCGGACGTGACCGTGGTCTACCGCCGCAAGGAATCCGACATGCCCGCAGACCCCATGGAGGTCGCGGAGGCGAAGGCCGAGGGCGTGAAGTTTGTCTTTGAGCACAAGCCCGTCGCCTTCACCGGCAGGGCGCTCGAGTGCGACACGGGCGTCGTGCCCTGCGAGACCGTCATCCCCGCGATCGGTCAGGTGATCGACTGGGGCGGGCTCGACACCGGCGCGATGGAAAAGGGCAAAAAGGACGCGGCCGTCTGCGATGCGATCACGTATCAGACCGCCGAGCGGGACATTTTCGCCGGCGGCGACTGCGTGACCGGGCCGAAATTCGCGATCGACGCGATCGCAGCCGGACGCGAGGGCGCGGAGAGCCTGCACCGCTTTGTCCATCCCGGCCAAAGTCTGACTGTGGCGCGCAACCTGCACCGATACACGGAGCTCAACAAGGAAAACATTCTGCTCGACCCCGTCTGCTTTGACAAGCCCCAGCGCCAGACCGTGCAGCATGATAAGAAGAAGCTGCGCACGATGCACGACGACCGTCTCGTCTTCACCGAGGAGATGGTCAGGGCGGAGGCAAGCCGCTGCCTCGGCTGCGGCGTGTCCGTTGTCGATCCGGAAAAGTGCATCGGCTGCGGTCTGTGCACGACGCGGTGTGAATTCGACGCCATCCACCTCACGCGCGATCACCCGGAGAACAGCGTGCTGCACAACATCGACAAGATGTATCTGCCGATCGCGAAGTACGCCGTCCAGCGCGCCGGAAAAATCGTCATCCGCCGCATGAAGGACGCGGCTGCGGCAAAATAAACCCAAGAACCCCGATGCGGAAGATCCGCATCGGGGCAGCAATTATACAGGAGTGTCATCATGGGCGTTTGGAAAAAGACCCAATGCAGCGCCTGCGGCGTGAGCTGCGGGCTGGAAGTGGAAATTGAGAATAATGAGATTGTCTCCTGCCGCCCTGATCCCGAGAGTCCGCGCAGCCACGGCTACGTCTGCCGCAAGGGCAGAAACAGCCGCTATCTCGTGCACCACGGAGACCGGCTGGACTATCCGATGAAGAAGGTGGACGGCAGGTTCGAGCGCATCTCCTGGGATCAGGCGATCCGGGAGATCGGCACGAAGCTGCGCGAGATCGTGGACGAGCACGGCCCGCGCGCGATCTGCGGCATCGGCGGCGCGGCCGCCGGCGGTCAGAGCGAGCTCGTGTTCCTCAGAGGACTCATCAACGGCCTCGGCGGGCAGTATTTCTTCAACCCCATCGGCTTTGAGTTCATGGGCAACTGGTGGAGCCACGGCAAGATCTTCGGCGACCAGGTTCATTATACGGAGCCGGACGACAAAAACTGCGAGGTCATGATCCTCTGGGGCTCCAACGCCTTCGTGACCCACCAGATGATCGATGCCCGCGAGAGCATCCGCGAGATCTCAGAAGACCCGAACCGCATGCTGATCGTGGTCGATCCGCGCATGAGTGAGTCTGCGCGGCTGGCGGATCTGCACATTATGCCGCGCCCGGGCTCCGACGCGATTTTGCTCAAGGGACTCATCGCGCTGATCCTCCGCCGCGGCTGGGAGAACAAGGCCTACTGCAAAAAGTACGTGAAGGATCTCGACAAGATCCGCCCGTGGTTCACGATGACGGATATTGACGCGTGCTTCCGCGTCGCGGGTGTGTCCTTTGCGGACATGGAGCGCTTTGCAAGGATTCTCACAACGAAGCAATGGGGCTGCCATCAGGATCTCGGTCTCTTCTGCGGCAGGCACAGCACGGTGGACAGCTATCTCGTGCTGATGCTGGAGGTCATCTGCGGCACGGCGCTCGTGCCCGGTGCGAACATCGTGCACGAGTGCTGGGTCAGCCGCGGCGACACGACGCACGAGGACACCGACCCGAAGATCTGGCGTCTGCCGGTGACCGGCGCGTTCCCGGTGCTCGGCACCTATCCATCCGGCTGCATGCCGATCGAGATGCTCTCCGACCGCCCGGACCGTATCCGCGCGGCGGTCAGATGCATCGGCTCGCCCATGCGCTCCTATCCCGACGCGCAGATGGTCAAAAAGGCCTTCGAAAAGCTGGAGCTGCTCGTCGTGTGCGACATTGCGTGGACGGAGGACTGCGAGCTCGCGGACTATGTGCTGCCGGCGCAGTCGAACTTCGAGCGGTATGAGATCAACGCCTTCCAGTGGAACTATCCGGAGGTGGTCTGCACGGTGCGCCCGCCTGTATTGGAGCCCGTGGCGGAGCGGCGGGACATTCCCGAGGTGCTGCTGGACATCATGAAGGTCTCCGGCGCGCTGCCGAAGCTGCCGCAATGGCTCTATGACGCGGGCGAAAAGGCGGCGAAGACCGGCGACCGGATGCCGTATCTGTTTGCCCTTCTGGCCTATGCGGCGGGACATATGAAATACTTCCCCATCCTCCCCGCCGTCGCGGGCGAAACGCTCGGCAGGCCCATGGGCAGCGTGACGCGCGGCGTCTCGTGGGCGGCGCTGATGACGACGCCGATGGCGCCGGGGCTCTGCGCCAGGGCGGGGCACCCGAAGCTTGGCCTGCACCCGCTGCTGGAGAAGCTGCCGATGATGGACAACTTCTGCGCGCTGGACGCCGCCTGGGAGCAGGTGGACCGGCACCCCGAGGGCGCCGTCGTCGGCATCGCGGCATTTGACGATCCCGAGGCGTTCCTGCGCCAGCACGTGAAGCACAGAGACGGCAAGATCCACCTCTACTGCGACGAGATGTACGAAGCGCTGCGGGGCATCACGCCGGAATCGGAGGCAGAGGCGCTCACGCCGTCTGCGGAGTTCCCGCTCATCATGTCCTCCGGCCGACACACGGAGGACGCCGTGAACGGCACACACCGCAACAAAAAGATGAATCGATACCACAAGAGCCATTACACCTTCCTCATGCACCCGGACGACGTGGAAAAATATGGCCTGCACGACGGACAGACGGTGCGCGTGACGACGAAAACCGGCTCTGCCGAGATCTCCGTGGAGGCGACGTATCAGACCAGCCCGGGCTACGCCATGTTCCCGCACCACTTCGGGCTGCGCTTCGAGGGCGAGACCGAGGGCGAGAGCGCAAACATCCTCACCGCGGCAGACCACCGCGACGAGATCACCGGAAACCCGACGGTGCGATACGTCCCCTGCCGGGTCGAAGCGGTTTGACACAAATAGAAATCCCTGTGCAGCGGCACAGGGATTTTTTCTTGCATTATACAATCGCGGTCGGGCCCTCCAGCGGCATGCGCTGGGCGGTGACGAGCGCCTGTTTGACGGCCTCGGTGTCCCGCAGGCAGAGGAGCGTGTAAACCTCCTGAATGTGGGCTTTGATCAGCTCCGTCCCGTTCTTTTCGATGAACCGGGCGTACATGTGGCGCTGAGGCGGGATGGTGGAGTGGTAAAGCAGCGAGAGGATCGTGTTGTCGCTCAGCTGGTACAAGCGCTGGAAGAAATCCGTGGCGGCAATGCAAAGGGCCTCCGTGGTTTCCGCCTTCCGTGCCTGCTCGACATAGGCGCCGAGATCTCTCAGCTGCTCATTGCTCGCACGCTCGATCACGAGCTCCGCCACAAACGGGTCGAGGGCGACGCGGCTCTCGCAATAGGAGCGGACGTCGTGCTGTGAGAGCTTTCCGCCGTTATGGCGCAGGACCGACATGAGCGTCTCCGCAGAGCCGTTCTCCCGCCAATCGGCCACATAGGTGCCGTGCCGGGGCTTCACGGTGAGAAAGCCCTTCGTCACGAGTTCACTTACGCCGGCGTTTACCACCGTGAGACTGACGCCCATCTTCGCGCAGAGCTCCTTCGCCGGAGGCAGCCGATCGCCCGGCCGGAGTTCACCGGAGAGGATCTGATCCTCGATCTTCTGTACGAACAGTTCACGCACAGACGGCGCTGATATTTTTTCAAGTGCCACGTTCGGGTCACCCCTTTTGTGAAATGGTTACATGTTTACATCATATCACGCTTCATTGAAAAATGGAAGCGCTCCTTTTGTACAGTTTCGCGATAACTGTACAAAGCGCCGCGCAATCCACCTCGATTTGAAAGCAAAGATGCGACAGGCTTTCTGTGAGAAACGGAGAATTTGTTGTGACGGAATTGACAAAAGCGCAGAATCTGATAATCTTGCATTAGTTGTGAAGTGGTCACAATCGTGACTGTTCTTTGGATTTCTGACGGAGGTGCACAACATGGCAGAATTAAGACCCCTGATCGTGAAGGTCGCGAAGATGCTCACCGACAGCATGGACGCGAAGCTCGGTCTGGTGAAGATGGATGAAAAGCGCCCGGAATACTGGATGCTGGACAAGATCCTCACGGACGACATGGCGCGGATGCTGCTGAAGATGGGCGTGCGCAAGCCCACGACGCCGGAGGCGCTGGCAAAAAAGATGAAGTGGGACGAGCAGAAGGTTGCTTCCCTGCTCGAAGAGATGTGCGACATCGGCATCGTGGAGTATAACTGGCACAACGCCGACCACCACAAGCAGTATGTGCTGCCGGTCTTTGTCGTCGGCAACGCGGAAAACCTCATGCTCAACAAGAAGATCATGGAGAAGTACCCCGAGACAGCGGAATTCTTCTATCAGATGGGCGAGCTGCCGCTGAAGATGATCTCCCATATGGTGCCGCCCGGCGGCGCCGGTCTGGGTTTCCACGTGATCCCGGTCGAGAACGCGATCCCGCACGAGAGCGAGTCGCTGGACATCGAGCACCTGTCCCACTGGCTGGAGAAATATAAGGGCAAGCTTGCCGTGACCGACTGCGTCTGCCGCAAGAGCATGCGTGTGCGCGGCGAGGGCGGCGGCGAGCTGGAGGATCAGGTCTGCATCCTCGTGGGCGACTATGCCGTCTATTCCGCCGACCACGACCGCGCGCGGCTCGTGAGCTACGAGGAAATCATGGAGCTGCTGCAGCGCGCCGAGGACAACGGCTACATGCACCAGATCACCAACGGCGACGGCAGAGACGACATTTTTGCCATCTGCAACTGCCATGTGAGCTCCTGCTACGCCCTGCGCTGCTCGCAGCTGTTCAACAACCAGAATCTCTCCGCCTCCGCCTACCGCGCCGAGGTCGACCCCAAAAACTGCGTCGCCTGCGGCAAGTGCGTGGAGGTATGTCCCGCGGGCGCGGCCAAGCTCGGCCAGAAGCTCTGCACGAAGGACGGACCCGTGGAGTATCCCAAGACGCCGCTGGCCTGGGAGACGAAGGACTGGGGCGAGAAGTACTGGGACTACAACTACCGCAACAACAACCAAAAGAACACTTACGAGAGCGGAACCGCACCCTGCAAGACCGCCTGCCCCGCGCACATCGCCGTGCAGGGCTATGTGAAGATGGCGGCGCAGGGCCGCTATGACGAAGCGCTGGCACTCATCAAGAAGGACAACCCCTTCCCCGCCGTCTGCGGCAGCATCTGCAACCGCCGCTGCGAGAACAACTGCACCCGCGGCAAGATCGACCAGCCGCTCGCCGTGGACGAGATCAAGAAGTTCATCGCTCGCCGCGAGCTCACGGCAGAGCATCGCTACATTCCGCCGAAAAACCGCCACAAGGGCGACACGAACGACTACACTGAGAAAATCGCCGTCATCGGCGGCGGCCCGGCGGGTCTGAGCTGCGCGTACTACCTCGCGGAGATGAGCTATCCCGTGACCGTGTTTGACAAAAACCCTGTCCCTGGCGGCATGCTCACCATGGGCATTCCCTCCTTCCGTCTGGAGAAGGACGTGGTCGAGGCGGAGATCGACATTCTGCGCGAGATGGGCGTGGAGTTCAAGTGCGGCGTGGAGGTCGGCAAGGACGTCACCATCCAGCAGCTGCGCGAAGAGGGCTACAAGGGCTTCTACCTCGCCATCGGCGCACAGAAGAGCGCCTCCCTCCGCGTTCCCGGTGAAGAACTCGAAGGCGTATGGGGCGGCGTGGACTTCCTGCGTGAGGTCAATCTCGGCCGCAAGGCAAAGATCGGCAAGCGCGTCGCCGTCGTGGGCGGCGGCAACGTGGCCATCGACGTTGCCCGCACCGCCATCCGGCAGGGCGCGGAGAGCGTCACAGTGCTCTATCGCCGCGGCGAAGCGGAGATGCCCGCCGATCCCGACGAGGTCGCCGAGGCCAGAGAAGAGGGCGTGGAGTTCCGCTTCCTCGCAGCCCCGGCGGAGATTCTCGGAGAGAAGCGTGTGACCGCCATCAGGGTCGAGCGTATGGCGCTGGGCGAGCCGGACGAGAAGGGCCGCCGCAGCCCTGTGGGCACCGGCGAATTCGACAAGCTTTCGGCAGACAGCGTGATCGGCGCGGTCGGTCAGGTCGTCGACTGGGGCAATCTCGACACCGGCGATCTGGTTCGTGGAAAAAAGAACCTCGCCGAGGCCGACGCCATCACCTACCAGAGCGCACAGCCGGACATCTTCGTCGGCGGCGACGTCTACTCCGGCCCGAAGTTCGCCATCGACGCAATCGCCGCCGGACGCGAGGGCGCCATCAGTCTGCACCGCTATGTGCATCCGGGCCACAGTCTCACGCTCTCCCGCAATCCCCGCGACTTTGTGGCACTCGACAAGGACAATCTGGAGCTGGATCCCGAGTGCTTCGACCGCCCCGCCCGCCAGCAGGTGCGGCACGACAAGAGCAAGGTGAAGACCATGCACGACGACCGTCTTCCCTTCACGGAGGAGCAGGTCAAGGCGGAGGCCA
>JAZPZZ010000143.1:0-2980 GCA_045544935.1 Oscillospiraceae bacterium | reverse complement strand
CTGATCGGTCATGACAGAGCTGTAGAGTCCCCAGCCGCCGGCCATGTGGCGGCAGTCGAAGCCCTCCTGCGCGAGGATGCGGCAGGCGATATAGCTGCGCAGCGCGCTCTGGCAGATGAGATAGAGGGGCTTGTCCTTCGGAAGCTCGCTCATGCGGTCGCGAAGATCGTCGACCGGAATGTTCACGGCGCCCTCGGCGTGGCCGCGGGCATATTCGCGCGGCGTGCGCACGTCGACGAGGACGAGACTGCCGTCGCGCGGCAAAGCGTCGAGCTCATGCCAATGGAACTGTTTGACGCGGCCCTCGATGAGGTTCTCCGCCATGAAGCCCGCCATGTTCACGGGGTCCTTCGCAGAGGAATAGGGCGGCGCGTAGGCAAGATCGAGGTCCTTGAGATCGATGACAGAGACGCCGGCACGCAGCGCGGTGGCAAGCACGTCGAGCCGCTTGTCCACGCCGGAACCGCCGACGATCTGCGCACCGAGAAGGCGGTTTGTGCCCTTCTCGAAGAGGACCTTCATCGTCATCATCTCGCCGCCGGGATAATAGCCCGCGTGGCTCATGGGAGAGAGATAGATCTTGTCATAGTCGATGCCCGCAGCCTGCGCGGCCTTCTCATTGAGGCCGGTGTTGGCGGCGGTGAGATCGAAGAGCTTGATGACGGAGGAGCCCTGCGAGCCCTGATAATGACTGTCGAGACCGCAGATGTTGTCCGCCGCGATGCGTCCCTGCTTGTTCGCGGGACCGGCAAGCGCGATGAGCGCGGGCTCGCCCGTGATGAAATGGCGCACCTGCACCGCGTCGCCGACGGCATAGACGTCCTTCGCGGAGGTCTCCATGCGGTCGTTGACGAGAATGCTGCCCTTGATACCGAGCTCGAGTCCGGCGGCTTTGGCAAGGCTCGTCTCGGGCTGCACGCCGATGGCGAGGACGACGATATCGGCCGCAAAGGGCGCTTCGTCCTTCAGGAGGACACGAATCTCATTTTCGTCCGTCTCAAAACCCATGACGCTGCGGCCGAGCATGAGATTCAAGCCATGTGCGCGCAGCTCACCGTGGACAAAGGACGCCATATCGGCGTCGAGCGGGCTCAACACCTGCTTCGGGCGCTGAAGAATCGTGACCTCCAGACCGGCATGGCGCAGATTCTCCGCCGTCTCGAGCCCGATGAAGCCGCCGCCGATGACGGCCGCGCGCTTGGGCCGGAACTTCACGACGCGCTCACGCAGAGCAAAGGTGTCCTCCACGGTGCGGAGACAGAAGATGCGCTCGGAATCGATGCCCGGCAGATCCGGCACGGTCGGACGCGCGCCGGGGGCGAGAATCAGACTGTCATACGCCTCGGTAAAGGTCTCACCCGTCTCGAGGTTTCGGACCTCCACGGTCTTCTCCTCGGGGTGAATGGCCGTGACCTCGTGGCGCACCTTCATCACGACGCGAAAGCGGGAATAAAAGCTCTCGGGGTCCTGCAGCGTGAGCTCCTCGGGATCGGTGATCACGCCGCCGACATAATACGGCAGGCCGCAGTTGGCATAGGAGATATAACCAGAGCGCTCGAAGACAACGATCTCGGCCTGCTCATCGAGACGGCGGATGCGGGCCGCCGCTGTGGCGCCGCCGGCAACACCGCCGACGATGACGACTTTACGACTCATCGCTCCACCTCCCCGTGATAGCTGCTGATGCCGCCGATGTTCGTGACAGCGGTATAGCCCATTCTGGTGAGCGCCATGACGGCCTGTCCGCTGCGGCCGCCGGAGAGGCAATAGACAAAGAGCGGCGCGTCGTAGTCGGTCAGAACGTCCTCGGCGGTGCGGATACGAGAGAGCGGGAGATTCATGCTGCCTGGCACATGGCCCTGCGCGTACTCGTCCGGCTCGCGCACGTCGATAAGCACGGCGCCGGCCGTGTCGCGATACATCTGCACTCCCTCATCCATGCTCGGGCGATTGAAAAGTCCCATCTTGATATCCTCCTTTAATAATAATATTTCTGAGGTTATTCTACACAGGTCAAGGGGTTTTATCCGTGATGAAATCACGCTCGGCAAAATACGCTTCGATCTGCGCCTGCTTCGCCGTACAGGACCCCTGGATCATCGTGCCTCTGCCGCCGCCTTTGCCGCCAATCGCGGCATTGATGGCCTTGGTTTCGCTGCGGAGATCAACGGTCCTGCTGCCGATGATATAGCGATAGCCCGCCTCGTCCGAGCCGGAGAAAGCGGCGCAGACGCCGCCGGCGCGCTCCATGCCGGCGTTCACCAGCTCGCGCATGGCCTCAAAATCATCAGACTGACCGACGACGCAGAGGTTGCCCTCCGTCTGCGGCAGGGATTCGAGCCGCAGGGCAACGAGCTTGCGGTCGCGCTCGGCGATCTCACGGTGCAGGGCCTCCTTCTCTGCGAGCTGATGCTCCACGGCGGGGACGATGTCATCCTTCGGCGTGCTGAGGAGATTCGAGATGGCTTTGACCTGTTCAAATCGGTTTACATAATCATGATAGGCATCGACGCCGCAGAGGATCGTAAGGCGCATGCCGCCGCGATGGCGCATGGCGTCGATGATTTTAATCATGCCGACCTGTCCGGTGTGCTTGACGTGCGGCGCG
Source organism: Oscillospiraceae bacterium (assembly GCA_045544935.1). Taxonomy (GTDB): domain Bacteria; phylum Bacillota; class Clostridia; order Oscillospirales; family Oscillospiraceae; genus CAG-103. Next base: position 372 of record JAZPZZ010000143.1, on the reverse strand, counting down.
CAGCAGGCGCAGACGTCATAGCCCGCGATCGTGACGAGGCGGACGTTCTCCGTGAGGTCGAGCTTGCTGCGGTAAGTCAGCGTGGGCAACAATGCGGGGTCCGGGTACTCCGCCGTGACCGACACGTCCTCCCAGACGACGCGGTTGCCCTCGGCTTCGAGCCACTGCAGCTGCTCCGGCGTCAGTTCGCCGCTGAGGTCCATCGTGACGGCGTCCTCGCCGAGATGGAAGCCGACGTTTTCATAGCCCCAGGCACGATGCGCAAGGCCGCAGAGAATGTGCTCGCCCGTATGGCTCTGCATGCGGCGCATGCGCACCGCCTGATCGAGCTCGCAGGAGACGGTCTCCCCCGCTTTGACAGGAGACGCGATA
>JAZPZZ010000142.1:0-24312 GCA_045544935.1 Oscillospiraceae bacterium | reverse complement strand
GGAGGAGAACTTCACGCCGTCGCGCAGGGTGATCGTCCAAGTGCAGTCGCCGTCATTCTCCCATGCGGTGAAGTCGGGGGCCAAGCGGGGTTAGGGAGACAACAATGGGCACCAACTCCTTGGCACACAGAACGACATGGCTACGATCCGACTTTGTCGCGGCCGGAGGAGAACTTCACGCCGTCGCGCAGGGTGATCGTCCAAGTGCAGTCGCCGTCATTCTCCCATGCGGTGGCGAGCCAGGGCTCGAGCTCCATGGTGTCGGTATAGTGAACTAAGGTCTCGCCGATGCCGTAGCGGATGCAGGGCCAGCCGTTGTAGGTGGTGTGCGGATCGACGGTCTCTTCCCAGTTTTCACTGTTGAAGGTGGTGTCGCCGATGATCATGGTCTTGGCGCCTGCCGGGGCGGCAGCTTCCTCACTGCCGGTGGGAGCGCTCTGCTCTTTGCTGCCGCAGCCGGCGAGCAGGCCAAGGATAAGCACGACGGCGAGCAGCATGGAAAGAATTCTCTTGTTCATGTGTTTCGTTCCTTTCTGTTATTCATAGGATGCTGTTGATCAGATCCTGTGTGTACGGGTTCTTAGGGGCGGCGATGACATCGCCAGGGACGCCCTGCTCCACGATCTGTCCGCGGTACATGACGACCAGCCGGTCGCAGAACTGCCGCACGAGCGCGATATCGTGGCAGATGAAGAGGATGGACATGTCGAGCTTCTTGCGAAGCTCTGTCAGAAGTTCGATGATCTCCGCCTGAATGGTGACATCGAGCGCACTCGTCGCCTCGTCGCAGATGAGGAGCTTCGGCTCAATGGCGAGGGCTCGCGCGATTGCGGCTCTCTGGCACTGGCCGCCGCTGACCTCGTGGGGATAGCGCCCCGCAAACTCCTTCGGCAGGCCGCAGAGCTCTAATAATGCTTCCGCTCGCTTTAAGGCTTCGGCTTTGGAAACGCCGTTGTTGCGCAGGCTCTCCATGATTCCGTCGCCCAGCGTGCGGCGGGGGTCGAAGGACTCGCTGGGTGTCTGGAAGACGACCTGCATCTTCTTCCACGCTTTCCGCAGATCCTTGCCCTTGCACTTGGTCACTTCCAGACCGTCAAGCGTGACGGTGCCGGACGAGGCCGGAAGCAGACCCGTGATCATGTTCACGAGCGTGGTCTTGCCGCTGCCGGACTCGCCGATGACGCCGAGGCATTCTCCGGGCATGAGGTCAAAGGTTGCTTCCTTTACGGCATGGACATCCTCCCTGCCCTGAAGCTTGAAGGTTTTGGTCAAATCCTTGATAGACAGGATCGGTTCAGCCATGGTGTGCGCCTCCCCTCTTCAGCCTCGGCACGGCGGCCATCAGCGTTTTGGTGTAGTCCGTCTCCGGGTGGTTGAGAATCTTGTCGGCCTCGCCGTCCCCCACGGCGAGCCCGTTTTGCATGACGAGGACGTTATCCGCCATGGCGCCGACGACGCCGATGTTGTGGGTGACGATGATGATGCTGACGCCGAACTCCTTGCGCATGAGCAGCATCTCCTCCACCACCTGCTTCTGGACATGGACGTCCAGCGCGCTGGTCGGCTCGTCCGCCATGAGCACGCTCGGGCGCAGGAGCATGGCCGAGGCGATGCCGACGCGCTGCTGCATGCCGCCGGAGAGCTCGAAGGGGTAGCTTTTCAGCACGCGCAGCGGATCGAGGAAGCCGATTTTGCTGAGAATTTCGGACGCACGGTCCTCAAATTCCGCTTTTGTGATCTTTTCATGCTCGATGACGCTCTCGTAGAGCTGGGCACCCACGGTGCGAATCGGGCAAAAGGACGCGCCGGCGCTCTGGAAGATCATGCTGAAGTCGGGGCCGCAGAGCTTTCGCATCTCGGCGGGCTTTAGGTCAGGCAGATTTTTGCCTTGATACCAGATATCGCCGCGGGTAACCATTCCGGCGGGGCCGAGCAGCCCCATGACGGCCTTGATGAGCGTGCTCTTGCCGCTGCCGGACTCGCCGACGATGCCGAGAATTTCGCCCTCGGCGAGATCGACGGAGATGTCCTGCACGGCAGGCCTGCCATTGTAGGAGATTTCTACACGATCATAATCAAGGAGCTTTTTCATGTTCTTGCTCCTTTCCGCATCTTGGGGTCGAGGTAATCGCGCACCGTGTCACCGAGGAGATTGAAGATCATGACGGAGACAAAGATGGCGAGACCGGGCGCGAACGTGAGCCACGGGGCGGTCTGCAGCAGACCACGGGTGTCCGAGATCATACTGCCCCACTCGGCGGCAGGGGGCTTTGCGCCGAGGCCGAGGAAGGAAAGCCCCGCGAGCTCCATCATCATGGTGCCGATGTCCAGCATGGAGGTGACCAGAATCGGACCCATGATGTTGGGGAGAACGTGCTTGACGATAATCTTCATGGAGCTGCCGCCAGCGAGCTTTGCCGCACGGAAATAGGGCATCTCCTTTTGAGCCAGCGTCTGACTGCGGGCGATGCGGGCGAATTTCGGCCACGAGATGGCGGCCAATGCGATAATCGCGTTGTGCAGACCGCCGCCGAGGACGCCCGCCACGGCCAGCGCGAAGACGAGGCCGGGGAACGCGAGGAAGAGGTCGGAGATGCGCATGAGGATCGCATCCGTCCAGCCGCCGACCCACGCAGCGAAGACGCCGACGATCGTGCCTAGGACGGTGATGATGGCGACGAGCAGCAGGGTGGAAAAGATGCTGGTCCTTGCGCCGACGATGACTCGGGAGAGCATATCGCGGCCATAGCGGTCGGTGCCGAAAAGGTGCTCCGAGCTGGGGGCCATTTTAGCGATGCTCAAATTCTGCTCATAAGGGTCATAGGGGCAGAGATGCTCGCAAAAGACAGACGCGAGCAGGAGCAAAATCGCAAGCATGCCGAAAACGATGAGTCTGGCCTTGAGGGTATCGCGGCGCAGCTTCTGCACGCGGACAGTCGGTTCCCTGTTCAATCCTGCACCACCCCCAGTCTGATTCTCGGATCCATGGCATGGTACAGCAGGTCGGTGATCAGGTTCACCAGCACATAGATGATCGCCATCCAGACGACGTAGGCCTGAATGATCGGATAGTCGCGCATCGTGATGGCGTCCACGGCGAGCTTGCCGACGCCGTCCCACATGAAGATGCTCTCAATGATGGCGGTGCCGCCGAGGAGCGAGCCGATGGAGAGCGCGAGCAGCGTGATGATCGTCAGCATGGAGGACTTCATGACGCTGCGCCATAACGTGACGCGGCCGCGAACGCCTCTGGCCTGCGCGCCGCAGACATAGTCCTTGTTCAGCTCCTCCAGCACCGTGGCGCGCACCTGACGGAGGTACTTTGCGCTCATGGCGATCGCGAGCGTCAGCGTCGGCATGGCGGCGCTCTTGAGCGTCAGCCCTTTCGAAATGACCGGGAGCCAGCCCAGTTTGATGCTGAGAAAGTACATGAGCAGCATCGCCACGAAGAAGTTCGGCAGAGAATTCCCGACAAAGCTGGTAAAGCGAATGAGATAGTCCGTGAACTTATCGTGCCGCACCGCGGCCAGCACCCCGAGCGGGATGGAGATGATAATCGTGAGCAGGATGCTCAGCGCCGTCAGAAGCAGCGTCGCCGGGAGCTTGGAGACGAAGGTATCAAACACATTGCGCCCGGAAATGTAGCTCGTGCCCATGTCGCCGGTGAGCATGCCGCCCAGCCAGGAAAAATACTGCGTTAAGAAGGGCTTGTCGAGACCGAGATCGGCTCTGGCCGCGTCAATGACCTCCTGCGAGACCGCGCCCTTTCCCGCGTACATCTCCGTGATGGCGTCGCTGCCGGCGATGCGCATCATGGCGAAGGACAAAAACGTGATGCCGATCAGCACCGGGATCAGCTGCACGATTCTGCGAAGCACATATTTGCCCATCGGCACACCTCCTGATTTGTTAGCTTCGTCTTTCCTTTATAGCACTGCAGATGATCTCGCACAACCTACCCCGGGGGATATTTTTTCATATTTTTTGCATTTTTGTGCAATTTTTTATCCCCCGGGGTAGGTTGTGAGCCTCTGCTTACCGTGTTAGGATAACATACAGAACTTTATTAAGACGAAGTGAGGAAAATCATGGCAAAGATTATCGCCGGGCATGCGCTGACGCCCGGCAAAACCGTGAAAGACCACATCCACGTGCACGGCACGGAGCTGCATGTGCCCCATGTTCTGCTCTGCGGCATGGAAGATGGCCCCACGGCGCTGATCTCCGCCGGCATCCACAACGCGGAATATGTGGGGATTCAGGCGGCGATTGAGCTCTCCAACGAGCTGGATGTGCAGGAACTGCGCGGCAACGTGATCATTCTGCCGCTGGCAAACCGCTCCGGCTTTGAAAACCGGACCATGTCCATGGTCTGGGAGGACGGAAAGAATCTCAACCGGGTCTTCCCCGGCGATGCGGAGGGCAGCACGGCGGAAAAGCTTGCGCACACGCTCTTTGATCTGTTCATCCGCAACGTGGACTTTTACATCGACCTGCACAGCGGAGACGGCTTCGAGGAGTTGATCCCCTATGCCTATTATCTCGGCGACGCACCGGCGGCCGGGAAGGCGCGGGAGATGATCGAGTGCGTGAACACAAAGTATTTTGTCCGCTCGAAGTGCCGCACAGGCGGCGCCTATAATCTGGCGTCCGTGCACGGCATTCCCAGCGTGCTCATCGAGCGCGGACAGCTCTCCCTGTTCAGTCGGGAGGAGATCGAGGCGGACAAGGCGGACGTACGGAACATTCTGCGCCGCATCGGCATTCTGCCGGGAGACTATATGACTTATCCGAAAACGGAGCTCGCGGAATTCAGCGACGACGCGCCCTGCACCGGCTGCTGGTACCCCGAAAAGCAGGTGGGCGACTGGTTTCGAAAGGGTGAAAAGCTGGGCGAGATCCGCGATTATTTCGGGCGCAGCCTCTTTACGGCGTTCGCGCCCCGCGACGGGGTGCTGATCCACCAGTGCGCGTCGTTGAATATTATTGAGAAAGGACCGATGGTGACCTATGGCGTCCTCCAGAACGATTCTGAATGAAAACCGGGAATACTGGACCGGCCGCGCGGACGGCTATTCCAAAGTGAACCAGACAGAGCTTCGCACCTCGCAGCGCGAGGTCTGGCGCGAGGAGCTGAGAGCGCACATCGCCCGCCAGTTTCCCGACCGCGAGGCAGGGAGCGTGCAGGTGCTGGAGATCGGCACGGGGCCGGGCTTCTTCGCGATTCTGCTCGCAGAGCTGGGATACGACGTGACGGCGATCGATCTCACGCCCGCCATGCTCTTAGAGGCGAAAAAGAACGCCGGCGCGCTTGCGGAGAAGATCACGTTTCTGGAGATGAATGCCGAGGCGCTCTCCTTCCCGAACGGCAGCTTTGACGTGATTCTCTCGCGCAACCTCACATGGAACCTCCCGCATCCGGAGACAGCCTATCAGGAGTGGAAGCGCGTGCTGCGCCCCGGCGGCATGCTGCTGAACTTTGACGCCAACTGGTATCACTACCTGTTTGACGCCACGGCGCGCGAGGGCTATGACGCCGACCGCAAAGCCACGGCGGAGCAGGGGTTGGCGGACGAGAACATCGGAGAGAACTTCGATCAGATGGAGCGGATCGCCATGCGCGTTCCCCTCTCCCGCGCGGCGCGTCCTGCCTGGGATCACAGCGTACTCTCGAAGCTCGGCCTGCACGTGACAACGGACACAGAAGCATGGAGCCGCGTCTGGTCGGCAGAGGAGAAGGTGAACTTCGCCTCCACGCCGATGTTTCTTGTGCATGCTGTTCACCCGGCAGCGCCCTGAACGAAAGGAGCATACAATGCAGGCTGCTGAATACTTTGATTCCATCGCACAGTTTTGGGACATGGAGTACTCCGACAATGAGTTGGCGCGGGAAATTACAGCGTCGATTTCCATTCCCCGCGGCGGCGGCTATACGCTGGATATCGGCTGCGGCAGCGGCGGGATGATTCTGGATCTGCTGCGCTATGGAGCGTATGAAATTGAGGGCGTTGACTTTTCGCCCGCCATGGCGGAAATGGCGCGGGAGAAATTCAGCTTCGATCCCCGCGTGAACATTGAGACCATCGACTTCTTCGCACTGGAGCACGCGGGATATGATCTCGCCGTGGCGTTCAACACCTATCAGTATTTTCGCCACCCCGGCGCGTTCATCGCCAAGGCCTATTCCCTGCTGCGGGAGGAGGGGCGGCTGACCGTCGCCTGCGGCTTCAGCCGCAAGCGCACGAACGCGCTGAGCGAAACGCTGCCGAAGGGCATCGCCCGCCCGCTCAAAAGCGCGGCGGAGGAAGCAAAGGACTGGGCTCCTTTCTTCAAAATTGACTGTATTTGCGACACCGACGACCTGTATCTGATTTCCGGGCGCGCGGTAGCCGGGATTGGAGGCAAGTTATGAGCGAACCGAGAGGATTTCACATGCACGAGGATGGAACATATCACTCTCACGACCACCTCGAGGAGCATCCGCACACGCACACCCACAGCCACACGCAGACCAAGTCGGTCATCAACCGGCTCTCCCGCGCGATCGGGCACTTAAACTCCGTCAAGCGCATGGTGGAGACCGGCCGCGACTGCACGGAGGTGCTGATGCAGCTGGCGGCCGTACAGTCCGCGCTCAGCAGCACGGCCAAGGTGATTCTGAAGGATCACATTGAGCACTGCATCAAGGACGCCGTGGGCGAAAACGACACACAGGCGCTCGAGGAGCTGAACGCCGTCATTGAGCGGTATATGAGATAACTAAAATCATAATCAACAATTTGTGCATTTTTTCATCCCCCTGGGGAGCTTGTGATTTCTGCCCAAAAGGATTAGGATAGCAGGTATCTCAATAGAGAAAAAAGGAGTGTTGACCTATGCATATGGCAGACGCGCTGCTCGCCCCGGCGGTAGCCGCCACCATGTACGTCGCCTCCGGCGTCACTGCCGGCGTCAGCGTACACAAGCTGCGCAAGGATGATGAGGAGCAGAAGCTTCCCGTCATGGCCGTCACCGCGGCCCTCGTCTTTGCCGGCCAGATGATCAACTACACGATTCCAGGCACCGGCTCTTCGGGCCACATGTGCGGCGGTATGCTGCTCTCGGCTCTGCTCGGGCCGCAGGCGGGTTTCCTGTCGATGATTGTCATTCTGGCAATTCAGTGTCTCTTCTTTGCCGACGGCGGACTCTTAGCCCTCGGCGCGAACGTCTGGAACATGGCGTTCTACGGCTGCTTCATCGGATACTATTTGATCTGGCGTCCGATCATGCGCAGTAAACTGTTCTCCGGCATGGGTGAAAAGGGCGCGGCGCGCGCGAAGATCATCCTCGCCTCCATTCTCGGCTGCGTCATCACGCTGCAGCTCGGCGCCTTCTCCGTCTGCGTGGAGACGAGCCTCTCCGGCATCACAGAGCTGCCCTTCGGCGTGTTCCTCGGCATCATGCAGCCGATTCACCTCGCCATCGGCCTGATTGAGGGTCTCATCACCACGGCGGTGCTGCTCTTCGTCTATGAGAGCCGCCCGGAGCTGCTGCGCGACATGAACGCCAGCGCTCCCGAGAAGAAGAACTCCCTCAAGGCCACGGTCATCTCGCTCGCCATCGTCGCTGCCATCGTGGGCGGCGGTCTGAGCCTGATTGCGAGCTCCAACCCCGACGGGCTGGAGTGGTCCCTGTTCGGCAACGCCGAAGCGGGCTACAGTCAGAACCTCGGTCTGGACGAGGAGGACTACGGCGTGCAGAGCGCAGCGGCGGACAAGGCCGCGGCCATTCAGGAGAAGACCTCCTTCCTGCCGGATTACGCCTTCGCGAACAGCGACAGCGCGGCGGGCACCACCGTCTCCGGTCTCGTCGGAAGCGCGATCGTCGCCGCCCTTGCGGTGCTGATCTGCTTCCTCGGCGGATTCTTCCGCAAGAAGCACGGCGCGAAGAAATAAGAAAACGAAAGAACGCCCGGCGTCAAAAGACGCCGGGCATTTCTTTGTCTCCGGAGATTTGTTTTCTTATTTCAGGAGCCAATGTCCTTCGGAGACTTCTTCAAACGTGCTGCCAAGCGGTGTTTTGGTATCATACTCCAGAATCTTCTTGTTTTTTTCATAAACCGGGTCCGGTACATGGATTGCAGAAAGCAGGGCCTGCGTATAAGGATGCAGCGGATTGGAGAAGAGCTCCTTTGTCGGCGCGAGCTCCACCAGCTTTCCGTGGAGCATGACGCCCACACGGTCGCAGATGAAACGCACAACCGACAGATCGTGTGCAATCAGCAGAAATGTGAAGCAGTGTTCACGCTGCATATGCTGAAACAGGCTGATGATCTGCGCCTGAATGGAGATATCCAGCGACGCAACCGGCTCGTCCGCCACCACAAAAGCGGGGTCGGTAATCAGGGCGCGGGCGATGGCCACGCGCTGACGCTGACCGCCGGAGAGCTCGCCGGGGCGCTTCTGCAGATAGGTCTGCGCCATGCCGACATCCTTCATCAGCTGCAGCAGCTTTTCCCGCTGCGTCTGTGGATCCGGCCGGTTCGGCAGGATGCGAAACGGCTCGAGGATGATCTCCTCCACCGTCATGCGCGGATTGAGCGAGGCGGCAGAGTCCTGAAATACGGTCTGCAGCTCCGTCTGCCGCTGACGGACTGCTGCGGCGTCCGCAGCTTTGCCGGAGACCAATGTGCCGCGGTAGAAAACCTCGCCCTCTGTGGGGCGGTAAATTCCGGTAACGGAACGGGCAAACGTGGATTTGCCGCAGCCGCTCTCCCCCACCAGGCCGAACACCTCGCCCTGCCGGATGCCGAAGGTGACGCCGTCAATGGCCTTGATGGTCAGACGGTCGTTGATGCGGAAATGCTGCTTGAGCTCCCGCACCTCTAAAATCAGGTTTTTGTCCATTTTCCACTCCCGGCTTTCAAACGGATTGGCGGCTCGACACGCGGCGCGCGCGGGTCCAGGAGCCATGTGGCGGCAAAATGCGTGTCGCTCACGGGAAACATGGGCGGCATCTGCTCATAATCGATCGCGAGGGCGTATTCGTTGCGCTCGGCAAAGGCGTCGCCCGGTGGCGGGTCCAGAAGCGAGGGCGGCATGCCCGGAATCGGGCGCAGCTCGCCGGATTCGGCAGCCAGCGCGGGCAGAGACGACAGCAGTCCCCAGGTATAGGGATGGCGGGGATCATAAAAGATCTCGTCCGCCGTGCCAATCTCCACGATTTTTCCTGCATACATGACCGCCACGCGGTCGGCGATGCGCGCCACGGCGCCGAGATCGTGGGAGATGAACACAATCGCGATGCCGGTTTTCTGCCGGATCTCCCGCAGAAGATCGAGGATCTTCGCCTCCACGGTGACGTCCAGCGCGGTGGTCGCCTCGTCGGCAAAGAGCAGCTTCGGATTGGACGCCAGCGCAATGGCCAGCACGCAGCGCTGGCGCATGCCGCCGGAGAAGAAATGCGGCTGGAGCGAAAAGCGATGCGCCGCATCCTCGATGCCGACCAGGTCCAGCAGCTCCATGGCGCGGTGCGACGCCTCCTCGCGGGAGACCTTCTCCTGCTTGCGGATCGCCTCCATGATCTGCTTGCCGATGGGGATCGTCGGATTGAGCGTGGTGAGCGGATCCTGAAACACCATGGAGCAGTTTCTGCCGCGGATATGCCGCATCTGCCGCTCGGAACAGTGCGTGATATCCTCGCCGCAGACAGACATGCTGCCGCGCTTGACGAAGGAATACTTCGGCAGCAGGTGCATGACCGACTGGCACAGCACGGTCTTTCCGCAGCCGGACTCGCCGACCAGACAGAGGATCTCTCCCTCGTTTACGGTAAGATCCACGCCGCGCACGGCCTCCACCTCGCCCTTCGGCGTGCGGAAGCTCACCGCCAGATCCTTCAGCTCCAAAACAGGTTCAGACATAGCAACACCTCGTTTTCAGGCCGCCAGCCCTGTGTCTGACGGCCTGAAGCGTTTTCTTGATTTCGATTATCTGTCGAGCGTCCACTCCTCGATGTTCCACATGACGCCGACGGCGTGGTGGCCGAGGACGCGGGTGGTATCGAGTCCGCTCAGCGCGCTGGTGCCGACATAGTTGCCGTCCAGATACGCGACGAGCAGCACGCCCGGATTCTGGGCATACTCGACCTCAAACTGGCCGTAGAGATCCTTGCGCGCAGCCTCGTCGGCCTCGTGGCGGGCGGCGGTCAGCAGCTCGTCCACCTTGGGATTGGAGTACTTCATGCTGTTGCTGCTGCCCGTGGAGGTGAACTGCTTGAAGGCCATATCGGGGTCAAACTGGGTGGCAAAGCCGGCGAGGAAGCCGTTGTAGCCCGCCTGCCAGTCAAACTTCGTCACGAGCACGACCTCCATGTCCACACCGGCTTCCTTGAGCATGGTGCTCATCATGTTGGCGATGTCGACGCGCTCCTCCTCATAGTCGCGGGTCTGGATCGTGAAGTGGAACTTGGTGCCGTTGCGCTCATAGATGCCGTCGTCACCCTTGACCCAGCCGAGCTTCGCCATTTCCTCGGCGAACTTGTCCAGATCATAGGTGTAGATGTCGGCGTCCTTGTTGGAGCCCAGGGGGTTGAGCTGGATGGGGCTGTAAGCGGTGCAGCCCTGACTGTTGAGCACGTTCTTGACGATGGTCTCCTTGTCGATGGCGTAGTTCAGCACGCCGATGGAGTCCGCATTCTGGGCCCAGAAGTCCGAGGTCATGGCCATGGAGGCGCCGCGGTAGTCGGCGGTGGTGAAGATCCACTCGTTGTAGCCGTCCTTGCCCTCAAACTGCGCGGCATAGTTGGCGTTCAGCCAGGCGAGATCCGCCTCGCCGGACTGCAGCATGGTGGCCTTCGTGCTCTCAACGGCGACGGTCTTGTAGACCAGATACTCAATGTTCGGAACCTTGTCGTAGTAGTCGGCGTTCGCCTGCATGGTGATCATGCCGCCGGTGGCGTCCCACTCGACGAACTTATAGCGTCCGGTGCCGACAGGCGCCTGGTTGAAGGAGCAGGTGGAAATGTCCTCGCCCTCGAGCAGGTGCTTGGGAACGATGCCGATGGTGAAGTAGCCGAGCATGTTCGCGTCATACTGGCTGAGCTTGATGGTGACCTCATTGTCGCCGGTGGCCTCGACACTGACAATGTCCTCATAGTCCGAGCGCAGGCTGCTGGAGAGGGTGTCGTCGTGGATCAGCTCGTCGTAGGTGAAGACCACGTCCTCGGCGGTGAAGGGCTCGCCGTCGTGCCACTTGACGCCGTCACGCAGCTTGAAGACATAGGTGAAGGTGTCCGCGTCGTAGCTGTACTCGGTGGCGAGATCGGTCACGGGCTTGCCGTTTCCGTCATACTTCATCAGACCGGAGAAGATGACGTCGGTGATCTCGTCGTGGTTGGTAAGCAGCGGGTTGATGGTGTCCTCGTTCTCGCCGGCATAGACGAGGGTGTTGGACGCGTTCATGCCGCCGGTTTCCTCTGCCGCTTCGGTCTCCGCCTCGGCGGAGCCTGCCGGAGCGGGCTCCTCCTTGCTGCCGCAGGCGGCCAGCGAGAAGCACAGCACGAGAACCAGAAGCAGTGCAATCAGGGATCTTGTGTGTTTCATTTCGTACCTCCAATGATAATTTTTATATGAGCGCATCAGCTGCGTTCACAATTAAAGATTGCTGGACTTGCGGTTGGTCTCTTTTCTCAGATAGTTGCCGAGATCCGTGATGCACAGGAGCGTGATCACGAGGAAGAGACCCGGAATGATGATGACCCACCAGGTGTTGAGGATCAGCGCCCGGTTGGCGAGCGAGAGCATGCTGCCCCAGGAGAGCACGTCCAGCGGCAGACCGAGGCCGAGGAAGCTGAGCGTGGACTCCGTGGTGATGCAGGAGCTGACGCTGGAGACCACGACGAACATGATTGCCGAGAGGAAATTCGGCACCAGATGCCGCCGCATAACATAGAAGAACTTCCCGCCGATGCTGCGGGCATAGAGCACATACTCCGTATTGCGGATCTGCCGCACCTCGCCGCGCACAATTCGCGCAAGGCCGAACCAGCCTGTGATGCCCACGACGAGCGACATGGAGATGACATTGCCCGCCGGGAACACCGCCGTGATGATGAGGATCAGCAGGATGCCCGGGATCGCGCCGAAGAGCTCCATGATGCGCATAAGCAGCCCGTCTACGCGGTCGGACGCCGTGCCGCTGAGCGTGCCGTAGGTGATGCCGAGCAGCGCCACCACGGCCGCGCCGAGCACGCCGATCGTCAGGGACGAACGCCCGCCGTAAAACATGATGGAAAACAGGTCGCGGCCGAGCGAGTCGGTGCCGAAGTAATATTCCCCGTTCGGGGCAAGGCTCGTGGCGTCATAATAGTATTTTGCGGGGTCGTGATTTGCGATGTACGGCGCGAAGATACAGCCCAGCACGATCACCAGCAGGATCACCGCGGCGAGAATGGGCTTGCCCTTCAGGCGCTGACGGAGCGTGGGCGTCTGCTCCTTCGGCTCATGGTGCCGAAAGCCTGCGCCTACAATTTCAAAATCAGAGGTGCGCTCCAAAGTTGTTTCTACCATTGGATCGTCTCCATTTCTTTCATGCGCGGGTCGATCTCCTCGTTGATCGTCTGCGCAATGAAGCTCGATACGAACACGGCAAAGCCCGTGATCAGCACATCCACCATCAGGAGATTGTAGTCATGGTACTTTGCCGCCTCCACGGCGAGATTGCCGATGCCGGGATAGCTGAACACGGATTCCACCACGACCGTTCCGCCGGTGACGTGGGGAATGGAGATGGCCATGATGCTCACAATGGTGGGCGCGACGTTGCGCAGGCAGTGCTTCCAGACGATCTGCCGCCGCGTGCAGCCCTTGGACTTGGCAAGGAGGACATAGTCCTTTCGCACCTCGTCGAGCAGCTTGTTGCGGATCATATAGGCATAGTACCAGAGATGGCTCGCGATCATGACGAACAGTGGCAGCACCAGATGGGAGATGCGGTTGCCGAGATGGTTTTTCATGCCGATGTCATACGCGCCGCTGCTCGGAAACCAGCCGAGGTTCACCGCGAAGATCAGCACCAGCACCACGCCCAGCCAGAAGCCCGGCGTATAATAAAACACCGTGCCGATGCGGCAGATCAGCCGGTCCAGAAACCGCTCCTCGTGCAGCACGCAGAACACCGCGAGCACCGTCGCAAGCCCGAACACCGTCGCATATGCCAGCACGCCCAGCAGCAGCGTGTTGCCGATGAGGGGCCTCACCACATTCATGACCGGCTGCTTGTGCTTGAGAGAGATGCCGAATTCGCCGTGCAGGGCATTGGTGAACCAGCGAATATACTGCTGCACCAGTCCGTCGTTCAGGCCGAGCCGGACGCGCGCGGCGTCAATTTCCTCCTGCGTCATGGAATCCAGCTGATCGCCGTAAAACGACTGCAGCGGATCGCCGGGCGCAAGACGCGCCAGGAAGAACACGACGAGCGAGAGGATAAACATGACCAGGATCAGCAGCCCGATGCGGCGGATGATCCGTTTGGATAAGCTCGTGATTCTCATGGCTTCGTCCCGATAAACATCGTCCAGTGCGGCTCCTGCGAGCTCATGGCCTCCGGCAGCTCCGTCACCGTAATGCGCTTGAGGCCCGCGGCGTCATAGACCTCGCAATAGGCCTCCCGCGTGCCGACCGTCAGGGGCAGGTCGATCCCGCCGTAAAAATCGCCGCCGGTCATGTCCATCATGCGCATGAACGAGATCACCTTCCCGCCGGGCTTGAGCACGCGCTTCCACTCCCGCACCGCTTCCTCCGGCGCGGTCAGCGTCCACATGACGCGGCAATTGACAACGGCGTTAAACGTCTCGTCGGCAAAGGGAAGCCGCTCGCAGGCAGCCTCGCGAAAATCGACGTTCAGACCGAAGCATTTCGCCTTTTCGACGCCCTGCGCGAGCATATCGGCCGCGATATCCACGCCGCTTGCGGAATAGCCGAGCTTCGCGAGCAGCAGCGCCAGAAAGCCCGTGCCGGTTCCGACGTCCAGAACCGAGCCGGCGCCGTTCAGACCGATCGCCTGCTCCAGCGTCCGGCTCCAGAGCGCCAGATCCTCTGTGTCATGCTCGCTGTCAAACTCCGCCGCGCGGCCGTTCCAGTAGGCGGCGATGGTATCCAGATCCACCTGATGTGCCATGAGATCACCTGATTTCTTACAAAAAAATAAACAGACCCCATACCACACCCATGGTGTGAAACGGGACCTGCTGTTGTTCAGTCGGTCAGTATGCAGTTCAGAGCTTTACGCTTTTCTTGATTTCCTCCACCCGGACGGGCTGACCGTCCGCGATGAAAACCTTGACTTCTCCGAAGCCGATCTCACGGATCAGGGTGAGCAGCTTGCGCTCCTTCATGGTGATGCTGGTTTGATCCATCACTGTCACCTCCGTATGGTATCGTTACAAAGTATACACGTCGTCCGCAAACGCTCGCAACCTACCCCCGGGGATAAAAATGAAGTGTATTCTAAATTTTGTGAAATTATTACAAAACGGCGGAGATATCAAACGATATCTCCGCTCTGATTACACTGTTTTCTCCTGCTCAATCAGCTGCTTTGTCAGCTCTACGACGGTGTCCACGAACCCGGCGCAGACCATGAGGTCGTTTTTTGCGATCTCCTTGCAGAGAATGCCGCCATGTTTGGCCTTAAAGGCCTCGTACAGCTGATCGACCATGGCGCGGGTCCTGTCGTGGTCATAGCCCTGCTTTTTTGCCCAGGCGGTGAGGCAGTAGGTGCCGCCGCGCAGGGTGCTGCACGTTCCGCCGCAGGTGTCGCACATAATGTTGAACGAGTCCTTGATCTCCTCGGCGTCAAAGCCGCAGACCGGCGCGAGATAGACCGCGATGATCTGGCAGCAGTTATAGCCCTTCTCAAACAGTTCCACTTTGCTTGGCATGGAATCCATGGCAGTATCTCCCTGTTATTCCGCTGCCTTCGCGAGGGCGACCGCCTCGGCGAGCAGAAGGTTGCTGTGGTCGAAATGATGCAGCGCCTCGGCGAGCTTTTCCGCTGCGGCCGCCCTGCCGTTGGCTTCCAGACTGTGGCAGACATCGTGCAGTTCGTCCGCGTGGTGTCGGTTGTGATCCAGCATGTAATTGAGCAGAGCGAGCGTCTCCTCGGGGCTCATGGCCTTGGCCTCGCCGTGCGGATGGGCATGGACATGGGCCGCCGCAGTATCGTGCGTATGTTCGTGATCGTGCATGAAAATCATCCTTTCTGTTGTTTTCGGGATGGTTCCAACATATCACACCTGCAGCGCCGCCACAAGCTACCCCGGGGGATATAAAATGCTCCGATTTTTCAGCTTTCTCTGCCGGGCTCGTATCGGGGGGATAGAGGATCGAGAGCTGCCGAGAAGTGCTTCAAACCATTGAAAATCAAGGGGAAAAATTTTTTCCGAATTTATCCCCCGGGGTAGCTTGTGCGGGATTTCCATGTATGCTAAGCTTTGACCATCAAGTATTTCAGAGCTTTCAAGTCTCACCTTCCAAGTGCGCGGATGTTTTGGTCTGCGTCCGCGCAATCCCCCCTTTCCCTTCTGCGGGGAGAGTTTAACGTCTCACTCTCCCCGCGGCCCTTTTTCTTTCGGAGTTTCTTCATTTGCGTCTTCTATCATATGTCATCCGGTCGTGCGCCATGCGGCCGTATGGCTCTCTCCAAAACCGCTGCGGGGAAAGCACATTCTGTGCTTTCCCCGCAGCTTTGATTCAGAGCGCGTATTGATATCGCAGTTTCCACTTCAGCCGCCTCCCGGCGCGGCTTTGTATCGTGTCGGAGACTGTTTTCTGAAACGCCGTCATCTGGTCGCGCTGGGCGTCACTCATGGCATGGTCACTGAAAGCGGCTTCCTGCCAGAGCCTGTATGCAGCGTCATAGCCGGGCATCTCCCGCGCGTCGCTCTCGGAAGCGCGCAGCCAGAGCAGCGCATATCGGAAGGTTGCGCGAATCGCCTCGGCATTGTTTGCGCTCTCCATCCCCGCGCGGTTTCGGTCGCGCCGCTTCTGCAGCCGGTCACGGAGAATCGCAGGAACAAACAGCACCAAAAGAATCGCCGCAATCAACACAATCAAAAGGATGGTTTTTGGGTCCATGCTCTCCCGGATCTGGAGGAGCATGGGCTCTTTGTTTGCCTGCTCCGGCTGGGTTTCCGGCGTGGTCGTCGGTGTGCTCTCCGGCTGCCGCTGCAGTGTCACGGTGGTCAGGGCGAGCGTGTCACGCAGCTGATCGTCCAGCGCAGAGATGCGCGCGTTTTCTCCCGGCAGGAGCCAGAGCATGAGTCCTGCAATCACCACTGCAAGCAGCATAAGCGGCAGCAGAGCACGAAGATTCGGCTGCTTCAGCATGGAAACACCGGAAAGCGCGAGGAGAGCAAGCAGCCACGGTGCCCCGGGCGTGACGCCGAAATAGGCACAGGCCGCAGCGGTGAACGCAACCGCCAGCACGCCGGGCAGCGCGCGCTTCCACGCGCCGAGCCAGCCAAAGCATACCGCCGTCAATGCCGAGCTCCACAGCACCGCCGGAATCGGAGAAATCGCAGAAACGGCAAACTTGTCATACAGATACCGCTGCCGCGCCGCGCTCAGATCAAAGAGCCGATTGACAAGCAGCGCGAGCCCCCCGGAGATCTGCCGCCAAAACAGGAAGGCAAGCACTGCCAGAAAAATCAGCAGCGCACCGCCAACCAAACACCGGTGTTTTCGCGTCGGACAAAAGAGCGGAAACAGCGCAGTAAGGGAGCCTGCTGCCACGTAAGGCAGCAGCGTCACGCGGCCAACCATCCACAAAAACGCACCCCAGAGCACAATGGAGAGCAGCATCGGAACCACAGAAAGCGGCAGACTGCGTTCCTTGGGCAGCGACGCAGAGACAGAAAGCGTGTTTGGGTTCATAGCTCCACCCTCCTCAGCTGCTCGAAATCGTCAAAGCAGATCTGCACCGTGCCGTCCGGCTGCAGGCCCTCCGCGCCGGTGCCATGCTTCAAGACGGTGATCCGGCTTCCGTTATAGAGATCCGCAAGGCCCAAAACAGGATCTGCCGAGACAGCCGTCACATGGGCATAGCTGCCGCCAATGTGCTCCGTCGGCGCAGCTGCCGGCTCCGGAGGAAGGGACAGCAGCGCATCCATCGCAGCAAGGCGGGCATCCTCAGAATCGATCTGCCAGAGCGCTTCACGCCAGCCAAGGTCGTGAATGATCCCCTGCTCAAACAGCACTGCTGAGAGCGACAGCAGCACCGTTGTCAGGCTGTGGATCGCCGCCGGGTCGGTTTCATTCACGACGGGGTTTTCATAGCGCAGCAGCACCTGATGTTCCACCGGGAGGCTGAGCTCCCGCACCATGGTATCACCGGATTTCTGCGAGAGCTTCCAGTGGATGGTCTTGATGCTGTCGCCGGGGCGGTATTCCCGGATGCCGAAGGTCTCGCTGGGATCAAAGCCGGGCTTGACGGCGGAATACTCCTCGCTGTCGAGCATGGCGAAGGCGCTCTCTGTGAGCATCACCTCCGGCTGAAACAGCGCGGGCAGCACCACGGTCGCCGCGTCGCCGCTGACCGGGCGCTTCCACGCGGCGAGGCCGAAGAGATCCCGCGCAAGCAGATGCTTTACCCTTGCGCGCACGACGCCGCAGCACGCGGCCTGAACAGTAAAGGGTGTTTCACTCCGCATAAGCGGCAGGGAGAGCTCCGCCGACTCGCCGGTGTGATGATTCTCAACGAGGAGCACAGCCTCACCACGGGTCTGCGAGTACAGCGCACCGCGGATTTCATCACCGCAGGAGCAGCGCTCCGGCAGCACAATGTCAGCTGTCGCATTCTTTGTTCCGAAGGCGGCAAGCAGGATGCCAAATATCGGCACAAGCAACACAATCAGCAGCACCGCAAGCGTCGCGCCGTTGTTTTCAAACAGATACAGCGCGGCCGCTGCCAGAACGAGCAGCAGCCACACAATTCTTCGTTTCCACATGGTTTCAATCCAATGCCGTAGGCGCGGCGACGTCCTGCAGCACCTGTGCGAGCACGTCCTGCGCGGTTTTGCGCTCGGTTCTCGCCTTCTGCGAGAGGAGAATGCGGTGCGCGCAGACGTCTGTGAGGACCGCCTGCACGTCCTCGGGAATGACATAGTCCCGGCCTCGCACCATGGCGCAGGCGCGCGCCATTTTGCTCACGGCGAGCGCGCCGCGCGGGCTGACGCCGAGCTGAATCCACGCATGAGAGCGCGTGGCGGAGGCAAGGCGCGTAATGTATTCCAGAATGCTGTCCTTCATGGTGACGGCCGCAGTCTGCTGCTGGAGCGCAAGCAGATCCGCCGCCGTGATGGTCTGGCGGACGGAATCGATTGGGTTTTCCGTGCGTCTGCCGCGGAGGATGTCCACCTCGCTCTCGAAATCGGGATAGCCGATCGTGAGCTGCACGAGGAAGCGGTCGAGCTGCGCATGGGGCAGCAGCTGTGTGCCCGCAGCGCCGACCTGGTTTTCCGTCGCGATGACGAGAAACGGCTTCGGCAGCGGATGCACCGTACCGTCCACCGTGACCTGCCGCTCTTCCATGGCCTCGAGCAGCGCGGACTGCGTCTTGCTGGAAGTGCGGTTGATCTCGTCGGCCAGCACCAGATTCGCGTTGGTCACGGCGCCGGGCATATAGCGAAATTCCCCCGTCTGCTGCTGATACATGGAAAAGCCCACAATATCGCTCGGCAGTACGTCGGGTGTGAACTGGATGCGGGAATAGTTCAGGCCAATCGCGCGGGCAAAGGCCACGGCCAGCGTCGTCTTGCCGACGCCGGGCACATCGTCGAGCAGAATGTGCCCATCGGCCAGCATGGCCATGAGCACCTTTTCCACCACGGACTCCTTGCCGATGATGACCTTGTTCACTTCGCTGCAAATGGCGGATAATTGGTTTTTCATCTGTTTCTCACCTTCTGATACCGGAGACCTGATACATCCGGTCGTTTGAGATCTTGACATCCACATCGAAATACGGCGCGAAGATCGCCGCAAGGTCGTCCTCGCTCATGAGTCCGTTGGAAATCGGGTGCGCCGCTCCGCTGTGATGATGATCCAGCTGCGCGCGGCTCATGCTGTGGGCGACGGAGAGTCTGCCGCCGGACTTCGTGACCTTCGCAAGCGCCGAAATGAGCGCATTCGCGTCTGGGAAATGCGGAAAGGCGTTATAAACCATGACCACGTCAAACTGCCGGTCGAACGGCTCTGTCTCCACATCCCCGCAGATGACACGCACCTGCTCCGGCGCATATTTGGAGGCGGCGATCTTCGCCATCTCGGGGGAAATGTCGATCCCGGTAACGGAGGCGACGTTCCGCACCAAATAGTCCGGAAAGAGCACGCCCGTGCCGCAGGCGACGTCCAGCACGTCCACCCCGGCGGTCACGCCGCCGTAATCCAGAATTGCGCAGATCAGATCCTCTTTCCGGATCATCTCCGCGTCCCAGAACGGGGCGCAGCGGTCAAAAAAACGGATGACATCGTTCTTGTCAATCATGCTTTGGTTCCTCCTGTTTTCGGATAGCGTTCCGGGATCAGTTTTGCGCGCATCAACGCCACAATCAGCGCCGGAACGGCAATGAGAATGAGCACCGTGCCCGGCCAGCTCGTGAAGAGATAGGCCGACGCCCACATGGCAAGGCTGTAGGTCACGCCGCGGGCGAAAATCAGGGCATTGATCACGCCTGCCGCGACGCGGCCGAGAATCATCGCGGCAACGACCGAGAGATATAAATCCGCATAGACATTTTTCGTATGGATCACTTGGATCAGAAGTCCCGTAATGAGGCCGTAAATCGCAAGCTCTGCCGCCATGGCGGGCAAGCCCGTGATCGTTGGCATGCCCGTGAGCAGAGATGAAAGCGCAGCGCCTGCGATGCCGCAGAACATGCCGTATCCCCAGCCGCAGGTCAGCGCACAGAGAAACACAGGAATGTGCATCGGCAGAAACACCGCCCCGACGCCGAGCGCATGAAACGCCACCGGCAGCACGATGCAGAGGGCAATGCACAGCGCGCAAATCGTCGATCGCCTGACAGAAGACATGTTGCTCATATCCCCGTCTCCTTCCGCTTGGAATAATCATATCTTAGCGTCTTTCCAATATCGTCACAACCGGGGGCGGGGGATGTAAAATTGCACAAAATTTGGGTTTCAAAGCGCTTCTTCCGAAAAAATATCCCCCTCCCCAGGTTGTGAAGCTCCACAGGAGCAGGCTATAATGTCGTCAAATCCCAAAAAAGGAGGCGCCCGTTTTGGACCAGAAGGAAGCAAAGGCAGAGCACGGCACAGAATATTCCAAATCTGTCCGACACCGCATCAACCGCAATTTGGGTCATCTCGCCCGTGTAAAAAAGATGATTGATGAGGGCGAAGATTTCACCAGCGTCATGCTGCAGCTGGCAGCGGTGCGCTCAGCGCTGTCCTCCACGGCAAATGAGCTGATGCGCAGCGAAATGGATCAGGCGCTGACGGAGGCGCACGAATCGCAGGATACGCAGCGGCTGGACAATGCATTTCACACCGTGAGAAAATACTTCTCCAAATGAGGGCCACAGGAAATGCGCATAATGAAACGATTTTCTGCCGCACTGCTGGCCGCCTTCCTGATTTGCTCCCTCGCCGGATGCCGGATGCGGATTCTGGAAGGGCCGGTCGCGGATATCGTGCTGGAGCAGGCCGCCCAGCCTGACCCCTCCCCAACGCCGACGCCGGAGCCGGAAAGCACGCCGACGCCAACGCCGACCAGACCACCGGAAACTTCGCCCGATCCGGACAGTCCTTCCTCGCCCTCCAAGGACGACAAGCAGACCACCCCGGAGAGCAACGTGAGTATCATCACGCCCGGTCAGGGAGAGCAGGTGGAGAAGCAAAAAGAAAAAATCACTGTCACGCTGGACCCGAACGGCGGCGAATGCAGCCGCGATGCCGTCCAGGTGCAGCCCGGCAGCGTATACGGTACTCTGCCGGACGCAAAGCGCACGGGATTTGCCTTTACCGGGTGGTACTTCACCCGAAACGGCGGCACAAGAGTCACCGAAAACACGATCGTAACCCTCTCGGAGCCGCACACGCTTTATGCCCACTGGTCACAGATGGAGGCGTATACGCTCTCGCTCGATCCGCAGGGCGGCAGACTGCTGCGCTCCGAACTGACGCGAAGCATTTATCCGGGTGACGCCTACGGTGCGCTGCCCGCTCCAACGCAGCCAGGCTATGCGTTTGACGGCTGGTTCACACAGCCGGACGGCGGAGATCTGATCGCGCCGGAAACCGTCATCACAGTTCAGGCGGACCAGACGCTCTATGCCCACTGGACCTATGACCCCTTCGCCTACTGGACGTTTGTGCTGCAAAACACAAACGAATCTCTCTACGCCTGCCAAAAGGTCTCCGCCTATCTGGAATATGACACGGATCACATCACGCCCGGGTACAGCCCGCTGCTTGCCGGAACAACGGTCCTGAATGTGGCGGAAAACCGGGGCGGCGGCGAGGTGGACGACGATTGGGTACGAGAGAAGAATCCGAATGTGCTGGTAAAATGCACCTCCGGTGCACTCTCTGACGCGTACGCAAATCTGCTCTCGCGCTTTCCGGACAGGCGGATCCTCATCGTGCCGTCCGCTGCGGAAACCGGCACGCCCGAACAGCAGCTATATTACAAACTGTGCTTTGCAAAGCTCCTTTATCCGGACTGGTACGCAGATGTTGACCCTGCCAGAATTGCTGCGGAGCTTGGTGTTTCCGGTTCCATTTACGGAGGATAAAACACAGCCCGCTGTTTTTTCAGCAGGCTGTGTTTTTCACAAAAAATGGTTTGTCTTTTTTTGCATTCTGCCGAAAAATCAAGAATTATCCCCGGGGGTAGGTTGTGGCAAAAAAACCACGTCGCTATACTTGACCTATCCCAAAAGAAAGCGAGGAATTCCTCATGAAGAAGTCATTGTCTTTGCTGCTGGCCGTGATGATGATCGTTGCGCTGCTCGTTCCCGCTGCGTCTGCCGCGGGTGCTTATGAGGGCAAAACCGTCGTCATTTACACCGGCAATTTGAACGGCGATGTAGATCAGTATGCTGCCGTCGCCGCGGCGAAAGCGGACTATGCCGCCAAAGGTGCGGACGTGCTGCTCGTGGACGCGGGCAACTATCTGCAGGGCAAAGCCGCTGCCAACGTGGATCGCGGTCTGGCCATTTACAATCTGATGGATGCCGCTGGCTATGACGCCGCCGCCATGGGCACCCGCGAGTTTTTCTATGCGGACGCCACCACCGGCATGATCTACCACGCAAATCTCCACAAGTATTTCACGCAGGCGGAGCTGCTGCGCGGCGCGGAGGCAGAGGAATACCGCATCAACGCCCCCTGGGCTGCCGAAGCCGTCATGGACAGCCGTGACGCCAAAGCGCCTGCCGCCTTCAAAGTCATCAGCTCCAACGTCACCAAAGGCGAGGACGCCACCGGCTACTACGACTTTGACGACTCCGCCAGCTTTTTTGACGGCGCGGTGACGGTCTATGCGCTGACCGATACCGCGGTTCCGTCGCTGCTTCAGGATGACTTTGCCAAGGGCTACACCTTCGGCGATCCCGCAGCGGTCAAGTCCGGCGGCGGCATCAGCGTCTGCCTGAACAACTCCGGCGCGGAGGTCAAGGGTGCCACTGTGACCATTTCCATCACGAACGACGGCAAGGCGGTCTGCGGCGTGTATGTGATTGACAACGCCACCAAGGCCGTCACCGAAGAAAAGCTCCCCGCTGTGACCCCGGATGCGGACGTGGCAAAGCTTGCTGCCGAAGCCAAGGCCGCCGGTGAGGCCGACAAGATTGCTGTGAACGACGTGACCCTCTGCGGTGCGGACAGCATCGGATGGAAGGAAGAGACCAACCTGGGCGACCTCGTGGCCGACGCGCTCAAATGGTACGCGGAAAACAAGTTTGACGGCTTCCAGAAGGACGCGCCGGTGGTCGCCATTCAGAACGGCGGCAACTGTGATCAGTTCCTCTATCCCGGCGACGTTACCAAAACCGATCTGCTCCGCGCGCTGCCCTTTTCCCCCATGGGCGTGGGCATTCTGTATGTGACCGGCAACGACCTGCTGAACATTCTGGAGGCGGGCACATCTCCCTCCAACGACTACGGCGAGGAGCTCTGCCCCGGCTTTGGGCAGGTCGCCGGCATCGAATACGCGGTGCACAAATACAAAGAGTATCAGGCCGGCAAGGAATACGGCAAGTTCTTCCGCGCGAAGGAAGTCAGCCGCGTTGTGATCCAGAGCGCTGCCGGAAAGGACTTTGATCCCAAGGCGACCTACGCGCTTATCACCGACAACTATCTCATGAACGGCAACGACACCGCTTACACCATCAAGGACCTTCGTGACGGTGAAAACGCGAAATACCTCAACAACGGCAACGGCGTCAAAACCCGCGACATCGTCGCCATGTACATCGAACAGGTGCTGGGCGGCAAGATCGGCGACGCCTACGCAAAGCCGCAGGGCAGAATCATAGTCTATCTGGAAGAGCCGTATGAAAACCCCTTCACCGACGTGAAGGACGACGCATGGTACGCCGATTCTGTCGAGTACGCTGTGAAGCATGGTCTCTTCAAGGGCATGACACAGACCACTTTTGAGCCGGAAACACCCATGAGCCGCGCCATGTTCGTCACGGTGCTCTACCGCATGGCAGGCGAGCCGGATGCCTCCAAATATGACAATCCGTTCGACGATGTGAAGGATGGAACCTGGTACACAGACGCCGTCTGCTGGGCTGCGAGCAACGACATCGTGAAGGGCATTTCGGCAACCAAGTTTGACCCCGATGCAGACGTTACGCGCGAACAATCCGCCACACTTCTGCTGCGCTACGCGAACTTCAAGAAGTATGATGTCTCTGCAAAAGACGATCTGGCGGCCTTCACGGACGCCGGAAGCGTCAGCAGCTGGGCAAAGGACGCCATGCAGTGGGCCGTCGGCGCGAAGCTGATTCAGGGCGTGACCGCGAAAACGATCGTGCCCAAAGGCAACGCCACCCGTGCACAGGTTGCAACCATTCTGATGCGCTTCTGCGAAAACGTTGCAAAATAAGCAAATCCAATGTAAGATGCCCGACTCCAAAGTCGGATCGTAGCCATGTCGTTCTGTGAGCCAAGGAGTTGGTGCCCATTGTTGTCTTCCTTAAGACCGCTTGGCCTCCGACTTGTGCACAGGTTGCAACCATTCTGATGCGCTTCTGCGAAAACGTTGCAAAATAAGCAAATCCAATGTAAGATGCCCGACTCCA